>JAFLBB010000100.1 GCA_017304135.1 Acidobacteriota bacterium | reverse complement strand
TTGGGTGGCTTTGGCTGCTGAGCCCCCGCGCGAGTGGGTGGACCCCGATACGGGCCAGCGCGTGGTGCGGCTGACGGACGAACCGGGGAGCGCGAGCCTGTACTTCAACCAGAACGGCTACTCGGCCGATGGGCGCTTCCTGATCTACACGTCGCCGAAAGGGATTCACACGCTGGAACTGGCGACGCGGAAGGCGCGGCTGGTGGTGGAAGGGCGTGTGCGGATGATCGACGCCGGTCGCAAGCACGCCCGCGTTTACTACATTCGCGATGGGGCGGCGTGGTGGAGTTCGATTGAGACGGGCGAGGCGCGGAAGATCGCCGCGCTGCCGCCGCGCGGTTCCATTTCCACGGTGAATGCCGATGAGACGCTGCTGGCCGGGACCTACATTGAGGGCGACGGACGCGACTATGGGTCGAACCGCGCACCGTCGGCGCCGGGGTCGCAGGGCCACCCGCTCGACCAGCCCCGCAACAAGGGGCAGATGATGGAGGAGCGCTGGGCGTCGCGGCTGCCCATGGCCATGTATACGGTGAACGTGGAAACGGGCGCGACGCGCGTGGTGCACCGCGCCAACGACTGGCTGAACCACCTGTTGTTCTCGCCCACTGACCCGGGACTGCTCATGTTCTGCCACGAGGGGCCATGGCACAAGGTGGACCGTCTGTGGACGATTCGGACCGACGGCTCCGGTTTGCAGAAGATCCATACGCGGACGATGGCCATGGAGATCTGGGGCCATGAGTTCTGGAGCGCTGATGGCAAGACGATTTACTACGACTTACAAACACCGCGCGGCGAGGACTTCTGGCTGGCGGCCTACGAGGTGGATTCGGGCCGCAGGCGCTGGTATCACTTGCAGCGCGATGAGTGGTCGATTCACTTCAATGTGACGCGCGACGGCAAGTTATTCGCCGGGGATGGAGGCGATCCGGGGCAGGTGGCGCGGGCCAAGGATGGGCAGTGGATCTATCTGTTCCGGCCGGAACTGCTGCCCAACCGCGGCGTGGACGATCCGGCGTTCGTGCAGCCGGGCGTACTGCACGCCGCGAAGCTGGTGAACATGGCCAAGCACCAATACCGGCTGGAGCCGAACGTGAGCTTCACGCCGGACCAGAAGTGGGTGGTGTTCCGGTCGAACATGTTCGGCGACACCTATGTGTTCGCGGCGGAGGTGGAGAAGGCGCGCTGACGGCGTGGAGCGCGGCGTAGGATCATGGGAGTTGCCTTCCCTTTCGCCAGCCCGCCGCGTCGCCTTCGACATTCTCACGCTCGTCGAAGACGGCGCGCACTCCACTGACCTGTTGCACGAACGCACCGCCGCCCTCGATGGCCGCGATGCGGGCCTGGCGACGGAGCTTGTGTTGGGCGTGTTGCGCCGGCAACCGCAGCTCGATTACCTGGCGGGGCACTTCTCACGGCGCGATCCGGCGCATTTTGATCTCGAAGTCCTGCTGGCGCTGCGCCTGGGCATCTACCAGATGCGCTACCTGGAGCGCATTCCGCCGCATGCGGCCATCAGCGAGAGCGTGGAGATGGTGCGGCGGGCGCGCAACCGTTCGGCGACGGGCTTCGTGAATGCCATTCTGCGCAAGGTGACGCGTGAGGACGTGCGCTGGCCGGGGCGGGCAGTGGAGTTGTGTATGCCGCAGTGGATTTTGCGCTCCTGGGAGGAAGCGTACGGAGAGGATGCCGCTACCGCCATCGCGCAGGCGGCCTTGGAGGCGCCGGAGACCTACCTGCGTGTTCCGGCGGGGGCGAGCGCACCGGAAGGGGCCGATGCCACCGCTGTGCCGGGCTGCTGGCGCTGGCCGAAGGGTCCCGCGCCGGAGGGCTTTCGCGTGCAAGACATCGGTTCGCAGAGCATTGTTCCGCTGCTGGGGCTGGAACCAGGGCAGCGCTTTCTGGACCTCTGCGCGGCGCCGGGCGGCAAGTCACTGCAGGCGGCCGAGACGCCCATTCGCGGCGTGGCGAGCGACCGCACGTTGGCCCGGGCGCGTGACGTGGCGGCACAGGGTGTGCCCACAGTGGTCCTGGACGGCACACGTCCGCTTCCCTTCCCGGTCGGGCTGTTTGACCGCATTCTGGTCGACGCGCCGTGCTCGGGAACGGGGACGCTGGCGCGTAACCCGGAGATCCGCTGGCGCATCCAACCCGAGGATTTGGACAATCTGCACGAGCGCCAGGTGAAGTTGCTGCGCAATGCGCTGAAGTGCGCCGCGCCGGGCGGCCGGGTCGTTTACTCCACCTGTTCGCTGGAGAGAAGAGAGAACGAAGAGACGGTGGCAGAAGCCTTGCAGGGAGTTACGGGGTGGCGGCTGGAACGATCACACTACCGGCTGCCGGGCAGCGAGCCGGGCGACGGCTTCTTCGCCGCTGTGATAACATCGACTTAGTTCCGAAACCGCTGATTTTCCGCACTCTTTGGGCGTTATGATCGAGATTCTGCCCTCCATCCTGGCCGCCGACTTTGCCAACCTTGAGGCTGAGGTGGCGCGCGTGCGCGCGAGCGGCATCTCGATGCTGCATTGCGATGTGATGGACGGCCAC
Source organism: Acidobacteriota bacterium (assembly GCA_017304135.1). Lineage (GTDB taxonomy): Bacteria > Acidobacteriota > Terriglobia > Bryobacterales > Bryobacteraceae > JAFLBB01. Next base: position 16,474 of record JAFLBB010000100.1, on the reverse strand, counting down.
TTCGTACCCAACATTTCCATCGGCGTGCCCGTGGTGGCGAGCCTGCGCAAGGTGACCGATTTGAAGCTGGATGTGCACCTCATGATCGAGGAGCCCGACCGCTACATCGAGGCCTTTGCCGAAGCGGGCGCCGATTCGATCTCGGTGCACCAGGAGGCCTGCCGGCACCTGGACCGGACGATACGGCTCATTCAGGGCACGGGAAAGCTGGCGGGCGTGGTGCTGAATCCGGCCACGCCGATTTCCACGCTCGAAGAGGTGTTGCCCATCGTCGACTATGTGTTGCTGATGAGCGTAAACCCTGGTTTCGGGGGACAGAATTTCATTGGGCGCGTCCTGGATAAGGTGCGCGCCTTGGATCAGAAGCGCCGCAGCCTGGGTTTGGGTTTTCCGATTCAGATTGACGGCGGCATCAGCGCGCGCAACATCGGAGAATGTGTGCGCGCCGGTGTGGACTGGTTTGTCGTCGGCTCAAACGTGTTTGGCGCGAAGAACCCGGCGGCGGCGATTGAGGAGATGCAGACCGAAGCCCGTGAGGCGACGGCTGTGGGAACGTAGGCAATTGGCGCGGGAAACATGCAAGCAGGAGTGTTCTGGATGATTCGTCTTCGCAAACTGGCCCTGGTGGGCCTGACGGTGACACTGGTGGCGGCGCTCTCCACTGGCTGCGGCTTCCGCCGCAAGAAGTATGAGAACCCCATCGGCAAGGACACGCAGCAGCCGGACAAGGTGCTCTTCGACAAAGCGATCAACGACATTGAGAAGGGCCGCTACGAAGTGGCTCGGCTGACGCTGAACACGCTCATGAACACCTACGACACGAGCGAGTTCATGGCCAAGTCGAAACTGGCGATTGCTGACAGCTGGATGCGCGAGGGCGGTTCGCACGCGCTGGCGCAGGCCGAGGCCGAGTACAAGGACTTTATCCTCTTCTATCCGACGATGGAAGAGTCGGCCGAGGCGCAGGAGAAGGTCTGCATGATCCACTACAAGCAGATGGAAAAGCCCGACCGCGACCAGACGCACGCCATCCGCGCCGAGGACGAGTGCCGCAACCTGCTGCTGCAGTTCCCCAATTCGAAGTTCGCCCCGAGGGTGGCCCAGACGCTGCGCAACATTCAAGAGGTGATCGCCGAGGGCGAATACCGCGTGGGTGCGTTTTATCACAAGAAGGGAAGCTTCCCTTCGGCCGCCAACCGGCTGGAGAACATGGTGACGCACTACCCGCTCTATTCGCAGGCCGACGAGGCGCTGTGGCTCACCGGGGATGCGTATGCGAAGCTGGGGCCGCGCTTTAAGGAACAGACCGTGGCCAGCTTCCAGCGGCTGGTGAAGGAGTACCCGTTGAGCGCGCGCGCCGAACAGGCCAAAGGGGAATTGAAGAAGCTTGAAGCCGAGATTCCCGAAGCCGATCCGGTGTCGCTGGCGCGGATGCAGTATGAGCAGGAAAACATGACCAAGAAGGGCATGATGGGCAACTTCTGGGGCGTGTTCAGCAAGAGCCCGGATACGCACCTGGCGGCCAAGAGCGGCAATCCGGCGACCACCAGCCTGCGGCCAAGCGTTCCGGTGAGCGTGCCCACGCCTGAGCAGATTGCCGCCGCGGCGGCTCAGGCGGCGCAGCCCACCACGACCGACGTCGGTGTAACCACGGTAGGTCCCAACAGCGCGCTCGACACCCAGGAGGACGCACGCCTCAAAAACCAGCAGCAGAAGAAGGAAACGAAGAAGAAGTAGCGCCGCCTGATGCTGGGACGCATTCTACTGGCCGATGATTCGCCGCATGCGCAGCGCATGGGGGAACGAATTCTGCGCGAAGAGGGCTTTGAGCTGCTCACGGCCACCGATGGCGAAGAAGCGCTCGATCAGCTTTCCCACGGTGCGCCGGATGTGATGCTGGCCGACGCTTACTTGCCCGGCACCTCGGGCTTCGAGCTTTGCCGTGCGGTGAAGAGCGACGAGGCACTGCATCATACGCGCGTCGTGCTGACAGCGGGCATGCTGGAGCCATTCGACGAGGAAGAGGCGAGGCGCGCAGGCTGCGACGGGATTCTCAAGAAGCCGTTTGAAGCGAGCGCCGTGGTGGCGATGATCGGCCCGCTGGTGGAAGCCTCGCGCTACTCACGCGGGCTGTTCGGCGCCGATGTGCCGGAGGGACCGCCGCCGTTGCTGGCGGAAGGCGAAAAAATCGTGCGCGTGGTCGACCCGGCGCAGATGCGGCCCGACCCGGAGCGCGTGCGCGCCGCCATCACGCTTGCCCTGGACGCCTCGCTTCCGGCTATGATCGAAGAGATCACCGAACGGGTTCTGGTGGCGCTGGGCCACTGAGCACGCTCGCCGAAAACAACCGAATATGCCCGATAACAGTTTCGACATCGTATCCGAGATCTCCATGCCCGAGGTTCTCAACGCCGTGCAGCAGGCGCTCAAGGAGATCCAACAGCGCTACGATCTGAAGGATTCCAAGAGCAACATTGAGTTGAACGAGAAGGACAAGAAGCTGGTGTTGACCAGCGCCGATGAGTTCAAGCTCACCGCCGTCACTGAGGTGCTGCAAGGCAAACTGGTGAAGCGCAAGGTGCCGCTCAAGGCGTTCACCTACGGCAAGGTGGAGCCGGCCGCCAACAGCACGGTGCGCCAGGAGGTGACCCTGCAAGTAGGCATCCCCATTGAGAAGGCGCGCGAGATTGTGAAGTTCATCAAGGACTCGAAGAAGAAGGTGCAGGCCGCCATCAACGGCGACCTGGTGCGCGTTTCGAGCAAGGATCGCGACACGCTGCAGGACGTAATCGCCGCCCTGCGCGGGCAGGATTTCGGCATCGACACGCAGTTCACCAATTACCGCAGCAACTAACCGGTCGGAATTTTCCACAATCGAGGGCCTGCGCGGCTTCGAATGTAGACATTGAGCGCCACCGGGGATGATTGTGACTGGAGTCACACGAGAGCCGCCTATGTCAGCCGTATCATTAGCTTGATGCTCAGGCACTGCTTCGCCCTCCTCCTCAGTTTTCCACTTCTTTCTCAGACCGTGCCACCGCCCAAAACGCCCAGGCCACCGGCGGCGTCGAAGCGAATGGTCGCGCGCGCACACCCCGATGTAGGGGCCGGCGACTGCGCCGATTGTCACAGGGCCACGCACCCGCCCGTGGTCGCCGACTATGAGAGCTCTAAACATGGCCGGGGACTGGTGGGTTGTCCGGTTTGTCACGGGTCCACCCAGGCCGGCTTCGTAGCCAAGCCCGGACCGGAGCGCTGCCAGCCGTGCCATGCGGCGCAAGTGGACTCGCTGAAGACGCCCGTCATGAAGAATAAGGATTGCTGGAGCTGCCACGTTCCGCACCGGTTGAACCCGCACATGGCCTTGCACAAGAACGATCCGAACGGAGGCGCGAAATGACCCCCCTTTCCCGGCGTCACATCCTGGAGCTACCCACGTTTGCCCTCATGGGCGAGGCGCCGGCGCCGGCGGCGCGCGCCTTTGCCGTGGCCGAGCCGGACCGTTGGGTGAAGACGGTGTGCCGCTACTGCGGCACTGGTTGCGGCGTGTACGTGGGCGTCAAGGGCAACACGGTGACGGCGGTGAAAGGCGATGAGCGCAATCACAACGCCGGATTCGTGTGCATCAAGGGGGCCATGCTACCGCAGATCCTGACCTCGCCCAGCCGGCTCACGCATCCGCTGATCCGGCGTGGCGGCAAGCTGGTGCGAGCGAGTTGGGAAGAGGCCATGGCTCTGGTGGCGGCACGATTCCAGGAGACCATCGAGCGGCACGGTCCGGAGGCGGTGGCGTTTTATGGCTCAGGCCAGGCGCTCACCGAGGAAACCTGGGTCGCCAACAAGTTGATGAAGGCGGGCATTCGCAGCAACAACATCGACGGGAATCCGCGGCTGTGCATGGCGTCGGCGGCGGGCGGCTATATCAGCAGTTTCGGCAAGGACGAGCCGATGGGCTGCTACGAGGATATCGACCATGCCGACGTGTACTTCCTCGTGGGGTCCAACGCCGCTGAGGCGCATCCGATCCTGTACCAGCGCATGTTGCGACGAAAAGAGCGCGCTCCGGATACGAAGCTGATTGTGGTGGACCCGCGCCGCACGCGCACGATGCAGTATGCCGATCTGACGCTGTTGCCCAAGCCGGGGATGGATCTGTCGATTGTGAATGCCATGGCCCACGTGATCTTCAAGGAGGGTCTAGCGGACCTGGAGTTTCTACGCCAGCACGTAACGTATGGCGCGGGAGCCGAAGCGAATAAGACCATCGAGGACTACCGGACATTCCTCGAAGCCTACACGCCGCAGCGGGCGGCGGCCGATTCCGGATGCCGCGTGGAGGACATCGTGCAGGCGGCGCGCTGGTTTGGCGAGCGCGGACGGGCGACGATGTCGATGTGGACGATGGGCGTCAACCAGCGCATTCAAGGCGTCTGGTTGAACAACATCCTGAACAACCTGCACCTGATCACGGGCAAGATTGGGCTGCCGGGATCGACGCCCTTTTCGCTGACTGGACAACCCAATGCCTGCGGCGGTGTGCGCGATGGCGGGGCGCTGTCGCATCTGTTGCCCTACGGGCGGCTGGTTGCGAATGAGCAGCACCGCCGCCAGATGGAGGAGCTGTGGGGGGTATCGGCCGGGACGATCAACCCCAAGCCGGGGCCGTCTGCCGTGGAGCTGTTCCAGGCGGTCGAATCGGGCACGATCAAGGCTGTTTACGTGATGACCACGAACCCGGGTCACAGCCTGCCCAACGCCTCGCGCTACCGGAAAGCGATGGCTTCGGAGGATTGCTTTCTGGTGGTCGCCGAGGCGTATCATCCGACGCGCACGAGCGAACTGGCCGACGTGGTGTTGCCGGCGGCGCTGTGGGTGGAGAAGGAAGGCGTGTATGGTTGCACCGAGCGGCGCTACCAGTTGCTGGAAAAAGCGATTCAGCCGCCCGGCGAGGCGAGGCCCGATTTCGACATTCTGTGCGACCTGGCGCGGCGGTTGGGACACGGCAAGCTGATTCCCTACAAGACACCGGCCGAGGCTTGGGAGGACATCCTGAAGGCCTCCAAGGGCACCGCGTATGATTTTTCCGGCATGACGCGCGAGCGGCTGCGCGCGGCGCACGGGCTGCTGTGGCCGTTGCCAGAGGGAAACCATCCGGGCACGAAGCGGCGGTATGTGCGGGGAGACGATCCGCTGGTGGGCGCGTCGCATGCGCAACGGGTGCGGTTCTATGGCCGGTCGGACAATAAGGCGGTGGTGTGGTTGCGGGACCAGAAGCCGCCCGCCGAGGTCACCGACGCCGACTATCCGATGTCGCTGACCACAGGGCGCGTGCTTGAGCACTGGCACACGGCGACCATGACGGGCAGTGTGCCCGCGCTGCGGCCGTTGAATCTGGAAGCGGTGGCGGAGCTGCATCCGGCCGACCTGAAGCGGCTGAATCTGAAGGATGGCGACCGCATCCGGCTGGTGTCGCGGCGGGGAAAACTGACGCTGGTGGCGCGCGAGACCGAGAACGCGCGCGAAGGGTCGGTGTTCGTTCACATGCACGATCCCGAGCGGCTGGTGAATGTGCTCACCATCGACGCGCTCGACCCAGGCAGCAAGGAGCCTGAGTTCAAGATCGCTGCCGTGCGGATTGAAAAAGAGTAACGGCCGGACTCGACGCCCCGTCTCCATTTACACGGAACTTCCCCGCCCCGGCCTGCGTTCTCCTGAGCGGAGAGGGCAGAAACCATGTACTGCACACAATGTGGGAAGGAAACGAGAGACCTGGACCGGTTCTGCGGCCAGTGTGGAGCGGCGACGGGCGTCGCCGGACCAACCTACAACGCGCCTCCGCCGGGACCGCCGAAGAAGCTCATGCTGTCGCGGGCTGACCGCAAAGTGGGCGGCGTGTGCGCCGGATTCGCCGACTACCTGGGCTGGGATGTGACCATCGTGCGCCTGCTGTTCCTGTGCGGCGTGGTCTATAGCGTGGGGCTGGCGCTGGTGGCCTATCTGATCGCCTGGATCGTCATCCCCGTTCCGCCGTTGACCTACGCGCCGCAGGCGGTGAGCGGCGTTCCCGCCGCGCGTCCGGCTTAGGCCGCCGCGCGAAGCACCTGAAAGCGCTGCTCCCCCGACTCCCTCTATGGCTTGCCCTGCAACTCTGTGGCGAGGGGCGCCGGGGCTTCGCTGCCTGTCCTGACCGAGTCCTTTACCAACTGACGGACTGCGCGCTCCATGGCGTCCGCCATGGGGGCTTTCGTCTTTCCACCCGCGCTGTCCTGAGAATGTGCCCACAGCACGGCACCATCGCTATCCACCAGTCGCAGCGCCAGGGTGGCCTGCCGCTTGACGTCTGACCGTGTGAGCGTTTCACCATTGCTGCCACCCACGCCAGCAATCCCGCCGCCCGAGGCGTTTGCACCTCCTGCCACTGCCCCAAATCCGATGCTCTCGCTCTCCGCCCGGCTCTGCCGGTCAGCGACCTCGAGAATCGCCCCTTTCAAGCTCGCTTCCGCCTTGTCGCACTTTTCCAGAACAGCGAATCGCTTCGTGGCGTACAAGGCGGTGAACGCCAGTTCCCGCGTGGCACTCGCCAATGGCTCAGGCCCAACAATCTTATCGACACACACTTTTCGCACTTGCGACAAGGGCGTCTGCGCCGAGAGAGGAAACACGAACAGCAGAATCGGCAAGTACCTACCCATGAACATGCTTTCGAGCCTCCTCGGACTCATATTCGCATTTCAGCCCACTGCGAGCTTCGATGACGGTAATGATCGACTTGGGCCGTCCCTTCGGCAGTTCGAGCACGATCCCCTGCGCCACGTCTTTCTCGTCCTTGTAGCCGACCGTCAGGAAATGCTTACGCTTCTTGGAGAATAGCGCCCACACCGTGATCGCGATAGCCACTCCCAGCCGGCGTCCGGCCTTCTGGCCATACTCGATGGAAGTGACGCCGTCGTAAGGCACCGAGAACTGTCCCTTCGAAGAGCTGAACTTCATCACGGTCGGATCCGAAGTGTCTAAGTTGCCTTCAGTAGCCTCGGGCAGTCCAGCAATCGTTCCCCCGACGTACATCACCTCGTCACCTCTAACCGCAGCCGTCAGCGCGGCTGCCGGAAGCAGGGCCAGACAAGTCCGTCGCAGCATTTACCGACCCTCCTTCTCATAGTGCTTGCGCGCATCTTCAGACTCAAACTCGACCTTCTTGCCCGACCTGGCTTCCAACGTCGTGATAACGCTGTGCGTCCGCCCCTTCGCGAGTTCAAAGACCGCCCCCTGTTTGGTCCCTGCGGCATCCTCAAAACCCACACTGAGAAAGTGCTTTCGCTTCTTGGACAGCAGGGCGATCGGACTGATTACCAACGCGACTCCAAGCCGTCTGCCTGCCTTTTGCCCATATTCAAGCGAATGAAGGGACTTGTACGGGATGGTGAACTGCCCCTTCTTGCAGCTAAACTCCGCGCCCGACATGGACTCCAGCGTCAATTTGCCTTCGCTCTTGTCCGGAATCTGTTGCATGGTGCCGCCCACATACATGACTTCGTCCCCTCGCACGGCCGCGAACAGCGGGGCAAGCGGGCCACAAGACAGGGTGAGGATCGGCAAGAGCGTTCTGCGTGGTAACATCGACGTTTCCTTGTACAAACCAGACACCCTTATATCGGTTGATAAGTAGACAAGGATTAGTCGCCAGAGTACGGAAAGAGAAGAAGTCTTCAAAGGCCGGAAGGTGATAGTTTCCGCGCTCATAGACTGTCTTGTGACGTAAGGCACGCCACTATGTAACGCACATTACACACTTACACTAAGCGTTCCCGCCGCGCGTCCGGCTTAGGCCGCCGCGCGATAGTAGCGCGGCTGGGCCTGTTCGACCAGGGTGGCCACGTCGTGACCGGCGCAGGACTGGATGGTGTAGCTCACACCGGTGCGCAACTCGTGCGGGGCACAGTGCAGAATGCGCGCCCACTCTTCGCCGCTGGGCAATTGCATCACCAGCATCGAGCCGGAGGGCGAGCCATAGCCGGACCCGCTGGTGGCCGGGCCCGCGCCGAGGCCGTGGTAGCTCCAGCGGAGCGTGCGGACCACGCCGAACTGCTCGGCCGTCTCCACGCAGAGAACCCCGCACAGCCCCCGTGAGCTTTGGTTCATTACCTGGAATCTGTAGTCCGCCATAACCTCTGTCCTCTCACCCTTACACGCGACAAGACGCGGCGCGGAGGATCACGGTTTCTGCGGAAGGTCAGCCGTGGACGTGCTTGCGGGCTTCCTCGGACTCGTATTCACACTTTTTGCCGCTGCGGGCTTCGAGGATGGTAATGATGGCCTTGGGCCGGCCCTTGGGCAACTCCAGCACCACGCCCTGGGCCACATTCTTTTCATCCTTGTAGCCGACGGTGAGGAAGTGCTTGCGCTTCTTGGAGAAGAGCGCCCAGACCGTGATCACGATGGCTACGCCGACTCGGCGGCCGGCCTTCTGGCCATACTCGAGCGACGTGATGCCGCGGTAGGGAATCTTGAAGCTGCCCTTGGGCGACATGAAGAGCACGGTTTGCGGATCGGTGGTTTCCAGATAGCCCTCGGTGGCTTCGGGCACGTCGGTGATGGTGCCGCCGACATACATCACCTGATCGCCGCGTACGGCGGCCGAGAGCGCGGCCGGAATCAGGGCCAGCCAGTTGCGCCGGAGCATGGTCACTTCGCCTCCTTCTCATAATGCTTGCGGGCATCGTCGGATTCGAACTCGACCTTCTTGCCCGACTTCGCCTCAAGCGTGGCGATGACGGCGTGCGTCTCCTTCTTCGACAGCTCGAAGACAGCGCCTTGTCCAGCGCCCTTCTCGTCCTGGAAGCCGATGCTGAGGAAGTGCTTGCGCTTCTTCGACAACAGGGCGATGGGGCTGATGGCGATGGCCACTCCGATGCGGCGGCCGGACTTCTGGCCGTACTCCAGTGACGTGATGCCCTTGTAGAGAATCGTGAAGCGGCCCTTCTCGCTGTTGAACTCCGCGCCGTTGGGCGCATCGAGCGCAAGTTTTCCCTCGGTCTTGTCCGGGATGTGCTGCATGGTGCCGCCGACGTACATCACTTCGTCGCCGCGCACGGCAGCCGATGCCTGCCCGAAGAAAGTGAGGGCGGCGGCAGGAAGGAGCGCGGGAAGCGCCAGCAGGCCGCGGCGGGTGGTGAGGTGTTGGCCCATACTGCGGCTAGTGTAGCGAAACGGGGACCAGCGGTCCACGCAGGCGGACGGGAGCAACCGGCGGCGAGCCCGTGAGAGAATGACCGGACCTTTTGGCAATGGCTCACAGAATCCTTCCGCCGGCACTACCGCTTGTTGCGCTCACGGCGAGGGCGGAGGCGTGGCCCTGTTGTACGCTAACCGCTGAGGAGCATTCGTGACGGTTCAAGAACAGGCACGGCAATTGAGACAACGGCTCGCTTCGGGCGAGACCATCCTGGGCTGCTTTCTTTCGCTCGGCTCGGCGATCACGGCGGAGGTGATGGGCGCGGCGGGTTACGACTGCGCGGTGGTCGATCTCGAACATGGTTCGGGCGACGAGGTGAACATCCTGGCGCAGATGCAGGGCCTGGCGGCATCGGGCTGCGCCGCCATCGTGCGCGTGGAATACAACCATCGCCAGCGTGTGCAGCGAGCGCTGGATGGCGGCGCACATGGCGTCATGTTTCCGCGCGTGGAGTCAGCCGATGAAGCCCGGGCCGCCGTGGCTGCCATGCGCTATCCGCCCGACGGTGTGCGCGGGCTGGCTTCCTCGGTGCGCGCCTGCGGGTATGGCGGCAATTTCCAGCCGTATCTGGAGGCCTCGAAGAATTTGCTCAGCGTGATCCAGATCGAATCGGAGGCGGCGGTGGAAGAGGTGGACGCAATCGCCGCCATCGAGGGCGTCGATGTGCTCTTCCTCGGACCATGGGATCTCACACTCAGCATGGGCATCCTGTGCCAGTTTGACCATCCACGCTTCGTGCAGGCCGTCGAGCGGACCGCCGCGGCGGCGCGCGCGCATGGGAAGGTCGCGGGCATCCTGCTGCCGCCCGGCAAACCCGTGCGCGAGTATCACGACCTCGGCTATCGCTTCATCCTCTCCGGCGTCGATGCCATCTTCCTGCAGCAGGCAGCGTACGCAGCGGCCCGCTCGCTGCGCGATCAGCGCGAAGCCTTGCCCGGAGGCAGGTGAGCGCGATGGGAGCCCGGCGGCTTCTGGTTTGCTGCGCAATGGCCGCGGCGCTGCTCCTGGCGCAGCCGCGCTACGACGTGGTGCTCAAACACGGGCATGTGCTCGACCCGGCCAACCAGGTGGATGGCGTTCGCGACGTCGCCATCGCCGGCGGCAAGATCGCTCGCGTGGCCGCCGGCATTCCCGCCGCCGAAGCGCGCCAGGTGATCGACGTGAAGGGTCTCTACGTGACGCCGGGGCTGGTCGATTTGCACGCGCATGTCTTTGGCTATGAAGGCGCCATTTTCCCCGACGACACCGCGTTGCCGGCCTGCACAACGACGGTGGTCGACGCCGGCGGCGCGGGCTGGCGCAGTTTTGATGAGATGCGGAAGCGCATCATCGAACCGTCGCGCACGCGCGTGCTGGCCTTTCTCAACATCGTCGGCCACGGCATGATCGGTCCGAAGTTCGAGGACGACGTGAACGACATGGACCCGCGGAAGACCGCCGATACGATCGCCGCCAACCGGGGCCACATTGCCGGCATCAAGCTCGCCCACTTCGGTGGTGTGGGTTGGATCGCGCTCGACCGCGCCATCGCGGCGGGTAAGCTGAGCGGAGCGCCTGTGATGGTAGACGACAAGATCTTCACCAACACCGGCCGCACCAGCCGCGAAAAACTGCTTGACCGGATGCGCCCCGGCGACATTCACACGCACATGTACAACGACCGCCAGTTGGAGTTGCTGGACCGGCACAGCGGCAAGGTGCAGCCCTACATGATCGAGGCGCGGCGGCGCGGCGTGCTGTTCGATCTCGGCCACGGTGCGGGCAGCTTTCTATGGCCCGTGGCAACCAAAGCGATGGCGCAGGGCTTCGCGCCCGACACGATCAGCACCGACCTGCATGCGTCAAGCATTCTCGGCGCGCAGTCGGATATGCCCAACTGCATTTCCAAGATGATGAACCTGGGCATGACGCTGCCCGAGGCGATCGCGCGCTCCACCACCGCCCCGGCCAAAGCGATTGCCCGGTTCCCACAACTTGGCACGCTATCAGTGGGCCAGACCGCCGATATCGCCGTTCTGCAAATGCGCAGCGGCGTGTTCGCCTACAAGGATGCCTGGCAGAAGAAGATGCTCGGCACGAAGCGGCTGGAATGCGCGCTGACGGTGCGCGAGGGCCAGGTCGTGTTTGACCGCGACGGGCGTGGCTTCCCGGAATGGACCACGGCCGGCGAGTATGAGGTGATCCGATGAGACGGATGGCGGCGCTGCTGTGCACGCTCTGGCTCACGCCGGCCGGCGCGCCGCAGGAGATCTACGATCTGCTCATCCAGGGCGGCCACGTGATCGACCCGAAGAACCAGCGCAATGAGCGCCTCGATGTGGCCGTGACGGCGGGTACGATTCGCAAAGTGGCACGCGACATTCCCGCCGCGCACGCCCGCCGCGTCATCCCGGCGCGTGGCTATTACGTCACGCCGGGGCTCATCGACCTCCACGCCCACCTCGACGCGGCCGGCGATGCGAGCAGTGTGAATGCCGATCACAACTCGTTGCGCCACGGGGTAACGACGGCGGTGGATGCCGGCAGTTCCGGCCACGATACGTTTGAAGCGTTCAAGACGCACGTCATCGATCATGCCCAGACACGGGTGCTCGCCTTTTTGAACATCGCCGGCGGCGGCATGCCGGGCAGCGGCAAGCGGAGCGGGCCAACCGCGATGGACGCCGAAGCCGCGGCGCGCATGGCACGCACACACCCGCGGATTATCGTCGGCATCAGGACGGGGCAGGCTCAGCCCGCAATTCCGAAGTCGCTCGACCTTGCCCTGCGTGCCGCAACGCTAAGTGGCACCGTCGTGATGGTCGCCGGCGTCGATCAGGATCGGATTCTTGAACGTCTGCGTCCCGGCGATCTCTACACGCATACCTTTGGCCGCTTTACACCACTCCTCGATGAGCAGAAGAAAGTACGCGTCTCCATCATTCAGGCACGCCAGCGCGGCATTTTGTTTGATGCCGGCCACGGCGACGCCGGCTTCTGGTTCCGCATGGCCGCGCCCGCCATCAGGCAAGGCTTTCTGCCCGACACCATCTCCACCGGCCTCAATAAAAGCAGCGCCCTGCTGCAACGGGCGACGATGACCAACGTCCTGTCAAAGTTCCTTGCCCTGGGGATGACGCTTGAGCAGGTGATCGAGCGAGCTACGGTGAATCCGGCCACGGCGATCCGGCGTCCCGACCTGGGCACGCTCAGCGAAGGCAGTGAGGCCGACATCGCGTTGCTCGAATTGCGCAACGGAGAGTTCGCTTTCCTCGATTCGGGCCGCGCCAGGCTCACCGCCAAGCAGGAGCTGCGCTGCGTTCTCACCGTGCGCAAGGGCGAAGTGGTGTGGGATTCCGAGGGCCTGGCCGCCGGCGACTGGCGCGACGCGGGGCCTTACACGAACTTCAGGTAGCCTTTGCCGTCAGTCGACGTAGGCGATGCAGTCGATCTGCAGCAACTGCCCGGCGCGGCGAAAGCCGGTCGAGCCGAAGTAGGAACGCGCCGGGCGGTCCTTCACGAAGAAGGTGTTGTAGACCTCGTTCATGGGGTCCCAGTTCTTCTCCGGATCCACCAGCGCCACCTGCACCTTCAGCACGTTCTCCAGTGACGAGCCGGCCTTGGCAAGCGACTCCTTCATGATCGTGAGCGCATCCGCGGTCTGTTCCCGTATGTCGCCCGGCTTCGGCTTTCGCTCGGGATACCAGCCGCCAATGCCGCTCAGAAACAGCAGATGGCCCGAACGCACCGGCCCTCCGGCGATTTGCTTTTTCGGCGACCAGCCGCCGGGTGTTTGCGCCTGCGCAGCCCCGGAGCCAGCGCCCCCAAGCAGCGTGGCGGCAAGCATCGCGCGGCGGGAATCCGGTTTCTTCTTACGATCCATCGCCACATCGTACCGGAATGCGCGGCGGTCCGCCGGCCCGCAAGTGAATTGCCGATGACTCGCCGGCAATGAGGCATCATAGGGAAACCCGCTTTGCGGGCATTCTCCGGCCATTGGAGGTCGTGATGGACAGACGAGTCTTTCTGACAGCGCCCGCAGCCGCTCAGGCAGCGCTTCCCGGGCAAGCGCCGCCGAAGGAAGCCGAGGCGGGCGGTACGGGCAGCACGTCGTATCAGGTGAACACCGTGATCGAACGGCGGGCACCGGGCAAGCCGCACCAGGGTAAGGTGCTGGCCGCCATTCAGCCGCACTGCGACGACATCCCGATCTTTGCCGGAGGCACGGTCCTCAAGCTGATCGAGGAGGGCTACACGGGATACCTGATCACGCTTTCCGACGATTCAGCGGCGGGCGACGGCGCCTCCTATGGCGAGATCGTGTGGAAGAACGAACGCGACACACAGGAGGTGGGCAAGCGGCTCGGGTGCAAGGACTCGCTGTTTCTCAATTACCCGAACCACAACATGGATGCCTGGCCGATCATCGAGATTCGCGCGCGGCTTGTGTTCCTCTTTCGCGCGCTCAAGGTGGATACGGTGCTGGTATACGATCCTTCGGCACTGTATGAGCGCAATCCCGATCATTATGTGACCGCGCGCGCCGTGGAATGGGCGGCGGCAACGGCGGGTTCGCGCTGGGACTACCCCGAGCACTTCCTCGCCGGCGTGCAGCCGCACTCACCCAAGGAGCGCTACTATTTCGCGCGCGGTCCGCAACTGGTGAACCGCGTGGTCGACGTCTCGGCGTTCATCGATCAGAAGGTCCACGTGAATCTCGCCAACGTGACGCAGGGTCCGGCCGGCGACCAGGGCGCGCGGTTGAAACGGCGGCTGGCGCAACAGGGCAAGAAGCTCCCCCTGCTGGGCAACGACGACGCCACAGCCAACCGCGCCTACACCAAGCGCTTCGCCTTGTCGCGCGACCGAACGCGCGGACAGGCGCACGGGCTCGAGTATGCCGAGTACTTTCACTACATCGGTCCTGATGAGTCAGAGGTGGATGACTATGTGCAGCGCAATGCCGTTCCGCTGTAGAGCGCACAGCCCTGCGATACAATCGGCGCCAATGTCGCGGCCCCGCTGCTTCCTCGCGCTCTTGCTGCTCACGGGCTTCGCTGCGCTCTGCCCGGCGCAGCAGAAGATGTATGAGATCCACCGCGCTGCCGGACCGATCACGATTGACGGCAAGCTCGATGAAGCGAGCTGGCGCAGCGCGGCGAGCGTGGGCGATTTCGGATTCCCCTGGCTTGAATCAGGCGAGAAGGAACAGACCGTGGCCAAACTGCTCTGGGATGACGAGAACCTCTATGTCTCCTGGCATGCGCATGACCGCCACATCTCGGCGTCCGTCACGCAGCGACACGGCCCGGTGTCGAAGGACGACTGCGTGGAGATTTTCCTGAGTCCCAATCCGGCCAAAGCGACGAACTATTACACGTTCGAGATCAATGCCATCGGCACGATGCTCAACCGCGCGCGCACGGACTGGTGGAGCGGCCCGCCGACGTGGGAGCCGGAGGGCGTGCGCTATCGCACCACCTTTCATGGAATGCCGCGGAAGGACGAGTCGCCGCGGGACACACACTGGATCGTGGAAGCGGCGATTCCATTGAAGAACTTCGCGCGCGACGCGGCCCACACGCCGCCGCGCGAGGGCGACGAATGGCGGCTCAATCTACAGCGCCTCGGCGGCATCACGAACGCGCAGGCCAGCACGTGGTCGCCTCTGCCGGCTGGTGTGCGCACCTTCCACACACCAGAAGCGTTTGGGCTGGTGCGCTTCGTCAAGCGTCCGGCCGCGGTGCGCTAACCACGCTCAGCCCGCCGCGTGCCGCTTGGCGCTCCAAGTGGCACGACCATATTCACCCAGGCGAACCTCGCCCGACATCGTGTCGCCCGTCAGCTTGCCCGTGAAGGCATAGGTGAGCCGCTGCGGTCCAAAGGGCAGCACGGAGAGCAGCGACACCTTGTCGGCGTCCACGCTGCCAGTTAGGTCTCCTTGCAGTGCCCATCCGAGGTGAGTGCCCTGCACCGCGTTCCCTTTGGTCATGAGGAAGAGTTGATGCGCAGCTGAGCCGGAGTCGTATTGTACGGTTACGTCCCAACGGCCCGCGATGTCGGCAGTGGGCGCGGCTGGGGAGTGTTTCTTCAGGCCCTTCGGCGCGCGGCGGAAGACATCGGCCAGGCGCGTGGCCACGGCTTTGTAATCGTCCGGCCGCAGGGCGGCGGGCCGAATGAGAAACGAGTTCCCTTCCCCGGAGGCGTGCGACATGATGCGCGGTTCGCCTTCGAGCAGTTGCCGCCCGACATCGCCCGCCGTCAACCCAACCATCGACTGATCCCAGGAGACCATCAGCGTCGGGAACGGCCCGCCGCGCTGCGGCCCGCGCACCTGCGCCTTCACGCCAGGAACCTTGGTGATGGCCTCGCTGATGTGCGCATACCACGACTCCCATTCGCGGTACTCGGCCTGGATGTCGCGCTTCTGGACCCACGTCTCCACGGCCACAACCATGCCTACGATCTCTTCCTTGCTGACCTTCATCGGCCTGCCGAAGGCGTGGTGCGGAGCGCTGTTGGCCCAGGCCGCGCGCACCAGGTCCTTGCGGCCCACCAACAGGCCGGCCGTTTGCGGACCGCGCAGAATCTTGCCGCCGCTATAGGCCACCAGGTCCGCGCCGAGGGCGATGTACGGGTTTGGGGTGATGAGGTAGTCGGCGGCGGCATCGACCAGGATCGGCACGCCGGCCTTCTTTGCGATGGGCGCCACCTCGCGCAGCCCAAAGCGCGCGCTGCCGAAGTGCACGCCAAGAATTTGGATCATCGCTGTATGCGGGCCGATGGCCGATTCCAGCTCGGCCGCTGAATTTACTTCGATGATCTCGACGCCCAGGCCGCGCGTGGCGTGGTCATACACATCGCGCGACTCGCGCGGCATGATCACCTGGTTCTTCAAACCGCGCAGGTTGGGCAGTTGCTGCATCTTCTCCGGATCGGCACCGGCGATGCAGGCGGCCGTGGCGTGTGAGAGCGCGGCGGCGGCTCCGGAGGTGACCAGCGCCCACTCCACGCCCAGCAGTTCGGCTACGCGCGCCGAGGCCTTCTCCATCAGCTCATCGAGATTCACATGAAACTGCGACGCCTGTTCGATGGCGGCCACCACTTCGGGCAGCGTGCGCGAACCGCCGTTGATGGTAAGCGTCGCCGTCGTATTGATGAAGGGGCGAACGCCGAGGCGCAGGTACACATCGGGCGAAGCCGGGGCCGCGGCAGCCGGCGTTGTGGTGATCGCGGCGCCCGCCAGCGCCGCCACGCCGCCCG
>JAFLBB010000099.1:15455-19090 GCA_017304135.1 Acidobacteriota bacterium | reverse complement strand
GCGGGGGCGATGGTGGGGCTGTTCAACACAGCGGCGCAGGCGGGCGGGCTGACGGGGTCGGTGGCGTTTGGCTACATCGTGCAGGCGACGGGGAGTTATGACGCGCCGTTTGTGCCGATGGCGGCGGTGTTGTTGGGCGGGGCGTTGTTGTGGGTGAAGATCGATGCGTCGCGGCCGCTGGAGGGGTGAGCGGGGCCGTTACAATAACAGGACATGGCTGATTCCAGGAGAATGTGCTCGAACTGCCGGGCGTTCATCAACGCGAGCGATAAGGTGTGCGAGTATTGCGGGCAGCAGGTGGGTCCGCGGTCAATCGATTTGCGGATGCCGGATGATCTGCTGGGCGGGCTGGTTCCGGCGCGGCGGGCGGCGACGTCGGTGCTGCTGCTGGCCAATGTGGGACTGTATCTGGGGACGGTGGTGGTGAGCATGAAGGCCGGCAACGACGGGGCGTTCATGAACCTCGATCCGCGGACGCTGATCATCTTTGGCGGGATGTATCGCGAGGGGCTGTATGTGGGCGACTGGTGGCGGGTGATCACGGCGGGGTATCTGCACGGCGGGTTGATGCACATCGGCATGAACATGTGGGCGCTGATGGACATTGGTCCGCAGGTGGAGGAGATTTACGGAACGCCGCGCACGGTGGCCATCTGGACGGTGGCGACGGCGCTGGGCTTCTACCTGAGCTATTTCTTTGGGACGCGGCTCTCGATTGGCGCGTCGGCGGGGATCTTTGGGTTGATCGGGGCGATGATCGCGGTGGGGATGCTGCACCGGACGGCAATGGCGCAGGCGATCAAGTCGGCGTATGTGCGGATGGCGGTGTATGGCATTGTGATCGGGCTGCTGGGGTTCCTGCCGATCGACAATGCGGCGCACATTGGCGGGCTGGCGGGCGGGTTTGGCGCGGCGTGGCTGGCGGGGATTGAGGCGCGCGATGGGGGCATGAAGGACCGCGTGCTGCGGGGCGTGGCCGCCGCGTGCGTGGCGGTGACGCTGCTCGCGTTCCTGCTGATGGGGCTGTCGGTGTCGCGATGAAGAAGGTGCGGTGGGTGCTGGCCGGGGTGGGCGACATTGCGACCAAGCGCGTGTTGCCGGCGATTCAAAGCGAGCCGCGCAGTGAACTGGTGGGCGTGGTGTCGCGCGACGGGGAGAAGGGGCGGCGGTGGGCGCCGCGGGTGTGGGGGACGGTGGACGAGGCGCTCCAGTGGGGCGAGTTCGACGCGCTGTATGTAGCGACGCCGGTGGCGCTGCATGCGCCGCAATCGATGGCGGCGCTGCGGGCAGGGAAGCATGTGCTGTGCGAGAAGCCGACGGCGATGAATGCGGCCGAGGCGCGGGAGATGGCGCGGGTGGCGGAGGAGTGCGGGCGGTTGCTGGGGGTGGCGTATTACCGGCGGCTGTATCCGGCGGTGTTGCGGGCGCGAGAGTTGATGCGGGCGGGGGCGATTGGGAAGCCGGTGCTGGCGGAGTTGCGTCTGCATGGGTGGTTCGATCCGGTGGACGGGTTTCGCGGGTGGCTGGTGGATCCGAAGCTGGCCGGGGGCGGGCCGCTCTATGACGTGGGGTCGCACAGGATCGATTTGTTGCACTTCTGGTTTGGGAAGCCGGAGCGGGCGGTGGGGCTGAAGGGGCGGGCGGTGCATGAGCGTGAGGTGGAGGATTCGGCAACGGTGCTGGTGGAGTATGCGGGCGGGGTGCGGGGGGTGGTGGATGTGCGGTGGCATTCGCGGGTGGAACGCGATGAATGCAGCATTGTGGGGACCGACGGGGCCATTGAGATGACGCCGTTGAACAGCGGGCGGGTGGCGTGGCCGGGGGGCGAAGAGATGCTGCCGCCGCATGCGAACCTGCATTATCCGGCGGTGGAGAACTTTGTGGGGGCGGTGCTGGCGGCGGGCGGGCTGTCGGCGGGAAAGCCTGGGGCGGAGTTGATGTGTCCGGCGGCGGAGGCGGCGTGGACGGACTGGGTGACGGGGCAGGTGGCGGCGCGGTGAACGACTGCGGCAGGTAAAGAAACGGCTGGCGGCTGTTTCTTTGCACGGAGGGTACGAATCGGTACCAGGGCTTGCGGTAGTACTTTTCTGATTTCCAAGCGGTTGAAACCAGGTGGCCTTGCGCGTGTGCGTGGTACTGCCCGCTTGCTTTTCGGGGCGAATTAGGGCTTCTTACAGGTTGGGTTATAGAACTTGACCGGACCCGTGGGTCTTTTCCCTTTGTGCCGGATCCCCTACGTTGAGTCTTGAGGATCTCGTTTCATTACGGAGGAAGAGGATCGACATATGAAGAAAGCATGGATCGTGAGTGCCCTTATGGCGGCGCTGCCACTGCACGCAGCGGTGTTGGGATTTGATTGCAAGACGCCGGCTAACTACAGCTTGTGCGAGGATATGGCGGACCAACTGCAGGTGACGGTGACCGATGAAGGGTCGGGGAGCGTCAAGTTCTTGTTTGAGAACCTGGGGCCGCTTGGCTCGACCATCACGCAGATCAACTTCGACGACAGCGACGGCGTGCTGGGTACGCTGGATTCGATCACCAACGGGACGGGCGTGGACATGGACATCGTTGCGAGTCCCGGCGCGGTGAACGGCGGCGGAGCCATCTTCCTGGCCGCGGATTACCAGATTGAGCGCGAGAGTCAAGGCGGTGTCAGCAACGGCATCGATCCTGACGAAGAGATGTCGGCGTTCTTCACGCTGCAGGGCGGCAAGACGTTCCAGGATTTACTGGACTCGTTCAGCACGGCGGGCGGCAACCGCATTGGAATGCACGTGCAGCGGCTGGGCACGAGCGCCAGTCTGAGCGATTTCGTGATCACGGTTCCCACCGAAGAGACAGAGCCGCAGGGCGAGGTGCCGGAGCCGTCGACCTATGCGCTGATGGGCGCAGGTTTGGTGGCGCTGGCAGTGGCGCGGAAGCGGCTGGGCCGGTAGTTCAGACTCGACTTCCAACAAGACGAGCCAGCAGTGAGGCGGGGGCGACCGGGATTTCCGGAAGCGCCGCTCACCGCTGGCTCGTTCTTCTTATGGCGTGGGGTCAGTTCACCGTCCAGGTGATGGTGTTGGAACCGAGGTTCTGGCTGCTGACGGCGGCGCTCGCGGTGGCGCTCCAACTGCCAGCCGAGGTGTTCTTGAAGACACTGGAGGCCACACCGGTGGCGTTGGTGATGCCGACGGTGATGGAGGTCATGCCGTTGGGTTGTTTCACCATGAAGCCGACCATGGTGCCGACGACAGGGAGGCCGCCGGAGACCACTTTGGCGGTGAGCGTGGTGTATGTGGCGACCGCCACGGTCCCGCTAGGCCCGGTGAGGGTGAGGGCGGGGGCCGAAGAGGTTGTCGGAGGAGTCGTTGAGGTAGCCGCGGTGACCTTCGCGCTGGCCGCGGCGGTCGTGTTGTGGTTGGCGTCCTTGAGATTGACGTTCACCGAGTATGTATTGACGGCTGTGCCGGCGGGGATGGTCTTGGTGAGGGTGAAGTTGCCGGTGGCGCCGGGGTTGAGTTTGAGGGTTGCGGCGGAGAACGCCGTGGTCCAGCCAGTGGGGGCGGTGGAGGTGGGCGTGAAGGTGGCGGCGGCGCAGGTGGCCGAATCCTTATTCACGACGGTGACGGTGTAGGCGAGCTTGGCGC
>JAFLBB010000099.1:0-15355 GCA_017304135.1 Acidobacteriota bacterium | reverse complement strand
TTGAGGGTTGCGGCGGAGAACGCCGTGGTCCAGCCAGTGGGGGCGGTGGAGGTGGGCGTGAAGGTGGCGGCGGCGCAGGTGGCCGAATCCTTATTCACGACGGTGACGGTGTAGGCGAGCTTGGCGCCGGGGACGCCGCTGAGGGTTGTGGGTGAGAACGTGACCGTGGGCGGTGCGTATACGCAGGCCGCGGTGACGGTGGCGCTGGCCGCGGCGGTGACGGCGGCGTGATTGGCGTCGCTGACCGAGACATTGGCGGCGAGAGTGGCTGGTGCGGTGCCGGCGGGGATGGTCTTCGTCATGATGAAGTTGCCGGAAGCGCCGGGATTCAAGGTGAGGCCCGCCGTGGAATAGGTGGTGAGCCAGCCGGTGGGGGCGGTGGAGTTGGGCACGAAGGTGGCGGCGGAGCAACTGGAGGAATCCTTGTTGGAGACCGTCACCGTGTAGTCGAGCTGGGAGCCGGCGTTGCCGCTGGGGTTGGCGGGCGAGACGGCGAGGGTGGGGGCGGAGCGCACGCAGGGCGTCGAGCCGTAGCTGATGTTGACGGCAAGGCCGCTGGCGGTGGCGCTTTGGACCTGGATGGAGAGGTTGGAGAAGGGGTCGGTCCAGGTTTTGCCGACGGCGAGGGCGGGGTCGCTCCAGGCGGTGGTTTCGGGGGTGAAGTCGAGGAGGTTGGAGTAGGAAGTGGCGGCCTCCTCATAGCGGATGGAGGCGCCGGAGAAGATCTGGGCGCCGAGAGTGGATTCGTAAATGCCGAGAGGCTGGCGGTATTCCAGCCAGAGCCAGGCGTTGTTGCCGATGCCGCGCTGGATTTTGAGAGCCTGGCGGCCGGGGGTGGCGGAGGCAAAGGGGATGAGATCGTAGACACCGTTGGAGGTGACGGTGGGGACCTGGGTGGTGGTGTCGAGCCACTTCAAACGGACCTTATTGGGAGTGGAGTAGTGGCCGAGGTTCCAGGAGCCCATTGTGGAAAAGACGTCGCCGTATTCGGAGACGGAGGCGGCGGCGCCGATGGCGCCGAGGGGCGCCGTGCCGTAGTCGTAGGTGCGGGCGTGATTGAGGCCGAGGTTGTGTCCGCCTTCATGGGTGGCGAGTTTGACGCCATTGTCGATGCTGGACATGTATTGGGCGGCCAGCCATGAGGTGGAGGCGGTGAAGTTGCCGTCGCCGGCCGAGGTGAGGTAGGAGCAACCGAGCGTGCCGAGTCCGGCCCAACCGCAGCCGGAGGGGGGCGGGAAGACGAGCATGATGCGGTTGAAGCTGCGGAAGTCGATGTCCTTGTCGGCGGCGCGGATGGCTGCGTCGCGCATCTGGTAATACTGCGAGCAGGAGTAGGCGGCGTCGAGGGTGTACCAGCCGAAGACCTTTCCGCTGGCCCTGGTTTTGCCCTGGCTGGCTTCCTTCCAGAAGCCGTCGACGGAGCGGCCGGTTTGTTGAAAGAAGATTTTATCGACGATGTCGGGCGTGACGTTGGCGGGGGGCGTGACGCCGGGGAAGGTGACCAGGAGGACGGCGATGTATTGCGTGCCGGTGGTGGCGCAGGTAGAGACGATGCCGCCCGCGCTCGAGGTGACGCCATCGGCGGCGGCGACCGAGGAGCCGACCTTCACACCGCGGACGCGGAGGTGATCGCTGCACTCCACATCGGGAGCCTCGCGGGAGAAGTTGACGCGGAGCCACTCATTGCCCTGCTGCATGCGGATGTGCGAAGTGTGGTGGGCCATCGTATCGTCATCGGCGATGATGTGTTCGGCGACGCCGGAGAACTCACCCTCTTCCTCCAGGACGGCCTCGGGGAAGGCTTCCGACAAGGTGCGCAGCAACGGCGCTGAGAAGGCGGTATCGAGAACGGCCTGGGGATCCTCGTCGGCTAGCGCGGCGAGAGCGGCCAGACGCTGTTGAAAGACCGGGAGGGCTTCCGCCCGGACGGCCAGGCGGGCCAGAGCGGGACTGTTTTCGAGCCGCTCCTGGAGCTGGAGAACGCGAGTGTTCCAGTCCCGGATCGTCTGTGCGCTGACAGACCTTCGAGAATCGTTTTGCTGAGCGGAGAGTGGGAAGGAGAACAGGAGAGCGAGCGCAGCAAGGAAAAAAACATTTCTGGAGAGTGATGTTAGATAAGTGAAACTCATGTACGGAGCTGCCTTCTGGTGCAACTATCGGTCCGATCGTGTTGGGAGGAGAGAGCGCCAGGGGGGCTCGGTGCAAAGAAAGGTCGTTTGTACGGTGGATTATTTTTCATGGCCTCGGGGAGAGGCCGCATTACCGGCGCAAGTTACGGTCTAGGAAGGATTTACCGTGTAAAAATGACAGGGTTTAGGTCAGTCTTTGAGGCCCATCTGGTCTAGCCGGTACCGGAGAGCATTACGGGTTAATCCGAGTAGACGAGCGGCCTGACTCTTGTTGCCGCCGGCACGGCGAAGGGCTTCGCGGATGATGGCCTGTTCGTAGTCGTCGAGGGTCATGCCGTCGGGAAGGAAATTGGGTTCGGCGGTGGTGGCGGGGCGGGGGCGGAGGTGGGAGTCGAGGCGGACGGAGGTGGCGGTGAGGTTACCGCCGGGGGAGAGGACGAGGCTGCGCTCGATGACATTTTCCAGCTCGCGGACATTGCCGGGCCAGTGGTAGGAGATGAGCTTCTCGAGGGCGGCGGGTTCGATGTCGCAGGGCCACTCGGCGTACTTGGCGACGAAGCGGCGGACGAGGGCGGGGATATCCTCTTTGCGGTCGCGCAGGGGCGGGATGTTGATGGGGACGACGTTGAGGCGATAGTAGAGGTCTTCGCGGAAGCGGCCCTCTTCGAGAGCGGCGCGGAGGTCGACGTTGGTGGCGGCGACGATGCGGACGTCGATGCGCAGGGTTTTGTTGGAGCCGAGGCGTTCAAACTCACGTTCCTGGAGGACGCGCAGGAGCTTGACCTGGATGGCGGCGGGGACGTCGCCGATCTCATCGAGGAAGACGGTGCCGGTGTCGGCCTGTTCAAACTTGCCGGGCTTGGACTGGGCGGCTCCGGTGAAGGCGCCCTTCTCATAGCCGAAGAGTTCGCTTTCCATGAGGTTCTCAGGGAGCGCGGTGCAGTTGATTTTCACGAACGGGCGGCCGTTGCGGGGCGAGTGGTGGTGGATGGCGCGGGCGATGAGATCCTTGCCGACGCCGGATTCGCCGCACAGCAGGACGGTGGCGCGCGAGGCGGCGACGCGTTCGACGGTGGCGAGGACCTCCTGCATGAGAGGGCTGGAGCCGACGATGCTGGTGAAGTCGTAGCGGCGGCCGAGTTCGGCGCGGAGTTGGCGGTTTTCCTCGCGCAGATTGCGGAGGTCGGCGGCCTTGGCGACGACGGCCGTGAGGTGGTCCATCGAGAAGGGCTTGGGCAGGAAGTCGACGGCGCCGCGCTTCATGGCTTCGACGGCGGTTTCGACGGTGCCGTAAGCGGTCATGACGATGACGGGGGCTTGGGCGTTTTGGCGGCGAAGGGCGTCGATGAGTTCGAGGCCGTCCATGCCGGGGAGGCGGAGATCGGTGAGGATGAGGCCGGCGCGGTCGGCGATGCGGAGGGCGGATTCGGCGGAGGCTGCGGAGTCGACCTCGAAGCCGGCCGAGCGGAGCTGGAGTTCGACGACGCGGCGGAGTTTTTCCTCGTCTTCAACGATGAGGATGCGGGGGGAGGTCATGGGGGTGTGGTGGGGGCCTATTGATGATGGTACAGCGGGGGGCGTGGCGTTGCTATACTGAGGGGGACGTCCTTTGTGGTGCCCATAGCTCAGCTGGTAGAGCGCTGGATTGTGGTTCCAGATGTCACGGGTTCGATCCCCGTTGGGCACCCCAGCTTCCCCTAAATAGGGACAGTCACCGCAATTCCCAATTTTTCCTTGAGAGGAATAGCTGCCTGCGGGCGCTAATTCGGCAGGATGCCACGCCTTGCCCGAGTGGTTGCAGTGGATGTCCCGCATCACGTCACGCAGCGCGGGAACCATCGCGAAAGCACCTTCACTTCCGATTACGACCGCGAGTTGTATTTGAAGATTCTGGCGGAGAACTGCCGGGATCATGATGTGGACCTGCTGGGGTATTGCCTGATGAGCAACCACGTGCACCTGATTGCAATTCCGCGGCGCGACGATGCGCTGGCGCGGGGGATCGGGCGCGCGCATAATGTGTTCAGCCGTTGGATGAACATCCGGCTGGGGCAGACGGGGCACTTCTTCCAGGCGCGGTTTGACTCAACGCCGATGGACGAGTCGCACACATGGAATGCGCTGCTGTATACGGAGCTGAATCCGGTGCGGGGGGGGATGGCGCGGCGGGCGGTGGACTACCGTTGGTCGAGCGCGCGGGCGCACTGCGGGTTGGCGGCTCGGCCTGAGTGGCTGATGTGGGAGCCGTGGGCGGGGCGGTTTGGGGAGCGCGAGTGGGCGGAGATCCTGGAAGTGGGTTTTCGCGATCATGTGGTTCTGGAGCGGTTGCGGGAGGCGCTGCGGTCGGGGCGGCCGGCGGGCAGCGAGGAGTTTATTGACCGGCTGGAGAGGGAGTTGGGGCGCACGTTGAGGCCGCAGCCGAGGGGCCGGAAGCCGAGGGCGGCGGGGGCGTGAAATTGGGAATAGTGGTGACTGTCCCTATTTAGCCCAAACTTCGAGCCAGTCCAGGCGGGAGCAGGCGATGGATTGGCCGCCGGTCATGAGGTCGGTGAAGCCGATTTCTTCGACGCGGGAGAGGTCGGGGTTGGCCGCCCACGCGCCTTCGATGATGAGCTTGGGGTCGAGCTTGCGCCAGCGGATGCCGGAGAGGATGAACTCTCGCTCGCGCCAGTCTTCGCTCGGGCCGTCGGATTCGCTGCTGATGAGCCAGTCGCCAGAGGCGAGCTTGAGTGCGATGCGGAGTTCGCGGAAGCCGGCTTGTTTGGCGCGCCAGCGAATTTTGGCCTGGCCGGTGAGGTCGGCAAGGCGGGTGCGATGGCGGAGGGTCACCATCCAGTTGCCGTTGGCGGTGCCGGACCAGATGTAGAACGGGTCGTCGGCGGGCTTGTCGTGATGGCTCTTCTTAATGCCGTCGCGGCCGGGGCCGTAGAGCTGCAGCGTGAGGTCGGGGTTGGAGACGTGCTCCTGCGTGACGGGCGTGGCGGCTTCGGTTTCGCGCCAGTCTTCGCGGAAGAAGAGGGGGGGGCGGGTGGGCTCGGCGGTGGCTTTGGGCGCGGCCTCGCCGGTCCACAGTGGCAGCAGGTTCGCGCCGGTGAGCTGGGTCGGGATGCCGGCGACGCGGAGTAGCGTGGGCGCGATGTCGAGGTGTCTCGCGGGCGCGTCGAGATCGCGCGCGGTGAACATGCCGGGCCAGTGGGCGAGCAGGGGAACTTGCGGGCCGGCGGGGGCGGTGACGATGGTGAGGGTGTTCTTCTCGTAGGGCAGTTTCGGCAAGGGGCCGTGGACGAAGAGGAAGAGCGGTTTCGCGGAGGGCGCCGGTGGCGAGGCGACCACTTCGTCGAAGCCTCGTGCCAGCGGGGACTGGCCGGGGGCGTTGCCGAGCGGCCATGCGCCGAGGAAGGCGGTGCGGTAGCCGCGGGAGCGGAGCAGGTCAGCGAGCGTCGGTTCAGTGGGCGAGGGTTTGGCGACTCCGGTGAGAAGCGACGCGATGGCTGTGGGCAGGGCGCGCGTGGTGCGCACGGCGGCGGCGGCGAACGGGGCGGGGGCGGGCAGCGGGGTGACGATGAGGACGAGGTTGGGCAGCGAGACGTCGTGAGGCGTGATGAGGAAGGGCGGGACGGCCTGGAATAATTGGCGACGCGTGAGTCGGATCATCGCTGGATGCTCTTCACCTGGAGATATTCTTCCATGCCGAGTTCGCCGAGTTCACGGCCGACGCCGGATTGCTTGTAGCCGCCGAAGGGAGCGAGGAGGTTGAAGCGTCCGCCGTTGACGTCGACCTGGCCGGCGCGCATGCGGCGGGCGACGGCGAGGGCGCGGTTGGGGTCGGCCGACCAGACGCCGCCGCCGAGGCCGTAGATGGTGCCGTTGGCGATGGCGACGGCTTCGTCGTCGGTGTCATAGGGGAGCACGGAGAGGACGGGGCCGAAGATTTCTTCCTGGGCGATGGTCATGGTGGGGGCGACATCGGCGAAGAGGGTGGGCTGGACGTAGTAGCCGCGCGCGAATTCACCGGGACGGCCGCCGCCTGTGACGAGGCGCGCGCCTTCGGCGTTGCCCTTGGCGATATAGCCTTCGACGCGTTCACGCTGGGTGGCCGAGATAAGCGGGCCGAGGCGGGTGTCGGCGGCGAAGGGGTCGCCGAGTTTGAGCGAGGCCATGGCGGAGGCGGCGATGTCGAGGGCTTGCTGCTGGAGCGCGCGGGGAACGATCATGCGCGTCCAGGCGGAGCAGGTTTGGCCGGAGTTGAGCAGGGCGTTTTTCGCGCCGATGGTGACGGCCTTTTCGAGCGGGGCGTCGTCGAGAATGACGAACGCCGATTTGCCTCCGAGTTCGAGGGTGACCTTCTTCACGGTTTCGGCGGCGAGGGCGGAGACGCGGCGTCCGGCGCGGAGCGAGCCGGTGAAGCTGACCAGATCGACGCCGGGATGCGCGGCGAGGGCTTCGCCAACGACGGGGCCGGTGCCGCCGACGATGTTCAGCACCCCCGCGGGCAGGCCGATCTCGATGCAGACTTCGGCGAGTAGGAAGGCGTTGAGGGGCGCCATTTCGCTGGGCTTGAGGACGACCGTGCAGCCGGCGGCGAGGGCGGGGGCGACCTTGGCCATGATCTGATGCAGCGGGTAGTTCCAGGGCGTGATGGCGGCGACGACGCCATAGGGTTCGCGGAGGAGGAGCGAGTTGCCGACCTCGCGTTCAAAGCTCGTCTCGCGGGCGAGTTTGGCGTAGCTCGAGGTGACGGCGATGGGGAGCCCGGCCTGGATGTTCTGGGCCATGGAGAGGGGCGAGCCGACTTCTCCGGCGATGGTTTCGGCGATCTCATTGGCGCGTGACTTGAGGGCGGCGGCGAGTTTGTCGAGCCACTCTGCGCGTTCGGCGGGAGTGGTGGCGCCCCAAGGGCCATCGAAGGCGGCGCGGGCCGCGGTGACGGCGGCATCCGCATCGGCCGGTGTGCCGGCGGGGATGGAGCCGATGACTTCTTCGGTGGAAGCGGAGAGGACGTCGAGGGTGGCGTTGGTAGCGGCGGGGGTGGCGGGGGCGCGCCAGGCGCCGTTGATGAAGTGGTTCGGATAGGTACGCATGAGTTACTCCAGCGTGAGGCCGCCGTTGACGGTGAGGTTCTGGCCGGTGACGAAGTTGGCGCCGGGGCTGGCGAGGTAGGCCACGGCTTCAGCGACGTCGGCGGGGACGCCCTGGCGCTTCATGGGCACCTTTTGGGCGTAGAGATCGTATTCAGCCTGCGGCGTGCCGGCGTGGCGTTCGGTGGGAATCCAGCCGGGGGAGATGATGTTGACGGTGATGCCGTAGGGGGCGAGTTCCTTGGCCCAGGAGCGGGTCTGGCCGTATTGGGCGCCCTTGGCGGCGACATAGTTGGCGAACTCCGGGTGGCCGACGGCGAAGACCTCGCTGCCGATCTGGATGATGCGGCCGGAGCGGCGGGCCTTCATGGCGGGCAGCACCTGTTTGACGAGCAGGAGCGGCGATTTGACGAAGAATTCGAGCTGGTCTAAATAAGACTGCCAGGTCTGTTTTTCGATGGTGAGGAAGGGCTGGGGTCCGGTGGCGTTCACGACGAGGAGGGAGACATCGCCGAAGGTGGAGCGGATGGAGGCGATCATCGAGGAGACTTCGGCTTCGTCACGGACATCGGCGTAGAAGCATTCAGCGGCGCCGCCGGAGGCGCGGATGCGGTCGCGCAGGGCTGAGGCTTTCTCAGCGGAGCGGAAGTGGTTGATGGCCACTTTGGCGCCTTGTGAGGCGAGCTTTGCGGCAATGGCGGCGCCGAGGCCGCGGGAAGCGCCGGTGACAAGGGCGACTTCATTCAGGAGGGGACGATCGACGGGCATCCCTCCGATTGTAGACGGTCAGGGAAAATGCCTGGGTAAACCGCTGTTGCGCGGCGGGCGATGCGGCTATGATGGGGAGGATCGCATGAGCGTCTTGCTGCGTATCGGAAACTGGAAGGCCTTTTTGGCGGCCGGCCACTGGACTTCCGCCTCCGCCCGTTTGGAGCGGAGCTTGAATGACGCCACTCGAGAGTGGATTCAGCAGACAGGGGGGCCTTCGATCCACGAACGGAATCAGGAGAAGGCGGTGGCGCTGGAGATGGCGCGGCGGTTTGATGGGGCGATTTTGAACCAGTTGCGGCCGGCGTCGCGGGCTTCGGAGCGTTCGTTTTGGGCGCAGCGGCAGATGCAGTTGGACTTCACTGCGGCGCCGTTGACGTTTGCGGAGAAGCCCGCGGGGGGGCGGCCAAAGAAGTTGCGCGGGGCGGCGAAGAACGGGGCCGCGGGGAAAGCGGCGGGGCGTTAAGCGTCTTCAGGGCGGGCGAGCAGTTCTCCCAGGCGATCGAAGCGTTCTTCCCAGGCCGAGCGGCGGGCGGCGATCCAGTGTTCGGCGGCGGCAAAGCCGGCGGGGTGGAGGCGGCAGGTGCGGGTGCGGCCGGATTTCTCACTGCGGATGAGGCCGCATGATTCGAGCACGTTGAGATGCTGGACAACGGCGGCGAGGGTGACGGCGAGCGGCGGGGCAAGTTGCGAGGCCGAGGCTGGGGCGCGGGTGAGGCGTTCCAGAATGGCGCGGCGGGTGGGGTCGCCCAGGGCGTGAAAGACGCGAGCGGCGGTGGGTTTGGGGCGAGGCATGGCGGGTGCGTGCGGGATCAGGCGGCGAGGTGGGCGGCCAGGCTGTTGAGAAGCTGGTTCCAGCCGTCTTCGCGCATGGCGGGGCCGTCGGCGCCTTCGAAAAAGGCGGCCTGTTCGGTGAAGAGCAGCGTGGAGCCGGTGGCCGTGGCGAAGAACTCAAAGGTGGCCAGCGAGGCCGAGATGCGGCGGCCGGCGACGGACATGGTGTAGGCGAGGACGATACGCTGGTTTTCGACGATGTCCTGGTAGACGGTGTGATTTTCGAGAGCGGCGCCGGGGAAGGGCGAACCGGGCGGGAAGCGGGTGCGGGTGTAGTCGTGGCCGCCGGGGCGGAAGTCCATGGTGAACTCTTCGAGCGTGGCGGATTTGCCGCCGGCGAACCAGTCGCGCTTTTGCGCGGGGCCGGTGAAGGCGCGGTAGAGGCGGGCGAGGGGGGCGGGGTAGCGGCGCTCGATGGTGAAGGCCGAGTGGGTGACGGTGGGCGGTTGCATCGTTAAGTCTATGCTTTACTATTCACCGGGCGTGGGTTGATTGTCAAGTGAAGACTTGAGTGTTGCGTGGCGGGCTACTGGAGCAGGCGGCGGAGGGTGGATTCGTCGAGTTGGGTGAGATCCGCGGCGGCGGGCAGCCGGAGCAACTGGGGATCGATCCACTCCGCCCAGGCGTCTATGGCGCCGTCGCTGTCGAGGTCGTAGGCGGGCAGCGAGGTTGGCGCGCCGAGGAGGGTGTAGAGTTCGCCGCCGCGTTCGCTCATGGCGAGGTCGAGGGCGGTTTCAAAGGTGAGGTAGGGGATGAGTCCTGTGGCGGCGAGGGTGAGGCAGTTGGGCTCGAAGTTCTGATTGAGCTGCACCACGGGGAGTGAGAGCTCGGCGGACGTGGGACCGATCCAGACGCCGATGGGATTCCCTATGCCGGTGGAGCCGAGGATGAGGAGCTCGGCCGGGACGAGCCAGTTCTGCTCGCGGAGCCAGGGCGTGACACGGGTGAGGCAGATCTCGGTGCTCTCATCGTGCAGGGGATAGAAGGTGATGTGTCCCTGGAATAGCGAGAGGCCGTTGCTGAATGAGTAGAGTTGGCCGAGGGCCGGGGGGAGGGCGAGGCTGAGCTTTTCTCCGGCCAGGGCCAGTTCAGCGGCTGTGGCGGCGGGGCGGAACTGATGATCGCTGGGCGTTTGCCGCCAGCAGCGGATGAGGGTATCGAGATCCATCGCCTCATTGCACCATGCCGGGGGCAACAGGGGCAGTGTGGGGCTGGGAGTTACTGAGCCAGCTTGGCGCTGGTGAGCAGGTTGAGGCGTTCCATTTCCAACTGCTCCGAGCCGGAGAATTCGAGGCCGATTTCGTAGCCGGCGGCGATGTGGGAAAGGCTGCGGACGCTGGCCGAGCCGCGGAAGTTGAGGGGGGCGAAGCGGAACTGGACGTAGCTGCGGACGGGAATGGGGTCGCGTGAGACGATGCGGAAGCCGCCGGGGCCGACGTCCTTGCAGACGCAGAGGGCGGACTTGGGGGCGCCGAAGTCGCCCGTCCAGCCCAATTCGACCTTCGCTTTGCTTGGTTGACGGTCGTGCTTTCTGAGATTGGGACGCTTGGCCATGGTGATTCCTGCCTAACCTGACCTTATCGAACCAAGTGGGGCAACTCCACTGACCAAAGGGCACAGGACTGTCAGGGAAATTACTAGTACGGGGCGGGGAGGCCGTTTAGGCAAGGGCCGAGGCGCTGCTGGATGGCGTGGAAGACGTCATCCGGGCTTAAGGTGCCATCGATGCGGTGGTAGTTCTCGCCGGTGTAGAGGGCTAGGATTGGTCCGGTGAGTTCGTGGTAGGTGCGGAGGCGGGAGAGGATGACGTCTTCGCGGTCGTCGGAGCGGCGTTCGAGGATGGAGCCGCATTCGGAGCACTCGCTGGTCCAGCCCAGGGTTTCGGCGCTCATGTTGAAGATTTGCTTGCAGTTGGGGCAATGAAGGCGGCTGGTGAGGCGGGCCAGGATGACCTCATTGGGGACGTCGAGGTGGACGACATGGGCGTGCGGTTTGCCGGCAGAGGCGAGGAAGGCCTCGAGGTATTCGGCCTGCTGGACGGTGCGCGGATAGCCGTCGAGGAGGCAGCCGCCGGCGTAGTCGGGCTGCTGGAGTTTGCGCACGACGATTCGGTTCACCAATTCGTCGCTGACGAATTGGCCGTTGGAGAGCAGTTCGGATACGGCGCGGCCGAGTTCGCTGCCTTCGGCGACCTCGGAGCGGAGCATTTCGCCGGTAGACAAGGCGGGCACGCCGAGCCAGGAGCTAAGCAGACGAGCTTGCGTTCCTTTGCCGCTACCGGGCGGTCCGAAGAGAAGAGTGACCAATGAAAAGATCCCCGTGCCCTCAGGCCGGCTGGCGTGAGGCTTGGATATTCCGATTCTCGCACAGGGAGCGGAAATTACCCAACCATTCGAGGAAACGGGCGGCGTAGCGGTCGAGCGTGGCCTCGGAGCCGCCGTCGCGCAGGGGGGAGCACATCTCGTAGGCGATGGAGCCGCGGAAGCCGGATTCGACGAGGCCGTTGCAGAAGCCGGTGTAGTCGATGAAGCCCTCGCCCATGGGGACGGCGAGGGTGTAGGGGGTTTGCGGGACGTAGTTGACGAGGGAGGGTTCGTATTTGTAGCGGGGGCGGAGCTGGTAGTCGGCGACGGTGGTGTGAGGGGTGAGTGCGCCCATGGCGTGGGCGGCCTCGTGGAGGTTGTCGCCGTGGAGGGCGGGGGCCCAGGCGTCAAAGAGTGGCTGTAGGTTGGGTTCGTTGACGGCGCGGACGAGGTCGCGCATGGACTGCCAGCCGGCGGCGAGGTCGTGGTGATTCTGGAGGCCGAGGGTGACGTCGGGGAACTGGGCGCAGCGATGGGCGCATTCGCGGAGGGTGGCGACGAGGAGGTTCCACTGGGCGGTGGGCGAGGCGGCGGGGTGTTCGTAGCCGGTGAAGATGCGGACGATGCCGCCGCCGAGGTCGTGGGCGAGGTGGGCGAGCTCGGTGACGTGGGCGATTTGGATTTCGCGGTGGGGGATTTCGGCGTGCTCCATGTCGGCGGTGAAGTTGGTGTAGCCGGCCAGGACGAGGCCGTGGAGGTTGTGGGATTCGAGGCGGGCGCGGAGCTTGCGGCGGGCGGCGGCGTCGTAGTCGAGCACGGAGAGGTGGGGGCGTTTGGCCATGAGCATGACGCCGTCGAAGTCGAGGGCGGCGGCTTTGTCGACGAAGGCTTCGAGGGAGAGGGCGGCTTGGCCCCAGGAGCCGGAGTAGGAGACGGAATGGAGGAGTGCGTGACCGATCATCTCGGTGGCACGTTACCACATTGGGGAGTGGTGGGGGAGAGGGCGAGGTGATCGAATCGTGGATCAGCGATTCGACTTCTTGACGCGTGTCCGATGCGGCGATGCCGCCGGGGAGGTTTGGCATATGGGCGACCGAGGGGGTGTCAAGCTTGCGCGCGACCACCCCATGACCGCGTGGATTCCCTTGCCGGACATACAAATTTTTGTATACTGTGATTGTGGCTGACGCCAAGCCCGTGGAGTTCCGGGGCAGTTCCTTGGAGGACCTGCGCGCCTTCCCGCTGACGGCCAGGCGTGAGGCCGGTCATCAGTTGGACCTGGTGCAACATGGCCATGAGCCGGATGACTGGAAGCCCATGAACACGGTTGGCCCGGGGTGCAAGGAGATTCGAATTCGGGATGAGGCTGGCGCGTTTCGCGTCCTCTACGTGGCGAAGTTCGCCGGTGCGGTCTACGTGCTGCACTGCTTCCAGAAGAAGACGAAGAAGACCAGCAAGGCGGACGTGGAGCTTGCCGCCGGGCGTTACCGCGAGTTGTTGAAGGAGCGAGGGCAATGAAGAAGCAACGTTTTGCCAGTGTGTGGGAGGCGATCGAAGATTCACCCGAGCAGGCCGCCAACATGAAGCTGCGCTCGGCGCTGATGATCGCCTTGCAGGATCACATCGCGCGCGCCGGGATGAGTCAGGCGCAAGCGGCCCAGCTTTTCGGCGTGACGCAGCCGAGGGTCTCCGACCTGATGCGTGGCAAGATCAACCTGTTTGCCCTCGACGCGCTGGTGAATATGGCGGCCGCCGCGGGCCTGCGCATCGAACTGCGCGTGCGGGAGGCGGCGTGAGCTGACGGCGCGATGCCCCCATCGTCTCTGCCGCCGGTGTCGTCCCTCCAGCCACACTCACCGCAATGACGAGGTAGCTCATGGCGAGTAGGATAGCGGTCCTTGTGCGTGTGCGAGGTTGGCGTAGATGAGCGAGGTGTGTGGGGTGTTGGGAAGGGCGCGCGGTCTTCTCGAAGGACCGCATCGGATTTCGTCGAGCGTTGTGCCGGTGGTGACGTAACTCGGCAGGTCGGGGCCCTAGGCGGAGAGGTTGTTCTCGCCAGCTTCGATGATTGCGGCGTAGCGGATCATCTTCATGCGTTCGCTCCCACAATGCGGAAGATGTGCTGCCCGAACTTTTCGGCGAGTTTGAGGCCGACGCCGGGGATGGCGGTGAGGTCGCTCAGGTTGGTGGGGCGCTCTTCGGCGATGGCGCGGAGGACGCGGTCAGAGAAGATGCGGAAGGCGGGGATGCGTTTTTTGCGGGCTTCTTCGAGGCGCCAGGCGCGGAGGGCCTCTTCGAGGGGAGCGTCGTCGGGGTGGATGGCGTCGTCAGCCTTTGATTTGGCGCGGCGGGCTTTGTTGGCGGGGGCGGATGGGGCGGATGCTTTGGATGAGGCGCGCCTGCGGGAGGGTTTGGTTGGGGTGGCGCGCGTGGTGTCTTTGATGACGAGTTCGGAGATGGCGCCGGCGTCCATGTCCTTGCCGGCGAAGGTGAGGTGGACGGTGCGGTAGGGGATCTGGCGGCCGTCCTTTTCGAAGACCGACTCGGTAAGCTGGGCGTGTCCGGCGGCGGCCATGGCGGCGAGTAGGTTTTCGAATTCGTCGCGTTCGAGTTCGCCGGTGACGAGTTCGGTGAAGAGCTTGCCGGTGGGGCGGGGGGCGCTGTTGCGGAGGGCGGCGCGGAGGCGTTCGAAGATGGTGACTTCGGCGGCGGTGGGCGGGCGGAAGCGTTGGGCCTCGCATTCGGTGGGGGCGCAGAAGTCGCAGATGCCGCAGGGGGCGAGGCTGCCTTCGTGGTCGCCGAAGTGGCGGACGAGGGCGGACATGCGGCACTGGCCCGCTTCGGCGTAGCGGATCACCTGTTCAATCTGGGCGCGTTTCTGTTTGCCGTGGTTGATGTACGAGTCGCGCCAGGCAGGGCTGCCGAGGGCGACGTTTTCGGCGTAGTCGACGAGCGCGCCGCCGTGGGTCCAGAGTTTTTCCAGGGCTTTGTCGAAGAGGTCGGCTTCGAGGCGGAGCTTCTTTTGCAGGGCGGCTTTCTCGATGGGCTCGGCGGCGAGGCGCTGGTAGATGAGGTCGAGGACGGAGACGTCGGGGTAGTCGCGTTCGAGGAAGAAGTCGTGTGTGTAGCGGTCGGCGTAGGAGTGCATCAGGAGGGCGCGCGAGGGGAGGCCGTCGCGGCCGGCGCGTCCGATCTCCTGATAGTAGGCTTCGATGGAGCCGGGCAGGGCGGTGTGGATGACGGTGCGGATGTCGGGCTTGTCGATGCCCATGCCGAAGGCGATGGTGGCGACCATGACTTCGATGGCGCCGGATTGGAACTCTTCCTGGACGCGGCGGCGGTGGTCGGCGTCGAGTCCGGCGTGGTAGGCGCGGGCGGAGAAGGATTCGGCGAGTTCGGCGGCGAGGGATTCGGCCTGCTTGCGCGTGGGGACGTAGACGATGCCGGGGCGGCGCGAGTCGTCGAGCAGGAGATCGTGAGCGAGCGCGGCGCGCTGGGAGGGCGTGGTTTCGACGACCTCGATGGCGATATTGGCGCGGCGGAAGCCGTGGATGAAGCGGTGGGCGTGGTCGAGGGCGAGCTGGGTGGCGATGTCGTCCTGGACCTGCGGTGTGGCGGTGGCGGTGAGGGCGATGACGGGGGCGGGGCGGAGGGCGGGCAGGTATTGGCCGAGCATGCGGTAATCAGGCCGGAAATCGTGGCCCCATTGGGAGATGCAATGGGCTTCGTCGATGGCGATGAGGGAGGGCTTGTGGCGGGCGAGCATCTCAGGGAAGCCGGCGACGCGGAGGCGTTCGGGGGCGATGAAGAGGAAGTGGAGGGCGCCGTTGCAGTAATCGAGGCAGGCCTGACGGGAGTAGGCGCGGTCGCGGCCGGAGTGGATGCAGGCGGCGTGGAAGCCGAGGGCGGAGAGCTTGGCGGCCTGGTCTTCCATGAGGGCGATGAGGGGGCTGATGACGAGGGTTGTGCCGCCGCGGGCGATGCCGGGGAGCTGGTAGCAGAGCGATTTGCCGGAGCCGGTGGGCATGACGAGGAGCCCGTCGTGGCCGTCGACGAGGGCGCGGCAGACGGCTTCCTGGTTGGGGCGGAATTCGGCGAAGCCGAAGCGGGCGTGGAGGAGTTCGGCGAGGTTGGCGGTGGAGATGATGGCGGCGAGGGCAGGAGCGGAGGCGGCGGGCGACTCCCACAGCGTTGGTTGTGGTGTGGGGCGTGGGGCGGGCGCGGGCGCGGGCGCGGGCGCGGG
>JAFLBB010000098.1 GCA_017304135.1 Acidobacteriota bacterium | reverse complement strand
GCCCGCGCAGCCCTCCTCAGGCGCGCCCGTGCCGGGCCGCCCGCAGCCGGACAACGGCGACCTCGTCATCCGCGTCACCGGCGCCGACGACCTGCTGGTGTACCGGGCCAAGTGCTGCAATCCCATTCGCGGCGAAGCCATCGTCGGCTACATCACGCGCGGCAAAGGTGTGGGCGTTCACTCGCTCAGTTGCCCCAACGTGCAGAACCTGATGTATGAGGTGGACCGCCGCATCGACGTCGAATGGGCGCGCGCGGCCACTGATAACTTCATGGTGAAGATGGTGGTCTACACCGAGGACCGCCCCGGCGTGCTCAACCAGCTCACCAGCGTGCTCACGCACGAGAACTCGAACATCCGCTCGCTCGAAGCGCGCTCGGATGAGAAGCGCGGCCCGGAGAACGCCATTGTCGACATGACCGTCGAGGTGCGCGACAAGAAGCAACTGGAGCGCGTCGTCTCCGGCATGCGCCGCATTCCCGGCGTGCGCGACGTGGAACGTGTCCAATGAACGCAATCGCACTTGATCCCGAACATATCGCCATCTCCAAGTCGAAAGGCATTCAGATCGACTGGAAGGACGGCCACCACAGCGAATACACGCTGGCGCTGCTGCGCGACGAATGCCCCTGCGCCGGATGCACGGGCGCGCACGGCACGCCGCCGGAGCGCACGAACTATTCGCAGCCGGACACAAACCCCTTTCAGATGTTCAAGCCGGCGCTGAAGATGCTCGACATCCAATCGGTGGGCGGCTACGCGCTGCGCATCTATTGGAATGACAACCACAACGCGGGCATCTATTCCTACACCTATCTGCGCGACATCTGCCCCTGCGCGGAGTGCGTGGCCGCGCGCCAGGCGCAGGCCGAAACGCAGGCGTAGCACGGGCGACGCGCACAGCGCAGGCCGAAGCGCAGGCGTAGCGGCAGCGCGGCCGGCGTGGTAGCATTGCCGGACCACCATGCCAGCCATTCGACCGAAGTACTTCGCCCATGTCGTCTACCGAACGCGCCGCTTCGAGGAGATGCTGCGCTGGTATGCGACGGTGTTCGATTCGCAGATCCTCTACCAGAACCCGGCGCTGGCCTTTGCCACCTATGACGAAGAGCACCACCGCTTCGCCTTCGTGAACATGGAGGTCTTCCAGCCGGACGGCACGGAGAAGGACAAGCGCGGCGCGATCGGCGTCGATCACGTGGCCTACAGCTATGGTTCGCTCTCCGATCTGCTGGAAACCTACGCGCGGCTGAAGGAGGCGGGCATCACGCCGTACTGGTCGATCCACCATGGCATGACCATCGCTCTCTATTACGCGGACCCTGACGGCAACCAGATGGAGTTCCAGGTGGACTGCTTCCCGACGAAGGCCGAGGCGCAGGCGTTCATGCACACGCCCGTGCTGGCGGCCAATCCGATTGGCGTTGAGTTCAATCCCGATGCGTGGCTGGCGCGGTTGCGCGCGGGCGCGCCGGAGGCGGAGTTCCTGAACCGTCCGGTGCATGAGCCGGTGTCGCCGATTCGCGGCTCGCTGGCGGCGGTGCTCAGCGGGGCGTAGCGCCAGACTCAGCGAGAAGCGCGGCGAGGCGGGCGCGGAGTTGCGGCAGGGGTGTGCCGCGCTGGGCGATGAGGTTGTTCAGCTCGTGGGGGTCGCGGCGCAGGTCGTAGAGCTCGTCGGCGTCCTGCAGGTGGCGGTAGTGGATCAGCTTCCAGCGCTCGGTGCGCACGGCGTGATAGCCCATGTTGCGGATGCGCGCAAAGACGCGGTCAGAGAAGTATTCGATGAGCACGGCGTCGCGGCGCTGTGAGGTCCACAGGGGGCGGCCGTGCAGCGGCTGTGGCGGCTTCACACCGGCGAGCGCGAGGGCGGTGGCGGCAACGTCGGTGCTGAGGACCATCCGCGTTGGGCGCGAGCCGGGCTTGAAGCGGCGCGGGTAGCGCACCAGCAGCGGGATGCGGATGGTCTCCTCATAGGCGAGCCGGCGTTCGGGGCCGAGGCCGTGTTCGCCGTAGAAGTAGCCGTGGTCAGAGGTGAATACGATCAGCGTGTCGTCGAGCACGCCTTTGCGCTCCAGCGCGGCGACGATGGCGGCGGTGGACTCATCGACAGCCTTCATCATGCGCATTCGGTTCAGGATGCCGCGGTCGCTTGTGCCGGTGGCGGGGCTGAGCGGGGCGACGCCTTCGGGCGGATGTTCGAGCGCGGGTTTGCGGCGCGGCGGTTGGTGATAGTTGGCGCGGCGCGGCGGCGTGCGGCCTTCATAGAGGGTGCGGTGGCGCTCGGCGGGGAGGAACTGGTCGTCGTCGTCGATGGTGGACGGATTCACCGAGCCGTCGTCGTTCTGCACGACGTTGGGATGGATGGCCTTGTGGGCGAGGTAGAGGCAGAAGGGGGTGGCGGTGTTGCTTCCCTCGATGAACTCCACGGCGTGCTGGGCGAGGATGTCGGTGACGTAGCCCTTTGAGGGCGTGCGGCGGCCGTCGATGTTCAGTTCCGGATCGTTGCATTCGCCCTGGCCGCGGAAGCTGACCCAGCGGTCGAAGCCGGGGCGCGGCGAGTCGTCGTTGCCCATGTGCCATTTGCCGAGGAAGGCGGTGCGGTAGCCGGAGCCGTGCAGCAGGCGCGGCCAGGTGATGAGTTGGTGGGAGAGGGC
The DNA here is from genome assembly GCA_017304135.1 of Acidobacteriota bacterium. GTDB lineage: Bacteria > Acidobacteriota > Terriglobia > Bryobacterales > Bryobacteraceae > JAFLBB01. Next base: position 16,567 of record JAFLBB010000098.1, on the reverse strand, counting down.
GTTGCGGGCGATGTTGTCGACGATGCCGTTCGAGTGCGAGTAGAGCCCAGTGAGGAAGGCGGCGCGAGAGGGCGAGCAGAGGGGCGTGGTGGCGAAGGCGTTGGCGAAGAGGGCCCCTTCGCGGGCGAGGCGGTCGGCGGCGGGGGTCTGGGCGAAGGGGTGGCCGGTGCAGGCGAGTTCGTCGAAGCGCAGGTCGTCGACGAGGAGGAAGACGATGTTGGGGCGGCGGGCGGGTTGGGCCGCGGCGGTGGAGCCGAGTGCACCGAGAAATTCGCGCCGTTGCATGGGAGATCAGGCTATCACGGGTGGGGGCGAGGCGGTTTGCGGATGTGAACAAGCGGCGGGGGCTGGAGAAAGCTGTTCCGCCAGGGGATCTGTGCTGTCCCAGTGTTCGCAGTCCGAACTGCCAAGGAGACAGATTTACATGATGCAAAGACTGAGCCGGGGCCTATGGACCGCCGGCCTGCTGGCTGCTCTTGCCGTGCGCGGCATGGCGCAGGAGCCGTCTGTTACGGTGTACGGCGCCCTGTCGAACTTCGATGTGGTGAACGATACGGGCCACGATGTGCACGGCTTCGAGATTGAATTTCACGGCGTCAGCGGCGTGAACAGCTACTACAACTGGAACCGGTACGGTCCGCCGCAAGTGGTTCCGATGCAGGGCGGGGGTGGCGTTCACGTGCGCTGGATGTCGTCCTACGACGCCAACTCGGGCCGGTTTGTGACCGGTACGCCGCAAGCGGTGCGGCCCACGGCGATGACCGGGCATCAGTGTGTGATCGGCACGGCCGGCTATGACGTGAGCGGGTGTGAGCACTTCGGGCTGACGACGGTGGGCAACCCAACGAGCATTGTGTACCGCTGGATGGTGGCTGACCCGTCGGCTCCGGGCAAGCTGATGACGTATGGTTCGCGGGTGGCGATTCCGGCGCCCTTGTGGTCGGTGCAACCGCCGGCGCGGCCGGGACAGCCGGTGAACGTGGTAGCCGACATCGATCCGCCGATTCCGCCCGCACCGGCGAAGCTGTTTGGCGAGGCGCAGTGGATGAAGACGTACAAGATGGAGAACAACCGGCACGTGCTGTTGGATGAGCTCGTGGCCGACAATCCGGTGGTGCCGCAGAACGCGCCCCAACTGGAGACGCAGTGGGATTTGATCCAGGCCGAACTGGGCAGCAACAGCAAGCGAAAGCAGAAGCGCGGCGGGCTGGGCAACGGTGCCAAGGCGGTGGTGCGGCGGTTTGAGTTCTACAAGTACACGGGACCGTTGAACCCGGTGACCGGAGAAGCAATGTGCGCCGATGTGTTGTGCAATGCGCCGGGTGAAGGTGAACTGGGCGATTTCATCGGAGCGCAGAACGCGGCGGCGAACCTGAACATCCCGGCGCAGCTGCCGGTGACGGTGACGGTGAGCGGCGACGGACAGGTGTCGTCGAGCGATGGGTCGATCCGTTGTCCGGGCGCTTGTTCGCTCTCGGTGTTGCCGCACACGACGGTGATGTTGACAGCCAAGGCGGGGAAGGGTGTCTTCAGCGGCTGGACGGGCGCTTGTGTCGGCAGCGGGGCCACCTGCACCCTCGTGGTGGACTCGGCGGCGCCGTTGACGGCGGTCTTCGTTCCGGCGGCGAAGCTGAATCTCACCGTGAACGGGTTGGGCAGCGTGACGAAGCCTTCCGGCACCAGCTTTGCGCAGGGGAGCAGCATCGACCTGCTGGCGGCGCCGGCGGCGGGCAACAGCTTCCTCGGTTGGTCCGGGGCCTGCTCGGGGAATGAGCTGGTGTGTTCGGTGACGATGAACGGCGACACGGCTGTGACGGCCAACTTCACGGGCGGCGTGGTGGCGCCTCCGCCGGCGCCGGCCACCTTCAAGCTGGTGGCCAAGACGAACGGCAAGGGTACGGTGGCGGTGAGTCCGGCTGGCTCGTCATTTCCTCGGGGCACGGTGGTGACGCTGACGGCGACGCCCTCGGCCGGATCGCCTTGGGTGGGCTGGACAGGGGCGTGCAGCGGCACGGCGCGCACCTGCACGGTAACGGTGAACGGCGACACGGCGGTGACGGCCAACTTCCGCTAGGGCGGAGGGCGCAGTGGGGATCCGGGGCGGGGATGCGCGATGCGCCCGCCGCCCCGGATTTGACGGTTTTGCTACACTGGATTCTTGGAAGCGCTCCCGCGCTGCGCCGCATCCGGTGTGTCTTCCCCCGTAGTTTGATCGAAAGGATTACCCGTTCCCATGAAAGCCGGAATTCACCCCGCCTACGAAGAAGTGAACGTCGTCTGCGCGTGCGGGAACACGTTCAAGACGCGCTCCGCCCACAAGGGCGATATCCGCGTGGAAATCTGCTCCAGCTGCCACCCGTTCTTCACCGGGAAGCAGAAGCTGATCGACACCGAAGGCCGCGTGCAGCGGTTCACCAAGAAGTACGAAAAGGCCAAGGCCATCGCCGACGCCAAAAAGAGGACCAACTAGCCCATGCGCCGCGCCGGGTGGCTGGCGGCCGCATCGCTTGTGGCGGTGGTGTGCCTGCCCGCCCCGGCGGCCGAGGGCAAGCAGTTGTTCAATGGCCGCGACCTCAGCGGTTGGAAGATGACCGGCTGGGGGAGCTTTGCCGTCGAGGACGGTCAGATGAAGACCGTCGGCGGCATGGGGCTGCTCTATCACGAGGGCGGTCCGCTGGGCGACTGCACGATCCGCGTTGTCTTCAAGACGACGGGGACGCACGGCAACTCGGGCGTTGTGATCCGCATGCCGGAGGCGCCCACGGACGCCTGGTACGGCGTGCACAACGGCTACGAGGTGCAGATCGATTCCAGCGGCGATGAGTGGCACGCCACGGGCGCGCTCTATTCGCTGAGCAAGACGAAGAAGGGCTTCCAGAAGCCGGCCGGCGAGTGGAACACGATGGAGATCACGCTCGACGGGCAGCGCACGACGGTGCGGCTGAACGGCGAGGTGGTGAACGAGTTCCAGGGCGGGCAGGCGGTGCCGGAGCGGAAGATGTGGTACGAGCCGGTGCGCGGGCCGCGGCCGGACAAAGGCTACATCGGGCTGCAGAATCACGATCCCGCCTCGGTGGTCTACTTCCGCGAGATCAGCGTCCACCCGCGCGCCAAGTGATCACCGTCTTCCAAAAGACGATTCAACTCCCCACCGAGGGCATGTGCGACGTACAGGACATCACGGCGCGCGTGGAGCGGATTGTCATCGAAAGCGGCGTCATCACGGGCACAGCCAACGTGTCGGGCGTGGGTTCCACGCTGGGCATCACGACGATCGAATATGAGCCGGGCGCGGTGGCCGACCTGGAGCGCGCACTGGACCAGATGGCTCCCGTGCACGACAACTACGCGCACAACCAGCGCTGGGGCGACCACAACGGCTTCTCGCACCTGCGCAGCGCGCTCATCGGCACCTCGCAGACCTTTCCCATCACCGGCGGGCATTTGCGGCTCGGCACGTGGCAGCAGATCGTGCTGTGCGATTTCGACGACCGCTCGCGGCATCGCGAGGTGGTGGTGACGGTGATGGGCGACCGGGCCGAACCACAGCAGCCGCAGAACAGCTAGGCGCTCAGCCGGTACCACTCCATGGACGTGCCGCCGAGGATGGCTTCGCGGTATTCCTCCGTGCGGGGGCCCATGGATTGGGTGAAGCAGGCCATCGATTCTTTCCACGTTGCTCCGCGGTCCATGCAGAGGGGCCAATCGCTGCCGTAGAGGGCGCGTCCTTCGCCGAAGAGGCGCAGGGCGGTGGTGATCCAGGGCTTGTAGTGTTCGACGCGCCAGCCGAGGCTGGAGGGGCCCCAGCCGGTGGGGTCGCCGGGAGGGGCGTCGTTGAGCAGGCCGTTGATTTTGAGGCGGACGTTGGGGCAGGCGGCGAGTTGGGACATGCCGTCTTCCCAGAGTGGGTCGGGGGTGGGCGTGTAGCGCGCGCCGCCGAGGCGGAGGACGGTGAGGCGGGCGCGGGGTTGGTCGGCGGCGAATTTGGCGACGTTGGCGAGGGAGAGCATGCCGCAGGAGACGTCGGCGACGAGCGAACGGGCGGTGGCTTCGTGGATGGCCTCGATGTTGGGCCAGCGGGCTTCGATGCCGACCAGGCGGGGGTGGTCGGGCGAGCCGGGGACGCCGACGACGCCGCGGATCCAATCCACGCGCTCGGCGAGGGCGAGGTGGTGTTCGGTCTCCTCGCGTGTGTAGAGCCAGGGGCAGAGGAGGGCGCCTTCGAAGCGGTTGCGGTGGAGGATGCGCCAGAGGGCGTCGGGTTCGCGGCCGCCCATGACGATACTGGAATCGAGTCTCACGCTACCAGCTTGTGAGAACAGAAGGGGCGTGCGCAACGTATGCTGGAGAGAATGAACCCGAAAGCCCGCCTGTTGGCCGTTGTGGCCGCCGCCGTTGTGGCCGCCGTGTGTGTGATGGGGGCCTGCAGCCGCAAACCGGCCGCGCCGCCGCTGGGGATCGATGCGCAACTGGCGGCGATGGTGCCGCGCGAGGCGACGATTCTGGGCGGGTTCCGCATGGACCGCATCCGCACGAGCCCGCTGTATGAGGAGTATTTCCGCGGGCGGCTGCCGATGGGCGGCGACACTGCGCGCGGGCTGATGCAGTTCCAGGAGCAGATTGACGAGGTGCTGGTGGCGGTGGTGGAGCGGGATTCGCTGGTGCTGGTGAAGGGGCGGCTGGACAAGGCGGCGGTGGAAGCGAAGCTGCGCGAGGGGAATGCGCCGGCGGCGACGGTGGGGGGCAAGCCGGGGTTTGAGCAGAACGGCGTGGCGGTGGTGTTGCTCGATGGCGGCTATGCGCTGGCCGGGCCGAGGGCGCGGGTGGAGGATGCGTTGACGCGGATGGGGAAGAACGTGGTGTTGCCGGCGCGGTTCTTCCAGACGGCGCAGTCGATGCCGGCGGCGAGCCACCTGTGGGTGATCAGCGTGGGGCGGCTGCCGGTGTTGGAGCTGCCGGAGCGGAGCAACCTGGCGAACCTGCCGAGGGCGCTGGAGAACGTCGAACTGGCGAAGATGAACGCCGATTTGAGCAACGGCTTCAAGATGTCGGCGGCGGCGACGTGCACCACCGAGCCGGACGCCAAGCAGATTCACACGCTGCTGCGCGGGGTGATTGGGATGGCGCGGCTGTCGACGCCGAGTGACAAGCCGGAGTTGATGAAGGTGTTTGACCGCATCCAGATCGCGCAGAAGGAGCGCGTGGTGACGCTGGAGGCGAGCCTGCCGCCGGAGATGATCGATGAGCTGGCCGGGACGTTTGGGCTGCGCGAGAGGGTGAGGCCGCGCGAGGCGCGGTAGCGTGGCACCGTAGCTGGGCGTGCTAGATTTTCGGGGGCGGGATGGCGGCGCCGAGGTTCATGCTGCCGCCGCCTTCGCTGACGTAGTTGCGGTTCCAGTTGGGGATTTCCACGGTAACATCGCCGGACATGACGGCCTGGCAGCCGAGGCGGGAGTGGAGCGTGAGGCCGGGGGCCATGTCGAGGCGGTCGGCTTCGTCGTCGTCCATGGGGGAGAGGTGTTCGTCGCCCGATTTGACGATGACGTGGCAGGTGGTGCAGGCGCAGCTACCGCCGCAGGCGTGTTCGAGGTGAGCGCCGTGGTTGAGGCAGACGTCGAGGATCGAGGTTTTCTTACCGTGCTCGGAAAAGGGCATGGCGGCGGGATCGAACTCGATGACGCGGTTTTCCGGCAGGAGGGTTAACTTAATGATCGCCACGAACCCAGGATAGCAAGTCGGGGTGTGGAAATTGGAATCACCTCTATTTTGATCGAGATTAGTGTGTTATGCTGGAGGCGGCATGGAGACGCACTCCCGCAGCCTCGCTAAAGCGATCAGTTATCGTTTCTTTGGTTCGCTTTCCACAGCGGGACTGGTGTATTTCTTCACGGGATCGGCGAAGGTGTCGGTGGGTGCGGGGATACTGGACTCTTTAGTTAAAATTGTTCTGTTCTTTTTGCATGAGCGGGTGTGGCAGCGGATTCCGTTCGGGAGGCCGAAGGCGCCCGAGTACGAGATCTGAGGCTGGGCGGGGGCGCCTACTGGTGAGCCTGGCGGGGGAATGCGGCTGGGGAGCGCGTTGACGACGGGGCATCCATTTGGCGCGTGGAGTAACCTTTCTCCTCGCGGCGTGTTCTCTCTTGGTATGAAAACCCTCCTTTCTGTATTGGGAATGCTGGCCATGTCGGCGGCGCTTCTGTTGGGCGCGGACGTGAACGGCAAGTGGACGGCGACGCAGACGATGGGCGAACGCACCATCGAAACGACGATGACGTTCAAGGCCGATGGGGCGACGCTGACGGGGACCATTTCGGGCCGCCGCGGCGACACCGAAATCACCGATGGCAAGATCGACGGCGACAACATCAGCTTCACGGTGAAGCGGCAGACCCAGAAGGGCGACTTCACGTCGACCTACACGGGGAAGGTGATGGGCGACGAGATTAAGTTCACGACGAAGATGATGGAGCGCGAGGTGGAGTTCACGGCGAAGCGGGTGAAGTAGAGACGCTCAGCGCGGCTCCGAGAGAAGTTTGACGATGGACTGGGCCAGTTCGGCTCCGAAGCGGAATCTGTCTTCGGTAACCGGATAGCGGCCCAGTTTTGCGTTGAACTCGACGCGCTGCTCCATGAGGAAGGCGGGGATTTTGCGTTCGTGCCAGAGGCCCTGGGCGACGGTCATGCGGCCGGGTTTGCCTTCGGTGGTGGTGGAGGGCATGACGGTGTAGGCGGGGCGTGAGGGGTGGAAGGTGGCGCCGTTTTTGAGCAGGGCGAACCAGCGCTCACCGAGGGGGACGGCGGGGCCTTCGAGATATTCGCCGGATTCGGTGTTGTGGAGGCTGAGGAAGAGGTCGACGGTGTTGCCCGAGTCGAGCCAGGAGTAGAGGGCGCGCTGCTGGGCGGCGATTTCGGGCATCTTGCCGGGGAGGACGTGGTCCCAGTTGCGGTTGAGGTCGTAGCCGTTGCGGTTGAAGCGGACGCCGCCGTGGGCGAGGCCGTCGGGGTCGGCGGCGGGGAAGATTTTCCAGATGAAGTCGCGGCGGGCGGCCTGGGCTTGGGGCGAGTTGCCAAGGAGCCAGCGGACGAGGCTCTCGCCGACGACGGAGGAGCTGGACTCCCAGGAGTGCTGGCGGAACATGAGCCAGACGGCGGGGCGGCGGGGCTGGGCGGTGGGCGCTTGGGATGAGGCTGGGCGGGGCTGCGGGGCGGCGGGTGGATCGTGGATGGTCCAGAGATAGAGGGGGCGCTGCTCGACGCTTTTTCCTATGGTTTCGGTGCGGAGGGCGGGGTGTTTGGCGAACTCCTTGGCGAGGGCGGCGATGTGGACGTTGGTGTAAGGGACCTGGTGGGCGATCCAGAGCTTGTTGGCCTTGGCTTCGATGGTGAGGCGGAGGGCGGGTTCGGCGGCGACCCACTGGACGGCGGATTCGGGGAGGTGGGTCCAGGTGCGCTGGTCGGTACTGATGAAGGGGCGGGTTTTTTCGGTGATGGCGTGGGTTCCGGCGCGGTAGTTGTATTCGCCGAGGAGGTTGACAAGATCGAGGGTGATGGTGCGGCCGGCGGCGCCGTCGACGCGGAAGTAATACCAACTGGCCTGGCGGTTGCGGTCGTCCTGATCGGACTGGCCGGGGACGGCGCAGCGGTAATGGGTGTCGCCGACGCGCTCAATACGGGCGAGGGCGCCGCCTTCGAAATCGGAGTGGAAGGTGAGGGCGGCGGCGAGCAGGAGTAGCATCGCCGCCGATTCTACTATGCCTTGTATTACGCTGGCTTGCCGTTGCGCCGTTTGGCCTCGTAGGCGGTGAAGCGGGCCTTGTAGTCGCCGAAGCCCTTGCGGCCCATGAGGCCGAAGGTGAACTTCTTGCCGAGCTCGACGCCTTCCTGATCGAAGGCATTGATGTTGAGCATTTCGCCGGCGAAGGCGGTTTGGAACTCCATCATCTGGAGGAAGGCGCCGAGGTGTTCTTCGTCGGCGTGGTCGAGGGTGACGGTGCAGTTGGGGCGGCCGTTTTCGGTGAGGGCGGCCTCGGTGGCGCGGCGCTCGGCGTCGAGGAGTTTGGCGAGGGTCTGGCCGCAGAGGTAGTCCATGGCTTCAAAGCCGGTGGGCGTTTTGGGGATGAGGCCGGGGTCGGGCTGGTTGCGAACGGCCCAGAAGGTGAAGACCTTGTCGTTGGGGCCTTCCATGTAAAGCTGGACCTGGGAGTGCTGGTCCGTAGCGCCGAGGGCGGCGACGGGGGTTTGGCCGGCGTGAATGACGTTGCCCAAGCGGTCGGTGCGCTTGCCGAGAGATTCGGCCCAGAGCTGGCGGAACCAGAAGGCCGTGCCCCAGAGGCGGTTGGAATAGGGGAAGGCAACCTGGATGGGCTTGGCGCGCCTGGTGGCGATGAGGTGGTGGCAGAGGGCGGCGTGGAGGGCGACGTTTTTCTTGAGGTCGTCGAGCCAGGAGAGTTTGGTCATGGCGGCGGCGCCGGCGCAGAGTTTGCCGATGTCGACGCCGGTGAGGGCGGCGGGGAGGAGGCCGACGGCGGAGAGGACGCTGAAGCGGCCGCCGACGTTTTCGGGAAGGTGGAAGGTGGGGTACTTCTTGGCGGTGGCAAGTTGTTTGAGGTCGCCGCGGCCGGCGCTGGTGACGACGGCGAAGTGGTTGCGGGCCTTCTTGCCGAGGGCGTGTTCCATCCAGTGGGTGAGGATGAGGAGGGTGGCGACGGTTTCGGCGGTGGCGCCGGATTTGGCGATGGGGACGATGAGGGTGCGCTTGGGGTCCATCGTCTGGAGGGCGCCCATGATGAAGGAGGGGTCGACGTTGTCGAGGATGACGAGGCGGGGGTTTTTGCGGGAGAAGGCCTTTTGAACGGGGTGGGGGCCGCGGAGGGCGCAGTCGATGGCCCAGGCGCCGAGGGCGGAGCCGCCGATGCCGGCGACGCAGATGGTGTCGAAGTCGCCTTCGACCGAGCGGGCGTACTTCTTCACTTCGGCGATGGTTTCGGATTGGGTGGGCAGGTCAGGGAAGCCATAGAGGCCCTTCTGCCAGGACTTGTGGAAGCCGTTGAGGGCCTTTTTGGCAAGGGGTGCGCCGGAGCGCAGCTCCGCGGCGGTGAGGCCGTGGTCTTTGCCGGCCATGCCGGCCATGAGATTCCGTTCGTCGAATTCGATGCGCATAAGAGGAGTCCGTGTGCCGCCGGGAGCGGGCAGTTTTCAGTCTAGCGGGAAACGGGGCGAGCGGGCGGAGCGGAGGAGGGGGCGCTCGTGGTAGCCAAGACAATAGTTGACATGGAAACTAGTGGCCGGTTAGGGTGAGGGCATGAGTCACGGCAAGGCGTCGAAGCGGGAGGTAAGCGGGCTGGAGGCGCATGCGGGCTACTGGCTGCGGTATGTCTCCAACCACGTGTCGCAGGCCTTTGCGCGGAAGTTGGAGGCGAGCGGCGTGACGGTGGCCGAGTGGGTGGTGATGCGGCGGATGTACGGGCGTGAGGAGTTGACGCCGGGGGCGGTGGCGGCCGAGACGGGGCTGACGCGGGGGGCGGTGTCGAAGCTGGTGGACCGGCTGGTGGGGAAGGAACTGGTGGAGCGGGCGGGGCGGGAGGACGACCGGCGGTACCAGAACATTGGGCTGACGGCGGCGGGGCGGCGGTTGACGCCGGCGCTGGCGGCGCTGGCGGACCGGAACGAGGAAGAGTGTTTCAGCTGTCTGACGAAGGCGGAGCGCGCGGCGCTGGTGGCGGCGATGCGGAAGATGGTGGAGAGGCACGGCTGGACGCGCGTGCCTGTGGAATGAACAGAAGGAGCTGAATGGCGATGCGAACGGATGAGATGGAAGCGGTGATGCGGGCTTCGCAGGCGGGCGAGGTGGTGTTTCCGGAGGTGGTGAGGCGGCTTGTGGAGGCGGGCGTGGAGTCGTACTTCACGGACTTTGTGAAGGGCGAGACGACGTTCCATGGGAGCGAGGGCGGCACGCACACGGCGGCGGAGGGTTTGGGCGCGGGGCCTGTGGCGGGTGAGTTTTCGAGTGAGGGAGTGGTGGCGGCGATTCGCGCGGCGCAGGCGGACGCGATCCGGTTCCCGGAGTTCATGAGGCGGGCGAAGGCGGCGGGCGTGGCGGGCTACTGGGCGTTTCTGGCGGGCAGGAAGGTGGTGTACTTCGGCCGCAAGGGCGAGATGCACGTGGAGGAGTTTCCGCGCTGAGCGGGGCTAGGAGCGGGCGTCGGTGGAGACGAAGGTCTTGGAGATGTGGTCGTGCCAGGTGAGCGACTCTTCGTCGGCGAGGGCCCAGACGAGGCCGAGGCCGGCGGCGAGGAAGCTGAGGGCTCCGGCGAAGAGGCGGGTGAGGCGCTGTTCGCGTGTGGGACGCTGGCCGTCGAAGTTGAGGACCTTGACCGAGGACCAGCGCATGCCGGGGGAGTCGGTGTCGAGCATGACCCAGAGCATCTTGTAGGCGAAGCCGAGCAGGAGGGCGGCGCTGACGACGATGGGGAGGGTTTCGACGGTGAGGAGGTCACCGGCGGGGGTGAAGACGAGGGGCAGCAAGAGGAGGCAGAGCGCGATGGCGATCATGCTGAAGTCGAGGAAGGCGGCAATGGCGCGGTGTTCGGGGAGGGCGACGGGGGCCGAGCAACAGCGGTCAGTGGTAGCCGCGGGAATGACGCGCGGGGAGATGCCGGCGTCCTGGAAGCCGAAGGACTGCTGGGCCTGGGAGACGGCGCGGGCGCGGATGGTGCGCTCGGGTTCGGGGCGCGGCGAATCGGGGGAGCGGCGGCGTCCGGAAGCGGGGTGGACGTAGCCGTCCATGGAGACGATTTTGGCCGAGAGGACGCGCGAGCGGTTGGCCTGGGAGGCGGGGATGGCGCCGCGCATTTCGCCGGCGGGAAAGAGTTCAGGCTGGTAGGGGGAGCGGAGGGGCGCCTCTTCCGGGCGGGGACGCTCGGGGAGGGGTTGGCGCAGCGATTCGCGCGAGGCGGACAGCTCAGGGGCGGGGACGGCGGAGCCTTGAGCGGGGGGATAATAGACGGGAGCGGGACGTGCGGCAGCGGCTTGCATGCGGCGCCCGCAGCGGACGCAGCGATGATCCCCTTCCGAGTTCTCAGCCTGACAATAGCGGCAAGTCATTCGCTCACAAATCCTGGGGAACGCGCCCCAAGTCTCCTCACGTCTCTATCGGTTGTTTGGCAGTCTCAACTTAGGCCATACTAAGGATTCAGTTTGACTCCTCACTCGACGGTACTATCAAAACGTCCGCTCTATCTTCCTAGCATATCTCGAGTGCTTTGTCACCAAGTAATTCCTATCCTGCTGATTCTTCAATCTATAGGAGTTCTAGTACCGCAGGTGTTTCACGACCCCCAAGCGGGGCCGGTGGCGGCCTTGGGGGTGGGCGAGGCGGGGCGCGGACTAGGGCCTGGAGGGGGGGCGCAGACGGGGGAGGCGGTGGCTGCGGCGAGTCCGGCGGCGGTGCGTGTGCCGCGGATTGCGACTCTGCAGCCGAACGAGATTTACGTGGTGGCGGTGAGCCAGGCGAACGAGGGGGCGTGGGTGAGGCTGCGGGGGGCGGCGATTGTCGAGACCGTGGACATGGTGCTGCGGGCCGATGAGATCGACTACAACCAGGAGTCGGGCGAGGTGGAGGCGCGGGGGAACGCGCGGTTTGAGAGCTTTGAGCGGGGCGAGGAGTTGGAGGCGGACCGCATTGAGTACAACATGCGGGAGGAGCGGGGGAAGTTCTATGGAGTGCGGGGGACGGCTCCGGCGAAGTTGGAGGTGAGGCCGGGGCTGTTGACGACTTCAAACCCGTTTGTGTTCCGGGGCAACTGGGCGGAGCGGATCGGGCGGCGCTACATTCTGCACGACGGGTTTATCACGAACTGCAAGCTGCCGAACCCGTGGTGGGTGTTGAAGGGGAAGCGGTTCGACATTGTGCCGGGGGAACGGGCGGTGGCGACGCAGACGCGGTTCCGGCTGCGGGGCGTGCCGCTGTTCTATACGCCGTACTTTTACAAGTCACTGGAGGCGCAGCCGAGGAAGAGCGGGTTCCTGATGCCGAACATCGGCACGAGTTCGCGGCGCGGGCAGATGGTGGGGGTGGGCTACTTCTGGGCGATCAATCGCAGCTATGACGTGACGTACCGTTCGCAGCTCTTCACGCAGCGGGGCTTTGCGCATCACGTGGACCTGCGCGGCAAGCCGATGCAGAACGCCGATTTCAACATGATCCTGTATGGCGTGCAGGACAAGGGGTTGAAACTGGACGACGGCTCGCGGTTGAAGCAGGGCGGGTTTCTGCTGACGTTCAACGGGAAGGCGGATTTGCCGAAGGGGTTCTATGCGCGGGGCGAGGTGAATTACCTGAGCTCGTTTGTGTTCCGGCAGTCGTTCACGGAGAGCTTCAACGAGGCGGTGTTCAGTGAGGTGCACTCGCGGGGGTTTGTGAGGAAGGACTGGAACGGGTATAGCCTGACGGCGCGGTTTGAGAGGAGCGAGAACTACCAGGGGAGCGAGATTGACGACCGGATTGTGGTGCGGCACCTGCCGCAACTGGAGTTCCGCTCGCGCGACCGGGAGCTGTTCAAGGGCGTGCCGGTGTGGGTGTCGTTCGATTCGGTGGCGGGGATGGTGCGGCGGAATCAGCCGTTGTTCCAGACGCGGCAGTTTGTGGAGCGGTTCGATGTGGCGCCGCGGCTGATGACGGCGCTGCGGTGGAAGGAGTTCACGCTGCTGCCGTATGTTGGGGTGCGGGAGACGCATTACGGGTCGACGTTTCAGCAGCGGCCGAGCGTGGAGCTGGGGACGCTCGTGATCACGGGGCAGGGGTTGGTGCGGCATGCGCAGGAGTATGGGGCGGAGCTGATGCTGCCGGCGCTGGAGAAGGTGTTTGACGCGCCGAAGTGGTTGGGCGGGGAGAAGCTGAAGCACGTGATCGAGGCGCGGGGCGGATACCGGCGGGTGCGGGGGATTGACAACTTCGACCGCTTCATCCGGTTTGACGAGATGGAGCTGCTGTCGAACACCGAGGAGATCGACTATTCGCTGAGCAACCGGGTGTATGTGAAGCAGAACGGGGTGGTGCGGGAGTTGCTGAGCTGGCAGTTGTGGCAGAAGCGGTATCTGGATCCGACGTTTGGCGGGGCGGTGGAGCCGGGCGTGCGGAACACGCTGCTGACGCAGACGGCGATGACGGGGTTTGCGTTTTTGAATGGGACGCGGAACTATTCGCCGGTGGTGAGTTCGCTGCAGTTGAATCCGACGCGGCTGCTGGGGGTGGAGTGGCGGACCGATTACGACACGGAGCGGCGGCGGATTATTAACTCGACGCTGCAGGCGAATGTGCGGACGTCGGCGTTCTTCGTGTCGGCGGGGCACAACCATGTGCGGAGCGATCCGGTGTTGTCGCCGTCGAGCAATCAGTTCATCGGGCTGGTGGGCGTGGGGCGGTCGGATTTGCGCGGCTGGAGCGCGGGCTACAGCGTGGTGTACGACTTCCGGGCGAGCACGCTGACCTACACGACGACGCAGTTGAGCTACAACTCGGATTGTTGCGGGATCAGCTTTCAGTTCCGGCGCTTCGATGTGGGGCCGAGGCAGGAGAACCAGTGGCGGGCGGCGTTTGCGATTTCCAATATTGGGAGCTTTGGGACGTTGAAGCGGCAGGAGAGACTGTTCTGATTTATTGAATCGCGCACAACGGAGCCTTCGGCCCTGTGGGTTTTTTGATGGGATCGCGCACAACGGAGCCTTCGGCCCTGTGGGTTTTTTGATGGGATCGCGCACAACGGAGCCTTCGGCCCTGTGCGCTCCGGAAAGCCCCCGCGCCGGTCAGTACAGCTTCGGCGGGTTGCCTTTGGTTTCGACGACGGCGCGGGCGAAGCCTTCCCATTTGCCGAGCATTTCGCGGAGTTCGCGGGAGCGGAAGTAGTCGTCAAGGGGGCGGTCGAGGTCGAACTCGGGCATGTAAGTGCCGAGGACTCCCTTTTCGAGGATGCCGTCGGCGATGACGCCGGCTTCGCGGAAAATGAGAACGGGGAGTCCGATTTGGTAGGCCATGGCGGGTTCGATCTGGCAGTAGGGGCTGGTGAGCCAGGAGCCGGCGAGGGATGCGGAGCGAAGGCCGGGGAGATCGGTGGCGGGGCGGGATTCGCCGGCGGTGATGAGCGAGCGGCGGAAGGCGACGGTGATGAGGCCGTTGGATTCGAGCATGAGGCGGCGGATGGCTTTGAGCGGGGCGTCGACGTCGTAGTCGGTGACGCCGAGGGTGCGGGGAGAGAAGCCGCGCTCGGTGAGGTAGTCCTCGAGGCGGGCGATGAACTGGCGCTGGCGGTCGAGGTAGGGGTTGGGGTAGCTGAGGAAGACGGAGATGTTCATGGGGCTACCCTTCGATGGAGTCGAGCAGGTCGCTTAAGCGGCGACTGCGCTCCTGGACGTGGTTCTGGAGGCGGGTGAGTTCGTTCTGAACGGAGCGGAGCTGATCGGCGAGGTGGAGCGAGGCGAGGACGGCGACGCGGGTGGAGTCGAGGTTCTGCGAGCGCATGGCGATGCCGTTCATGAGCTCGTCGATTTCGTTGGCCAGGTGGAGGGTGTCGTTGGGGTCGCCCGAGGTGACGAGGGAGAACGTCTGATTGAGGATGGTGACCTTCACCTGTTGTTTTTCCGCCATGGCCGCTCTTGGGAAGTGTACCTTGCTTCGGGTGCGTGTGGGCGAGGAGAGGTGCTCGCGGGGTGGGGATGGGTGCGCGCGGGTGGGGATGGGTGCTCGCGGGCGGGGATGGGCGTGCTGGGGTGGCGATGGGCGTGCGCGGGTGGCGATGGGACCGCGCGGGTGGGCAAAGGGACCGCGCGGGTGGGCAGAGGGACCGCGCGGTTAGGCGGTCCCCATGTTGTCGATGGTTTCGAGCAGGCGCTCGACGCGGCGGCGGACGTTGTCTCGCTCCTTGCGCATGGCCTCGTTCTCGAGCATGAGGCGGGTGATTTCAGCCTTTTGCGCGGTGGAGGTTTCGCCGGCCTGCTGGGCTTCGGAGAGGGAGCGGATGGTGGCGGCGAGCTGTTTTTCGAGGTCCGTCTTTTCGCGGCGCAACTGCTGCACGAGTTCGACGGCGCGCTGGATGCGGTCCTCCAGCCCGGCGAGCGTATCTTCCTGCCCGGCCGCGGCTTGATCAGCCTGGCTCATGGATGGGATTCTCCTTTGGAGGCGGGGTGGCGGCGGTGAAGCTTAGCCGCGAAACGCCTTCTGGAGATTATGCCTCACCGAGGGCGGTCTTCGCTTTGGCGACCAGATCGGCGAAGGCCTTCTGGTCTTCGTAGGCGATTTCGGCGAGCACCTTGCGGTTGAGCGTGATGCCGGCCTTGTTGAGCCCGTCAATGAACTTGGAGTAGGAGATCTCACAAGCGCGGCAGGCGGCGTTGATGCGGACGATCCAGAGGGCGCGGAAGTCGCGCTTCTTCCGGCGGCGGCCAACGAAGCCGTAACGCAGCGCCTTTTCGACTGCTTCCTGGGCCGAGCGGTGGAGCTTGCTCTTGGTGAGGAAGTAGCCTTTGGCTAGCTTGAGAACTTTTTTTCGACTGTCGGTGCGGTTAGTACCGCGTTTGACTCTGGGCACGATTTCCTCCTTGTGGGGACATCGAACCGTTCAGGCACGTGCGATTTGGGACGCCTGGCGGTTCTGACTGTTGTCTGAGCCGGGCCCGAATGAGCTCACCGGCGGGGACGCATGCGGCTTGTGGCTAGCGCGAGGCTAGTAAGGCAGCATGTCGAGCACAGCCTGCTTGTTGGCGTCGCTGATTTCGACACCCTTGCGCAGGCGGCGTTTACGGGAGCGGGCCTTGGACGTCAAGATGTGGCGGGCGCCTGAATTGTGGCGGCGAAGCTTGCCGGTGCCCGTCTTCTTGAAGCGCTTGGCGGCTCCTTTGTGGGTTTTGAGTTTAGGCATAGTGATACCGACCTTCCAGGGGAAGGCACAACCTTTCCAGGATAGCACGGGAGGAGGGGACACGGGGCGGAAACCGGCAGGGGGCGGTGCAGGCGGACGAGGGGCTCGTTTATACTATGAACAACTCTTCAATGGACATTCATTTGCGTGTAACCGCAGGTGGGATCAGGGCGCTCTATCTGCTGGTGATTGCGGCGGACCTGCTGCTGATTGCGTTCACCGCCGCCGCCGACGTGGGGGTTGTCGTGGTCAACCCGGCCGTTGACCGCCACTTTGACCTGACCAATGAAGGGGTGCTGGCGGTTTGGTACTCGAGTGCCTTGTTGCTGTTGACTTGCATGTCAGGTTTGTTTGTGGCCTTCCGGCCGGGGTGTGGCGGATGGCATCGGGCGGCGTGGCTGACGGTGGCGGTGGGGTTCTTCGCTTTGTCGGCCGATGAGACGGCGCAACTGCATGAGATGGTGGGGCACCAGATGGCGGCACGGGGGGCGGGGGCGTCGTATGCGCCGGCGTCGAACCCTGGGTTCAACTGGCTGATGCCGGCGATTCCAGTGGGGCTGGTGTTTGGGGCGGCGCTGGTGTGGGCGACGCGGGAGTGGCACGAGGCGGCTCCGCGGAGCCGGATGTTGGCGGTGACGGGGCTGGCGTGCTGGGTG
>JAFLBB010000097.1 GCA_017304135.1 Acidobacteriota bacterium | reverse complement strand
CCGCCCCCGTACCGGCGATGCCGCCGCTACCGCCGCCCCGCGCGGCGACCGCCCCGACCGCGGCAAGGGCAAAGGCAAATCAGGCCCACCCAGCGCCTTCGCCGAAGAGCTGGCTAAAGCCCTCTAGAGTTATCCTCATCCTCGTGCGCCAAACAGCGCGGCCACCCGCCGCGCTGTTTGTGTCTTCTCACCGCCCCTGCCCGCCGTCGCCTCTCTCGCCCCCACTCGCCTCAACCACCCGCCTCAACCATCCGCCTCAACCACCTGCCTCAACCACTCGCCCGCCGCACCCTCCCCGCTCAGTGATATACTTTGACCCGGACTCGGCGCGCTTGCCCGGCGCCCTTCCCTGATCTGCATCTCTAATAGGAGGCTCGCCCCCATGGCCGACCTCATTCTCATTCGTGCTTTCTTCGTATTCCTCCTCGCGGGGGCAGCGTATTTTCTGCGCCCGTTCGCACTCGATTCCTGGCCTGCCGCCACCGTCGGCGCCTTACTCGGCATCGCCGTTGTCGCCTTTGAGATCCGCCTCAAACAAGTCAGCCTCAAACGCCTCATCGGCGCCGCCGTCGGCAGCGTCCTCGGCATCCTCGGCGCGTTCTTAATCGCACTCGTCATTGACCGCGCCTTGCCGCCGCAAACCACCACCGCGCCCTTTCTACAACTTCTCATCCTGCTCCTGATGACCTACGTCGGACTGATCGTCGGTGCAACGAAGGGCGACATGCTCAACCTCGCCGCCTTCGGCGGCCTCTTCGGCAGCGAGAAGCAATCCAAGCAGAGCTTCAAAATCCTCGACACCAGCGTCATCATCGACGGCCGCATCGCCGACATCTCCGAAACCGGCTTCCTCGATGGCGTCATCGTCATCCCCCAATTCGTCCTCCGCGAATTGCAGATGGTCGCCGACTCAGGCGACTCCATGAAGCGCAACCGCGGCCGCCGCGGCCTCGACATCCTCCAGCGCATCCAAAAAATGCCCCAGCTCAACGTCCAACTGCTCGAGGACGACTTCCCCAACATCAAAGAGGTCGACCTCAAGCTGATCGAACTGGCCAAGCTCTACGACTGCAAAATCGTCACCAACGACTTCAACCTGAACAAGGTCGCTCAACTCCACGGCGTCGAGGTGCTCAACATCAACGAGCTCGCCAACGCCCTCAAGCCCGTCGTCCTGCCCGGCGAAACCATGCGCGTCTTCGTCCTTAAGGAAGGCAAGGAATACAACCAGGGCGTGGCCTACCTCGACGATGGCACAATGGTGGTGGTGGACAACGCCAAGCGCATGATCTCGAAAACCATCGACATCTCCGTCACCAGCGTCCTGCAGACCACGGCCGGCAAAATGATCTTCGGACGCTTTGACGAAAAGCAGCACGGCGTTTTCGACAAACATCAAGGCGATCGCCCGGAACGCCCGCCGCGGGAACACTCCGCCTCCGCCCCCGCCCCGGCCGCGCCGCCCACCGCATAACCTCCGCCAACGCTCACACATCCAGAAACTGAACCCTACCGCCATGAGAGTCTCCGTCATCCTCCCCGCCGCCGGACTCGGCACACGCATGGGCCGCGCCGCCTCCCCTGAGAAATCCGGCGTCAGCCGCAAGCAGTTCATGCTGCTCGACAGCTCGCCCATCCTGCTCCACACCATCCGCAAATTCCAACAGGCGCCCTCTGTCTCCGAGATCGTCGTCGCCCTGCGCGCCGAAGATCTCGAATGGGTCGGCGAACTGGTCGCCGCCGAACGCTTCGCCAAGCCCGTGCGCCTGGTCGAAGGCGGCGAGTCGCGCCAGCACTCGGTCGAAAATGCCCTGGCCGCTCTCGATCCAGCCACTGAACTGGTCGCCGTTCACGACGCCGTGCGCCCCTTCATCGACGTCCCCACCATTGAAGCCGTCATCGAAGAGGCCGCCCGCACCGGCGCCGCCATCGTCGGCATCGTCCCCGTCGACACCGTCAAGAACGTCAAGAAAAACGTCATCCGCCAGACGCTCCCGCGCGAACACCTCGTCCTCGCCCAAACCCCCCAGGTCTTCCAGCACGCCCTGCTCATCGAGGCCTTCCACAAGGCCCGCGAAGAGAACTTCACCGGTACCGATGAGGCCAGCCTCGTCGAGCGCCTCGATAAAATCGAGGTCACCGTCGTCACCGGCTCTGACCGCAATATCAAAATCACCAAACCGACCGATATGGATCTGGCGCGGCTCTTCCTCGAACAGGAAACCGCCCCCGCGCGCGCCTGACATGACCATCCCCGATCTCCGCACCGGCCTCGGCTGGGACACCCACCGCCTCATCGCCGGCCGCCCGCTCATCCTCGGCGGCGTCCACATCCCCTCTGAACTCGGCCTCGACGGACACTCCGACGCCGACGTCCTCTCCCACGCCATCACCGATGCCCTGCTCGGAGCCGCCGCCCAGGGCGACATCGGCATGCACTTCCCCGACACCGACCCAGCCTGGAAAGGCGCCGACAGCCGCCAGCTCCTCCACCACGCCGTCCAAATCGTCCGCGTCGCCGGCTTCCACATCGCCAACGTCGACTCCACCGTCATCCTCGAGCGCCCCAAGCTCAAGGACTACCGCCTGGCCATCCGCGAAAGCCTCGCCGCCACCCTCGGCATCGAGCTCGGCCGCGTCTCGGTGAAGTTCAAGACCCACGAAAAAGTCGGCCCCGTCGGCGAAGGCCGCTCCGCCGAAGCCCAGGCCATCGCCCTCCTCATCCGCCGCTAATCGGCCCGCCGCTCGGGCCCGCGCCCCCCCCCTTTCTCCTTCTGCTGATCGCCTCCTCGCCGCCATCGCCCTCCCCCGGCGCTCCCGCTGACCTGAACGGCAGATTCCTGTTGCACCAGAGATGAAGGATGTTATATAAATCCTAGTGCTTGAGATTAAGAGGCATTAGTATTCAACACCCTGTTCCGCCCCATTCCCCCCCGCTCGCCCGCTGGGAAAGGGCCGCTTTCCCCCTCCTCCTGCTCGCCTTCACCGCCATCCTCGGTTCCCTCGCCTGGCGAACCGGCATCACCGTCGATGAACCGGCCCACCTGCTCTCCGCCCACCTCTACTGGATCGGCCAGGACAACCTCTATCCCGGCGACATGCCGCCCGCCATCAAGATCGCCGGCGGTTGGGTCTCCCACTTCTTCGCGCTGCCCGTGCCCTACGACGACAAGCCGCTCTGGAACTCGCGTATCGAATGGGACATCGCGCGCGTCATGATGGACCGCATCAAAGATCCGCGTCTGCATCGCGTCTTCTTCTATTCCCGCCTTCCGCTCCTCGTGTTTCCCGTGCTCACTTGCGTTGTGCTCTGGTGGTGGGCGCGCAGTCTGGTTTCCCCTCTGGCCGCCCTGCTGCTGGCCGCCGTCTTCTGTCTCTCTCCCAACGTCCTCGGGCACGGCGCCTTGTTCAAAAACGACCTCGCCGCCAGCTTCGGTTATCTCTGGTTCTGGTATCGCGCCTGGCGCTACTGGCGGCAGCCGGACACAGCCTGCGCCGCCTGGCTCGGCGCGGCCATGCTTGCCGGCGTGCTGGCGAAACTCTCGCTGCTCATCCTCCTCCCCCTCGGTCTGCTCGTCTTCCTCGCCCGCCACGTGAGTCTGAACGCTCGCCATTGGTCTCGGCTGCTGCGCCACGCCGCGCTGGCTTGCCTCATTTTCTATCTCGGCACGGCGGCGGCGTGGCAGTTCGACTTCGGCTTGACGCCCGCGAGCGAAGCGCGGGAATGGAAATCGAGAACGGGCCTCCCCGCTTGGTTCTCCACCGCGGCACAGGCCCTCCGCGTCATCCCCACACCGCACCGCATGCGGCAGGGCGCCATGTCGCTGGTGGAGTCCAACCACGACGGCGTCGGTGTCTACCTCCTGGGCGAGGTGCGCCCGGGCGGCGATCCACTGTACTTCCTGGTCGCCCTGGCCACCAAGCTGACCCTGCCCGTACAGCTCCTCCTCTGCCTGGGCCTGCTCTGGATCGCCACCGCCTGGAAGCGCGGCCTGCTCTCCGCCCGCGACCTCCTGTGGATCATTCCTCCGCTGCTCTATCTCACCCTGGCCTCGCTCTCGTCGCTGCAGTTGGGCGTACGGCTGGTTCTCCCCGCCATCGCCTGCTTTCTTCTCTGGTGCGCTCAGCCCATGGAGCGGATGCTGCGTCACCGCGCCTCCGCCGCCTTGCTCGCCCTCATGCTGCTCTGGCTCGCCGGACGAAGCGCGCTCCAGTATCCCCACTACATCGCCTATTTCAATTCCCTCGCCGGAGGCTCCGACGAAGGCATCCGCTACCTCTCGGATAGTAATCTCGATTGGGGCCAGGACCTAGGCGCTCTCGCTGAATACACCCGCAGCCACGCCATCCCCAAAATCCGCCTCGCCTACTTCGGCAGCGACAACCCCTACGCCTATTTCACCGAAGAACGCATCGAACGAATCGCTCCTCCGTGGAGCGAAGATCTCGTCGACGGACCTCACCTGCGGCTCTCCCCTGGCTACTACGCCGTCAGCTCCAGCCTGCTCACCGGCCAACTCTTTGAACCGCGCTTCCGTGACTACTATCAGGCACTGCGAGTCAGAAAACCACTCGGTAAAGCCGGCTACTCGATCTTCATTTACAAAGTCGAAGACGGCGAGTCAGGTTCCGCCGGCGGCGTGGCTTCGGGCGGCGGTGCGGCTTCCGCTGGTGGCGTAGCTTCGGCCGGCGGTGCGGCTTCGGCCGGCGGCGTAACTTCGGCTGGCGGCTGAGCCGCCTCCTCCGCCACCTGGAACTCTATCTCCCAGTCTGACTTCTCCCGCACGAAGAACCTCACGCGTGCGCCTGCTTCCGACGACGACTCCCCTTCGCCCATCCCCAGCAGCCACGGATACCAGTCGCCCCCTTCCAGAATCCGCACCGGCGTGCTCCACCCCGCCGGATCAGCCAGGTTGGCGTTCATCGTCAGATAGATTCCCTCCTGCGGCCACCCCGGCCCACAACAGGAGCGGTTCATCACCACCACGTAGGCCTTCAGGTGCGTGTTCCAATGCACCGACGGGCCCCAGAACGCATCCGTGTTCGCCTCGCGCCAGCTCACCGTGGCCGCAAGAATCGGCGTCACCTTGCCGCCCACGCCAGGCTCTGACCACGAGCCCTCGTGGTACTTCCACACATTCCCCAACGGGTTGGAAACGCTCCCCGCCGGCATCCGGGCAATCGCCACTCCTTGCGCCCTCACCTCGCCGCCATAGGCCCCGAAGAGAAAATAGAAATACTCGCCCTCCCGGTCCCTCACCACGGAAAAGTCCCCATGGCCGTTGGCAAAATAGCCGTTCCGCGCCGAGCAGTCGTTCTCTTCCCCCGAACTGAGCACGATCCCCAGATCGGTGAAGCTCCTGCCGCCATCGTAGGAAATCAAGGCCCCAATCTCCGGCACATTCAACGGCGGATCAGCGCACAACCCGATGCGCTCGTGGTGATACCAGGCGTGAACCACTCCCTCACCGTCCCGCCACACCGACTCGATCCACATCGGAATGTGGTCCTGACGATCCAACACGACCCGCTCGGTGCGATACTCCCTGCTCTGCGCATCGAACGTCGTCACCATCGGATCGCCCGAAGAGCTGTACATCCGGTAACTGCCATCCAACCAAAAGCCTGGAGTGTTGGAGTCAATCACGAAGGGAAGCACCAGTGGCTCGGCGGGACGCATCTCAAAACGCGGTTGCGCCGGCAACGCTGCGCCGCACCACAAAAGCACTGCTAATGAAATCACCGCGCGCCGGGAAGTAAAGCCGCACCCCTGATCGTTCAGCGGTCCCAATACCCACTCGTGAAGAAAGTTCCTCAATTAGAAGGGACGCATTTTTCTTGACTTCTGTTACGAAAACTAAATGATGGTTACTTAACCGAAGCCGCTTTCTTTGCCACCCGCTTCGCCGCCACCGGTTTCACCCACGCCACCCCCGGCGGATTATTCGCCGCCGCCAGCCCAATTTCAATCCCCAATCGCGCCACATCCTCCAGCCCCGCGAAATCCCACGCCGGATCAAACTCATCC
The DNA here is from genome assembly GCA_017304135.1 of Acidobacteriota bacterium. Classification (GTDB taxonomy): domain Bacteria; phylum Acidobacteriota; class Terriglobia; order Bryobacterales; family Bryobacteraceae; genus JAFLBB01. Next base: position 13,527 of record JAFLBB010000097.1, on the reverse strand, counting down.
CCCGGCTGGTGATACCGCTTCGCCCCATACTCCCGCACCAGCGCCAGCCGGCTCTCGGCATCCGCCAAAAACTCCGTCCCCAGCTTGACGCTGAACGCCGGCACCCCCGCCTTGGCAAACGCGAAATGATCCGACCGGAAGTAGCTCCCCGCCCCCGGCCTCGGCTCCGGCTTCACCACCATGCCATACCGCGCCACCACCCGCTCAATATGCGGCCACAGCGTCGTGCGCTCGGCACGGTCGAGAACCACGTCCTTCACGCGCCCCGCCGGGAAGAACGAATCGAAGTTCAGGTTGAGTACCGTCTGCGCCAGCGCCACCGCCGACTGCGCCACATACGCCTCGGCGCCTTTCAACCCCGCCTCCTCGGCCGCCGTCGCCAGAAAGATCGCCGTCCGTGCCGGCTTGCGCGGAATCGCCGCCCATGCCCTCGCCAGTTCGAGCAACACCGCCACGCCCGTGGCGTTGTCCACCGCGCCGTTGAAGATGCCATCCCCGCCCGCCGCTACGTCCACCCCCAGGTGATCGGCATGCGCGCTGAACACCACCGCCTGCCGCGCCAGCGCCGCGTCGGTCCCTTCCACCATTCCCACCACATTGCGCGCGCTGATCTGCCGGATCCGCGACGGCACCCGCCCCTTCATCCGGAAACGCATCGCATACCCGCGAAAACCGCGGTTGCCCGCCGTCGCCATCACCTGCGGCAGTCCCCGCCCGTCCAGTTCAAACAACCGCCCCGCCGCCTCGCGCGACACCCAACCGGCAAACGCCAGCCCCTGCGCACCCTCAGCCAGCTTCGTCTGCGCCTCTTCCCTTCCCCACGAGTTCCGCACCACGCTCCAGCCATACCCCGCCGACGCATCCGTATGCACCAGCAGCGCCGCCGCGCACCCCTTCCGCGTCGCCTGCTCAAACTTGTACGTCCACCGCCCGTAGTAAGTCAGCGCCGGACCCTCAAAGAACTTCACATCCGTCTCTGATCGCGGCTCGTTGGCCAGCAGCACGCAGACCTTCCCCTTCGCCTCCAGCCCCCGCCAGTCGTCCCAGCCAAACTCCGGCGCCGTGATCCCATGTCCCACAAACACCGCCTCGGCCTCGAACTCCACCTCCGCCTGCTGCCGCTGCGTCTGCCCGGCCACATCGGTCAGCCAAGCCAGCGCCACCTCGCCCCCCGCCGACGTCGCGCTGATCGCCACCGTAGGTAGCGTCTCCACCCCCACCAGCGCCACCGGCTGAAACCACTCCCCGCGCCAGCCCGGCTTCAACCCAGCCTTCTTCATCTGCGCCGCAATGTAGCTCTCGGCCAGCGCCCCGCCCCGCGTCCCCGTCCCCCGCCCTTCCAGCAGATCACTCGACAGGAACTCCACATCGGCGCGCATCCGCACCCCGCTCACATCCTGAGCCCCCAACACGAGCGGCAACACAACTCCAACCCACAGGCGCATGACCTATCGTCGCCCACCCACCCACCGTTCGACAAACCGCCGCCACGCCGCGTCCGTGTTCGGCCCATTCGCATGGTGCCCGTCCGGCGTCGCCACAAACTCAAGCCGGCCCTCAGCCTCATATAGTTTGTAAACCGCCCGCGCCTGCTCCACCCACTCCGCCGACGCCCGGCCATCGGAATGCGCACGCCCATACGCGGTATCGCCCGACCCGGCAATCACCATCAACGGCCTCGGCGCCGCCAGCGCCAACACCTCGTGATGGTCATGCCCGGCCAGAATCCCGCCCACCGTGGTGTCCCCCACCGCCTTCTCCCAGTCCAGATACCACGGCATCTTGTAGTTCGTCTTCCCGCCCTCGGGCAACTCGCCCAGCGGAATAAACGGATCCACGCTCACCACCGCCGCAAACTCCTTCGTGAACCCCGCCACATACAGCGCCGCCTTCGCGCTCAGCGAAAAGCCCATGAACCCCACCCGCTTCGCATCCACATACGGCAGGCTCGCCAGGTACGCATGCTCCCGCCGCGCATCGAACGCCATCCGCGCCAGCGGCGCCCAGTGCCCGAAGCGCTCATACAGCACCTCGTGCACCTTCGAGTCATACTTCGCGCTCCCACGATACCCGCGAATGAACGACCACCCCGTCAGCACTACATACCCGCGCTCAGCCAGCCACGCCCCCCACCACTTCTCCGGCTCCCGCCAGTCGGGCGTCGTCGACGTCCAGGCCACCACCGCCGGACGCCGCTCGCCCGCCTTCATGCCCTTCGGGATCAACAGCACATGCGGCGACCAGTAATCGGTCTCCACCGGCAGTTCCAGCTCGATGCGCGTATACCCCGGCAACTCCTCGCGCTTGATCTCCCGCGGCTTGCGGATGTCCCCCAGCCACGGCCGGTCCGCCGCCGCCGGCTCTAACCGCCCCAGCGCCCGCACCCAGGTCGCCTCCAGCCCCGGCCGCACCCGCTTTTCCCAATCCGCCCGCGTCGCCCCCGGCGCGACGATCTCTCCCGGCGGCGCAAAACCCTGCGCCGAGAGCAAACCACACCCGATCACCACATACCCGATCAACTTTGGTATGATTGAGTGAGTATGTCCTTGGCCGAACCGGCTCTCTCCAGTCGTTCCTTGACCCATTTGCGCGCCCTCGAAGCGGAAAGCATCCACATTATCAGAGAAGTGGTCGCCGAGTTCGAACGCCCCGTGATGCTCTACTCGATTGGGAAGGACAGCTCGGTGATGCTCCGCCTCGCCCAGAAGGCCTTCCACCCCGGCAAGATTCCCTTCCCCCTCCTCCACATCGACACCACCTACAAGTTCGGCGAAATGATCCAGTTCCGCGACTGGTACCCGGCCTCCATCGGCGCCGAACTGCGCGTACACACCAACCGCGAAGCCATCTCCAACGGCGCCAACCCCTTCGACCTCGGCACCCAGAAGTGCTGCGGCCTGCTCAAAACCCGCGCCCTGCTCGACGGCCTCGCCCTCGGCAACTACGACGCCGCCTTTGGCGGAGCCCGCCGCGACGAAGAGAAATCCCGCGCCAAGGAGCGCATCTACTCCTTCCGCGACAAGATCGGCCAGTGGGACCCCAAAAACCAGCGCCCCGAGCTCTGGAGCCTCTACAACGCCCGCGTCGACAAAGGCGAAACCATCCGCGTCTTCCCCCTCTCCAACTGGACCGAGCTCGACGTCTGGCACTACATCTACCTCGAAGACATCCCCATCGTGCCCCTCTACTACGCCCAGGAACGCGAGATGCTCGTCCGCGGCACCTCGCTCATCCCCGTGGAATACAACTACCCACTCCTGCCCGGCGAAAAGCCCGAAAAGGTGATGTGCCGCATGCGCTCGCTCGGCTGCACCTACTGCACCGGCGCCATCCGCTCCACAGCCACCACGCTGCCCGAAATCATCGAAGAGCTCGTCAGCTTCCGCCGCAGCGAACGCGAACTGCGCATCATCGACCACGACCAGGAAGGCTCCATGGAAGTCAAAAAGCGGGAAGGTTATTTCTAATGTCGAGCGCCTCCTCCATCGAACAGTTCCTCCGCGACCACGAGCACAGCGAACTGCTCCGCTTCTCCACCGCCGGCTCGGTCGACGACGGCAAATCCACCCTCATCGGCCGCCTCCTCTACGACACCAAGGGCGTCTACGAAGACCAGCTCGCCGCCGTCAAGAACTCCCGCATCAACCGCTCCACCGGCGAGTTCGACCTCTCGCTCCTCACCGACGGCCTCCGCGCCGAACGCGAGCAGGGCATCACCATCGACGTCGCCTACCGCTACTTCCACACCCCCAAGCGCAAGTTCATCATCGCCGACACCCCCGGCCACGAGCAGTACACCCGCAACATGGCCACCGGAGCCTCCACCGCCTCGCTCGCCGTCATCCTCGTCGACGCGCGCAAAGGCGTGCTCCCCCAATCGCGCCGCCACTGCACCATCTCCTGGCTCCTCGGCATCCCCCACCTCGTCGTCGCCATCAACAAAATGGACCTCGTCGAATGGAGCGAAGCCGTCTACAACCAGATCCGCGCCGACTTCCTCGACTTTGTCGCCCCGCTCGGCATCACCGGCCTCGTCTTCATCCCCATGAGCGCCCTCGAGGGCGACAACGTCGTCGAGCCGAGCCGCAACATGCCCTGGTACGACGGCCCGCCGCTGCTCGAATACCTCGAAACCGCCCCCATCGACAAACAGTTCAACTTCCACGACCTCCGCTTCCCCGTCCAATACGTCGTCCGACCCGACCTCGACTTCCGCGGCTACTCCGGCCAGCTTGCCTCGGGCGTCCTCCGCGCCGGCCAGCGCATCACCGTCCTCCCCAGCGGCCGCACCTCGCGCGTCCGCTCCATCACCACCTGGGAAGGCGATCTCCCCGAGGCCTTCGCCCCCATGAGCGTCACCGTCACCCTCGAAGACGAAATCGACATCTCCCGCGGCGACATGCTCGTCGACCCGTCGCGCATGCCCCACGTCTCGCGCCGTTTCGAGTCCCACCTCGTCTGGATGAGCGACGCCCCGCTCGCCGCCAATCGCCCCTACCTGCTCAAACACACCACCCAAACCACCGGCGCCACCATCACCACCCTCCGCCACCGCCTCAACATCAACACCCTCGCCCAGGAGCACCCCGAAGGACTCTCGCTCAACGAAATTGGCCTCGTCGAAATCGAGACCGCCCGCCCCCTCTTCTTCGACTCCTACCAGCTCAACCGCGCCACCGGCGCCTTCATCCTCATCGACCCGGTCACCAACTCCACCGTCGCCGCCGGCATGATCGCCGAACGCAAAGAGGAAAACCAGGCCGCCGACCTCTCCGCCGCCCTCCGCACCGACGAATTCAGCGCCGGCCGCCTCACCCCCGCCGAACGCTACGCCCGCTGGCGCCACCAGCCCGCCACCGTCTGGCTCACCGCCCGCCGCGACCTCGCCTACCTCCTCGAACGCCGCCTCTTTGACCGCGGCTGCCTCGTCCACGCCGTCGTCGACGACTTCGAATCCCACGTCCTGCCCGAACTGGCCCGCTTCTCCAACCTCGCCGGCATGATCGCCATCTGCTCCTCGGCCTCCGACGACCCCGAAGGCCGCGCCCGCGCCGAACGCCTCATCGGCGCCGACCGCTTCCTCGCCCCCGACCCCGAACGCCTCAACGTCGACGATTCCACCGCCGCCCAGCAGATCATCCAAATGCTCGAAAACAAAGGAATCCTCCCTGTCGATCGCTTCCAGACCGGCGAGGGGATTTAACCGACAACTTCTTCTGAAATCACCCACCTCCGGCCGATAAGCCTACTAGCGCATGGGCGCGGGAGGTACTTCCATGACATTCGGGCGAAAGCTCACATCGAGCTTTCTGGCCATCTCGTTGGCGATGCTGGCTCTAGGCGGCTTGTCCACGCTGGCCCTTCGAAAGCTGGGCTCATTGATCGACTCCACCTCAAAGGCCGCATCCTCCAAGATGCAGCTCATCAATGAGGTCCGAACCTCGTTCCAGGATCTCGAAAACTCCGCCAAACACACCCAGCAGGCCTACCTCATCCTCGCCGTCACCCAGCTGGCCGAGCAAAACCAGAAGCTCTCCTCTGGCCGCGGGGCAACCGGTAAGAGCGGGGCCCAGGCCAAGTCCGACTACTCCGCCTGTGCCGGCTGCCACCCGGTCGGCGACCCCACGGAAACCTACGCCAAACTCGCCCAGTCGGCCGCCTCGCTGAAGAAGCGCATCGTCGAAGCCAAGCCGCTGCTCGACTCCGCCGCCGACCGCGCCGCCCTCGGCAAGGTGGAAGCCAACCTCGACCAGTGGACCACCCAGTTCCGCCGTTACCTCGACCTCTCCAACCAGGACCTCTTCGACGACGCCCACGCCGTCCTGGTCGACCACATGCTCCCCATCGAAGCCTCCACCGAACAGGAAACCAAGAAGCTCACCGACGAGCAGCAGCGCGCCTTCACCGCCGCCAGCGCCTCGGCCAGCGACACCGCCAGCCGCAACGCCTTCTTCATGCTCGCCATCGTCCTCGGCGGCCTCGCCCTGTCCGCCTTCATCTGCTGCCACGTGCGCCGCACCACCGGCGGCCTGCAATCGCTCACCGGCGAACTCACACAGCAGGCCCGCGAAGTGGCCTCGGCCGCCGGCGAAGTCTCCGGAGCCGGACGCGAACTGGCCGACGGCGCGCAACAGCAGGCCGCCGCCCTTGAGGAAATCGGCGCCACCGGCATCCAGGTCAACCAGTCCGCCCACGAAAACGCCGCCCACGCCGATCAGTCGGCCAAGGTCAGCCAGGAGGTCGGCGAAAACCTTCGCGAGGCCAACGCCAAGCTGGCCGAACTCATGAAGGCCATGGAAGAGGTGAAGGCCTCCAGCGATAACGTCGCCCGCATCATCAAGGTCATCGACGAAATCGCCTTCCAAACCAACATCCTCGCCCTCAATGCCGCCGTGGAGGCCGCGCGCGCCGGTGAGGCCGGCATGGGCTTCGCCGTCGTCGCCGACGAGGTCCGCAACCTCGCCCAGCGCTCCGCCCAAGCCGCCAAGGAAACCTCGGAGTTGATCGAAAAGTCTATCGGCGCCTCGCACCAGGGCATGACCAAACTCGGCTCGGTCACCCAGGCCTTCGAGTCCATCTCACAACACCTGCAAGAGGTCACCGAACTCGCCGAAGAGGTCCGCACCGCCAGCACAGGCCAGGCCGAACAGCTCTCCGAAGTCACCCGCCGCCTGGAAGAGGTCCAGCGCGTCACCGTCACCACCGCCGACGGCGCTACCCGGGGCGTCAACGCCGGCGAACAACTGAACGCCCAGGCGCACAGCCTCACCGCCATTGCCGAAAAATTGGAATCGATTGTCGGGGCGCGGAGCTAACCGCGGCCGGGCCGCGCGCGGTGCCTCAGTCCCCCGCCGCGTGCGTCCGCTGCGGCGCCCTTGATGCCGCCAACTGCCCCACGCTCACGTGAATCGTCGGCAGCACCCCATCCGGATGCTCCTCATGCTGCTGCATCGCCGAAAGCTTCTCGCGGAGCATCTCACGCCGCAGCCGCGCTTCAAACTCGCGCAACTGGCTGTCGATCGTGTTCGCCTTCTTCTTGTTCGCCACCATGTCTTCGCGGTAGCGCTTCAGGAAGTAGGCAATCGTCTCCGTGCGGATCTTGATCGATCCCGTCGGCTTGTTCTCGTCGATGTCCTTGAAGCAGAAGTACGGCGTGCCCGAGTGCTCGACGATCTCTTCCACCACCGTGTAGATCGGCGCGTCGTGGCCGCACTTGAAGCTCGACAGCTCCAGCGCCACCAGGTTCGGATGCCGCGCCACATACTTCGCCGCCCACACCTTGCGCGACGTGTTCTCCGAGTAGGAGTTCTTCCACACATCGGCAATCGACATCGGGTGATCGATCTCGCCTGAGGTCACCTCGGCCCCGAACAGCTTCCAGATGATGTCGTCGTCAATCGGCAGCGCGTCCTGCGTGAACACCGGATAGCCCAGCTTCTGGAACTCTTCCAGGATCTCGTGGTTGCAGCCCGGATCGTTGTGATACGGCCGCCCCAGCAGCACAATGCCGATGCGCTCCTCGCGCTCCAGTTGTTCCAACACCTCGCGCGCATGCCCGCGCAGCGTCACGTTGTTGAAGTGGTCCAGCGCCTTGAAGCCTTGCTCGATCGCCCGCCGGTTTTCCTCCGGCGACAGCCCGAGCAGCGTCCCGAACTGCTCCCACATCTGCCGCTCCAACATGTCCGGCTTCGAGATGTTCACGAACGTGTCGAGATACGTGATGCCCTTCTCGGCAAACAGGTCGCCCTCTTTGATGAACGCAGCCTTCACCGCTTCCGGCGTCGTCGCCACCGTCGGGCACGAACGCGATGCCTGCACGCCCCGCAGCTCCGAGGTCAGGCAATCGATCATCGGGAAGAAGATGATGTCCAGCGGCTTCTTCGCATGATGCGTGTGGAGCAGGTTGTGGACGTGCGGGATGCCCAGCTTCGACGGGAAGCAGGGGTCAATCGAGCCGCGCTTGGCGCCCGTCTTGTACAACTCCTCGTTGGTGTAGTCTGACCAAACCAGGTTCTCCGGCTGAATCCCCAGCGCGGCAAAGTAGCCCGTGAACACCGGCGCCTGCGAGTACATGTTCAGCACACGCGGCATGCCGATGCGCAGCGTCGCCCGCTTCTTCATCGCCTCGGCCCGCCGCCTCTGCGCGGGCGTCAGTTGCAGCTTCGGCATCGGGTCGGCCACGTTGGCCACCTTCGGCGCGCGGAACACCGCCTTGGCCGCGATCTCGGCGAAGTTCGGATTCTCGCCCTTCACCTTGTCGAGATCGCCCTTGATGTTGCGCATCTCGTTGATGTCTTCCACCGTGCCCTTTTCGCACGTGGCGATGATCAACCGCTGCGAGCCTTCCTCCAGCGGCACCTTCGTCTTCTGCGGCCGGTAGCCCAGCGGGTTGATCTGAATCGTCTTTACGTCGATGAACGTGCGCAGACACTTGTTCTTGCAGAAGTAACAGCGCGTCGCCTCCGAGCGCGTCGTCTTGTACTGAATCTGCTGCACCGAGTCGAGTCCGATGAACGTCGACTGCCGCCCGTTGTCCCACAACCGGCCTGCTTCCAGCCCCGCCCCAATCGCCCCCGCCTCGCCGCAATGCTCATGCACGATCACATCGGCCTGCACGTCCTTGCCCTTGAAGCGCGACTCGATGAAGTCCACCTGCGCCTTCACCGCCGCCAGGTTATACTGCGTGCCGCCCTGCAACAGGAAGCGCCGCCCGATCGCCGAGATGTTGGGAATCTGCGAAACATACAGCCAGATGTTCTTCGGCAGCACGTTGCACAAACCGGCCATGATCTCTTCCGGCTTCCAGCCCTGGCGCTGGAAATCGACGATGTCCGATTGCATGAACACCGCGCAGCCATAGCCAAAGCTCGGATAGCCCTTGGCCGCGAACGCCACATCGGCGAACTGCTCCACCGGGTAGCCGAAGCCCTGCGCCGTCGACTGCAGGAAATAGCCGTTGCCCGCCGAACACTGCGTGTTCAGTTTGAAGTCCTTCACGCGGCCGTTCTTCAGGATGATGATCTTGATGTCCTGCCCGCCCACGTCGCAGATCACGTCCACGTCGTCGTAGAAGTGCAGCCCGGCCTGCGTGTGCGCCACGGTTTCCACCACCGCCGCATCGGCCCCGATCACGTCCTTCAGAATGTCCTTGGCATAGCCCGTCGTGCCCACGCCGAGCACCTTCAGCTTCGCCCCCTGCTCCGTAATCTGCGCTTCCAGCTTGGCGAAAATCTCCATCGTGTCCTCGATGGGATTGCCCTTGGAAAGCTGATACGCCTTGGCCAGAATACGCCGCTCTTTGTCCTTCGAGATCAGCACGGCCTTGGTCGACGTCGAGCCGCCATCGATGCCGAGGAAGCCCTCCACCACCGGCGTCGTGTCAAAGTTCGCCGGCACATACTTCTTGTGGCGGTACTTGTTGACGAAGGCGTCCAGCTCATCGGCGTTCTTGGCCAGCCCGCCGTTGCCGCCCTTCTTCTTCTTCTCTTCCTCGCGGCCCACCGTGATGTACCATTCGAGCTTCTCGTAGCCCGAGTACACGCCGATCTTCTCGTCTTCGTCCTTGCCGAACTCCACCGCGCCCAGCGCCGCGAAATACTGCCCGTTGTCCGGAATCTTAATCAGTTCTTCCGGATCTACTCCCTCCGGCAGCGGCGTCCCGCGCTCGGCCCAGATCTTCGGAATATTGGCCTTCCAGCAGTCCTGCATCCCCTTGATGTAGGTGTTCGGACCGCCCAGCAGCAGCACCTCGGGCCGCAGCGTATTGCCGCGCGTCAACACCGACAGGTTCTGCATCACGATGGCTTCAAACAGCGAGGCCATCAGCTCTTCCGGCGGCACGCCCGACTTCTGCAACCCGTTGATGTCTGTTTCGGCGAACACACCGCACTTGCCCGCCACCGGGTGCAGCTTCTGCCCCTTGTAGCCCATCTTGCAGAGCTCTTCCGACGGAATGCGCAGCTTGGCGTTGATCTTGTCGATCACCGCCCCCGTGCCGCCCGCGCACTTGTCGTTCATCGACGGCACCTTCTTCTTGCGGCCCGTCTCCGGGTCCTCCTTGAAGATGATGATCTTGGCGTCCTGCCCGCCCAACTCCACCACGGAGTTGCAGTTCGGGTAGAGCTTCTCCACGGCCAGCGACACCGCGTTCACTTCCTGGACAAACTTCGCCCCCAGAAAGCGGCCAATGTTGCCGCCACCGGAACCGGTGACAAACAGCCGCGTCGAGGCCTCTTTGAAATCGGGGATCTCGCTCTCGAACCGCTTCAGGAACTCCAGCGATTTCTCCGGCTGCTTGGTGTCGTGGCGCTGATAGTCGCACCAAATCACCTGGTCGGTGGCCATGTCCACCACAACGGCTTTCACCGTCGTAGAGCCAATGTCGAATCCAACGGAAAGGCGGCGAGCCAAGTGGTCGGTCTCCTTGATCGAGAGTATCAGTTTGTCAACAAGTAAGTCGGTTGCTTACTGTACGGCCACGGCCAGTTTGGGCTTCCAGTTTTCTTTCTTCGCCCGCTCGGCAATGTGCAGCGCGAAGTTGGCCGCCACGCCCACCACACCCTTGGTGTGAGGCACGTGGTACATCGGCCGCTTCGTCTCCGGATGCTCGTCGACGAACTGATACAGTTCGTCAACCGACATCCCAATGCGCTCCAACACCTCGGCGAACTCCCGCTTGGCCTTGTTCTTGGCCTCGCCCAGCGCCATTTGCACTCGCGAATGCGCATTCACTTCGCCTTCGCCCGAGGTCTCAATCGGCAGGTAGATAATGTCTTTGAAGTGGCTCACCACGGCCGCCTGCGCCCCATCGCTCTGCGTCGACGGCATGCAGCCGAACGGCTTCACGCTCAGCACCATGTGCGCCAGGTCTTTGTTCGAATAGTAGATGTTCTTGGCCACTTCCAGGTGCCCTTCGCCGCCGCCCGCGCGCGAATTGTAGAAGGGATGCCCGATGCGCTGCATCTCATACTGGTCGGCCAGGTGATGGCCCAACGGCCCCAGCGCGTCCACCAGCCGGTGATACTCGCGCTTGAAGATCGTCTCGGCCAGGCTCAGCTTGGCCAGCTTGTTGCGGTGGTTCAGCTCAATCTTCAACCGCTTGTCCAGCCGCCACATCGGCGGCAACACGGCGCCCGCTTCCAGGCCCTTCGTGTCGCGGTACTTCTGCACCACCTGGTGAATCATGTAGGTGATCCACGTCCCCACCGGCTCCACCAACACCTGCGCGCCTTCGCGCTCCAGGAACTCAAACATGTTGAAGTTGCCCGCGCCCTCGGTCGTCTGCGCCCAGAACTCGCCCGTGATCTTCACGATCGGCTTCACGCGCAACCGGTCCATCTCGACCTCGTTGTACATGTCGCGGCACTTCTCGAGCGACGCCGTCATGTCGTCGCCCGTGAGCTGGTTCACGAACTTGCCGATATACTCCGCCGTGTCCTTGAACCCGCCCAGATAGCCCGCCAGCCCCTCTTCCACCTTCCACGGCGTGCGCTTGCGGAACACCTCGTGCATGTAGTCCATCACGCGGTTCAATGCATCGTCGGCCTCGCCCGCCTTCACTTCATAGGGGCGGATCGCGTAGGCCACCTCGTTCAACACATCGCCGCAGTTCAGCGCGTTGAGAATCCCCAGGAAGAAGTCCAGGTTCATCTCCAACCCGGCTTCGCAATCCGACTGCGACAGCCCGCCCGACTGCTGGAACAAAATCACGCGGAAGCCGTCAAAGCCCGAATTCCGCAGCGCCAGCCGGTACTCCGCTTCGTACATCCCAAACCGGCACGGCCCGCAGGCGCCCGCCGTCAGGAAGACATAGCGGTCGATGATCTCCTGCTTCGACATGCCCTGGCTCTCGAGCGATTGCAGGTACTGCACCACGTTGCCCACGGTGAAATACGTCGGGTTGCACTGCCCGTTGTTGCCAAATTCCTTGCCCGTCTGGAACGCCGCCACATCCGGCGTCGGCAGCGACTCGGCCATGTAGCCCAGGCTCTCAAACGCCGCGTGCAGCAACTTCTCGTGCTTCCACGTCAGCCCGCCAAACAACAGCGTCGTGTGCCCGCGCTGCTGCGCCGTGAACGGCCGCTCGGCCGGCTTCTTGAACTGGTGCACTTCCTTCCGCACCAGCCCCGCCTCACGCTCCAACCGCGCCCGTTCCTCAGCTAGCCGCTTCTCAATGATCTGTTCAATGGCCGCTTCCGGACTTGCCCCGATTTGCACGAGTCCCGCCCCGTTTACGGGCTTTGGTTCCATCGGTTGTGTGCTCATCTGGTCTCCATTTAGGTGCCTAAAACGAAACAGTTCAAAAACGTAGTGATTCCCTACTATACTCTATTCCGACAGTGTATTGTCTATCTCTATCTTGACGAACTCAACCAGTTTCCCCTCCAACGGCGAAAACCAGCCCCCCACCGGCTCCTATCTCGTGTGAATGGCAGGGCTTGGAGCCACTCCACCAACGCCCGCGCCTCCCCGCCACGCCCCTGCCAAGCCCCCACCACACGCGGTTTGGAGCGGCGCCCGTTTTCCGCTAGACTCCCTTCATGCGCTACGCCATTTTACTCCTCTTTGGGGGCATGGGGGCGCTGCTTCTTTGGCTCGGCTGGGTGAAATACCAGGAAGCCGACGGCAAGCTCCGCTACTGGGAGCGCACCACCGCCGTCGTCAGCCTCCGCGGCGGCGACGGCTTCGCCCTCCGCTACCACGCCGCCGGTGAACCCCGCGAGGCTTATGGCTCCAATCAACTCGCCCTCGTCCCGCTCATCGAAGGCCAGCGGGTCGAGGTCATGTACAGCAACCCCGAGCCTGGCCAGGGCGAGGTCACCCACTGGGCCCACCTCTACCGCGACTCCATCCTCATCGCCGGCTTCGCCGCCATCGGCCTCTTCCTCGGCATCGGCGGCTTCTTTTCCTTCGGCGGAAGCCACACGCCCGGGCCCGCCTCCGCCGAAACCGCCCTTTACCAGCAACTCGCCGAAGCTGAGGAAGACGCCCCCGCCGCCCCTCTCCGCCTCACCGCCCTCGGCCCTCCCGTCCAACTGCGCGAGCCAGGTGGCCTGGTCATCCTGATGGTCATCTTCGGGCTCCTGCTGATCCTCGCCGGCGGCGGCTTCCTCAACTCCACCGAATCCTGGCTCGCACGCCTCGTGGCCTGGCCCGCCGGCGTCGTCGCGATCATCGTCGGCGGCCTCACGCTCTACACCGCCTACGAAACCCGCAAAACCGTCTACCACGCCGACTCCAACGGCATCCGCCTCCAGTCACCTACCCGCACCCGTGAGGTCGCCTGGACCCAGGTGGCCAAAATCGTCCGCCTCCGCATCGTCCAAAAAGAATGGTCGAAAACCCTCCAGCGCTCCACCACCCGCACCGCCGGCTACACCTGGATCCTCTCCTCCCGCAGCGGTGAGGAACTCATCCGCCTGCAGGAAAACCTCGAGCCGCGGGCCGATCTCCAGCGCCTGCTCGACTACATCCCCGGCCGCACCGGTGTCGCCGTCCGAAACGATTCGGAGTGAACCCCACCCCAGA
>JAFLBB010000096.1 GCA_017304135.1 Acidobacteriota bacterium | reverse complement strand
GGTGCTTTATCTCATTGGGAGCAGGATGGACTGGCAGGAAGATGATTTCACCGCCGGGTTTGTTTTCCAGAACCCCAATGCCAAGGGCTCCTGCGGTTGCGGCGAAAGCTTTACTGTCTGATTTCCGTCACGACGGCGCGCTTCGGTATCAAGCGCCCGCGCCCGGTCGCGGTACAAAGGTTTCGCCGGTTTCGGCATCGATAAAGGCGATCAGGGCCCGCTCCATGTCGTCCAGCTCTTCGTCGGCATCAAGCATGTCCTGCAGCCACGATTGCTCTGCCGGTTCCAGCACGCTGGCAGTGTCGGCTTCGTCATCAAGGCTGGCAAGATAGTCCGGTTCGTCACCGCCGATCGCCAGCAAACTGCCAAAGCCTTCGATATCGGGCTTTGAGGTCAGCATCCGCCTCAGAAATCCGCCGATCCCGGCGCCCTGGTCCGCCATGAAGCCCTCCAGTTCGCGCATTCGCGCTTCACTCGGCGCCTCGTGACCGGCGAAGCCCAGCAGGAACTGCGCTACGCCTTTAACAAACAGATCATTCCAATCCGGCGCGTTCGGCTCGTACAAGGTAGCGTCCTTGATGCGAAACAGCATCTCTGCCTCGCTCCTGCTGACGCCTGCTGGCCGTTCGCTGCCGGTGCCAAAGATCACGCGCTTGATCAGGGCAACTTCGGCGGCATTGATCCCCTGCCGAATCAGTTCGCCGTGCCGGGTCGGGCCCTCGCCCAGAGTGACCGCCTCTTCAATCTGCCGCAGGGCGTAGTCGCGCAGCACTTGCGGTACGGCAACGGCCTTTTCGATCACGGTCACCAGCAGTTCAAGCTCGGCAAAGGTGCCGACATGACCATCGCGATCGATCCGGGCGATCAATTCCTCGGCCATTTCCTGGTCAACGTAGCCAGCCGGATCAACGGTATTGATGACAAAGCTGGTCAGCGCTTCCACAAAGAAATCGCACCATTCCGGGCTTACCGAATCGGCGGTCTCATTGGCCACGAACAACGACTCCGCCTCGTCCGGGGTCATTTGCCCATCCGACCAGCCCAGTCGCCGCAATTCGAGGATTTCCTCGGTAGTGATCCGCCCGTCCCCGGCGATCCGCGTGGTCAGGTCACCAAATTCGATACTCATGGCGCGATGATCCCATGGTCAAAACATCAGCGCCGCTGTGAACGAATAACCTTAAATCCGGGTTACCTGACAGGCGACCTAACGCCCGCGCAGCGCGGCGATACACGCTGCGCGATCCACTTCCTGGCCATCGCTGGCGCGCCGCGCCTCAACATAGGTGGCCTCCGGCGTGCGGCCAGCCGCTTCGGGATAGAGATAGATATCGAGCACGCAGGCTGTTCCGGAGAACTGCAGCTTGCGGGCGTCGCCTTCCCAGACGTCAAGCCGCGACGGGCCGAACTGCCGAACCAGATCGTCCGGCGTTGCGCCGATCACGCCTTCGAGCCCTGGCGCGGCCAGCACACGTGGCCGCGGAGGCGGGGCCTTGATCGGCGCGCGCACCGGGACGCGCGGCTGCACCTGTGGCTGAGGGCCGGATACCGCGCCGCTGGACGCGCAGGCTGACAGAAGGAGGGAGCCGGTCAGGCCGGACAAGAGGCGCTTGATCATGATGATGGAGCGCCCTTGCGATGAATCAGGTGGACGGCGCAAGCCGCGCCCAGAAAGGGTGCGATGAAATTGACCACGGGTACGGTGAGCAGAAGTGTGACCGTGCCACCCAGCCCAAAACGCTCCAGCGCTGTAAGCGGTGCGGGGCTTTCGGGCGAAGGGCGATGCCGCAGCCAGACCATGTCCTGCAACTCGCGTCCCAGCAATACCGCATTGACCAGCAAAAATACCAGTGGCGCTCCGATGCCGGTGATCGCCAGCACCGCCGCCACCGGCAGCGCCAGCCCGTTGTACAGCAGCGCCCGTCCCGCCCCGGCGAGTGCGCGCCGCGCCTCTTCTGCCAAACCCAGTTTTCGTGCCTTGGCGGCGATTGCAGGATAACTGCGTTGTTCGACTGCCAGCACTACGTCATCGGCGAAGAATTGCAGTACCGCCAGGGCAATGATTCGCCAGGCGAGCCATCCTGCGACCAGTACGATCAGTGCGGCAAACAGCTCGCTCAGACCGTCATCCGCGGCGAACCGATGTAGTGCGGCCACGATGAGCCACCAGCCCAGCGCGCCTAGCACCAGGAATGCCGCGAGTGCGACCATCAGGCTCTTGAGCCAGATCGGCAGCAGCCGGCGATCAGCCAAGGTCGGCAAGGCAAGGGCAAGTGCGCGCAGCATTGCGGGGGGATCGCTTGCCGGGCTCGTCCTGTCAACGCTTCCCTGTCTGCATAAAAGCGGCTAGGCGCGCTCGCAATTCGGCAGTCAATTCAGGATTCTCAGCATGTCTCAGCCCACCACCCAGGTCATCGCCATCGGTAATGCCATCGTCGATGTCATGGCACCATGCAGCGATAACCAGATTGCCGAATTCGGGATGGTCCGTGGCGGGATGACCTTGATCGATACCGATCGTGCCCGCGAATTGTATGACGCGATGGGGCCCGCGCGCGAGATTTCCGGTGGATCAGCGGCCAATACGCTGGCTGGCCTAGCGGCGCTCGGTTCGCGGTGCGCGTTCATCGGCCAGGTTGCCGACGATCAGTTGGGTGAGGTTTTCGCGCATGATATCCGCGCCGCCGGCATCCGCTTTGCCACGCCGACGCGGGCTGGCGATCCGCCGACGGCGCGGTGCCTGATTTTCGTCACACCCGATGGACAGCGGACCATGAACACCTTTCTGGGTGCGTCGCAGTTCCTGCCACCGGCCGCGCTGGATGAGGCGGCCCTCGACGGCCCGATCGGCTCCGAAGATTGCGGTGGCGAACAGAAGCGCCAACGGCAGTTTTGCCCTGGAATGCCGCATGTTTCTTGAGCGTATCATGCAGGCCGGGAGGGCCTGGTGGGATACAATCCGTGCATGGTTCGAGTGACTGCCTTTTATGCCCACGACGAGGGCGCGCATTTCGATTGGGAATATTACGTGAACAAGCATTTGCCGCTGGTGCGGGAATTGCTGGGCGAGAAGCTGCTCGGCATGCAGGTGACGCGCGGGCTGATGGGCCTGGCGGCGGGGCTGCCGCCGATGTATGTGGCGATGGCGCAGTTGGACTTCGAGTCGGCGGAGGTGCTGCAGGAGTTGATGATGACGGCGGTGCCGAGGATTGTTGCGGATATTCCGAACTACACGTCGATTGCGCTGCAGATGCAGGTGAGCGAGGTGGTGGGGTAGGAAGCGGGGTCGGCGGGGGCGACTACTGATTGTCCTTGAACTCTTCGAGCCAGGCCATTTGGATGGCTTCGAGCTTGGCTTCGTTGGAGGCGGCGGGGTCGTCGTCGAAGTTGTCGAGTTCGGTGATGTAGCGGTGGAGATCGGTGAAGCGGACGGTGAGCGGATCGAGCGTGGGGTGGGCTTCGTAGAGTTCGATGCCGATGTCTTCGAAGTCGCTCCAGGTGAGTTTTTTCATGGGGGCTCCTTGGGGGCGTTGGGCCGGGGCGCGAGGCGGTGGGCGCGCGGGGCCGGCGGCCTAGATCTTCGTTCCTTTGAGGGCCGTGTTGACGGCGGAGTTCATGATGCTTTCGGCGAGCGGGCGGGTGGCTTCGTCGAGGGCTTCGATTTTGGCGCGGATGAGGGTGTGGTCGTCGCCGTGGTAGACGACCATGAGCTCGTTTAAGGCGCGGTTGACGCGCTGGCGCTCGTCTTCGGGGCGTTCATACCAGGCATCACTGGACTTGGCCTTTTCGACGGCGTGCATGACGTTGTCGGCCTCGACGCGCATTTCGCGCACCTGGCGTTCGGCGAAATCCTCTTCGGCCTTTTCGATGGACTCGAGGATCATGGCCTCGACCTGATCGTCGGTGAGGCCGTAGCTGGGTTTGACCTCGACGGTCTGTTCCTTGCCGGTGCGCTGTTCGCGGGCGCTCACTTGCAGGATGCCGTTGGCGTCGATGAGGAAGCGCACCTCGATGCGGGCGAGGCCGGCGGGCATGGGGTCGATGCCTTTGAGGTCGAAGCGGGCCAGTGAGCGGCAGTCCTTCACCATTTCCCGTTCGCCCTGGACGACGTGGATGAGGACGTTGGTTTGGCCCTCGACGGCGGTGGTGAAGGTTTCGGTGGCCGAGGCGGGGATGGTGGAGTTGCGGTGGATGATTTTGGAGACGAGGCCGCCCATGGTTTCGATGCCGAGCGAGAGGGGGGTGACGTCGAGGAGGAGTTTTTCCTCATCGGCGCCGCTGAGGATGCTGGCCTGGACGGCGGCGCCGAGGGCGATTACCTGGTCGGGGTTGAGCTCGGTGTGGGGCTTGGCGCGGAAGAGGCGCTCGACGGATTCGCGGACGAGGGGGACGCGCGTGCTGCCGCCGACAAGAACGACCTCGTCGATGTCATCGGCGGTGACCTTGGCGTCGGCCATGGCCTGGCGGCAGGGGCCGAGGGTGCGTTCGACGATGGGGAGGATGAGGCGGTTGAAGACGTCGCGGGTGAGTTCGCGGGCGTAGCGGCGGTCCTTGTAGTCGAAGACAAGGTTGGTGGCGGGCAGGACGGAGAGGCCGTGTTTGGCTTCGATGACGGCGCGGCGGAGGAGTTGGACGGCCTCCTGGTTGTGGGAGATGTCTTCGCCCCATTCGCTGGCGATGTCTTCAAGGGCGACACGCAGCATGAGGTTGTCGATGTCGTCGCCGCCGAGGTGGGTATCGCCGCCGGTGGAGAGAACCTCGAAGATGCCGTCCTGGAGGCGGAGGATGGAGATGTCGAAGGTGCCGCCGCCGAGGTCGTAGACGGCAACGATGCCTTCCTTGCGTTTGTCGAGGCCATAGGCGAGGGCGGCGGCGGTGGGCTCGTTGACGAGGCGCAGGACTTCGAGGCCGGCGATGCGGCCGGCATCCTTGGTGGCCTGGCGCTGGGCGTCGTTGAAGTATGCCGGGACGGTGATGACGGCCTTGGTGACAGGCTCGCCGAGGTGCTCTTCAGCGTTTTGCTTGAGGCGGCGGAGGATGATGCCGGAGATGACGGGGGGAGTAAAGGTGCGCGGGCCGAGGGCGAGTTGGATGACCGACTCCGAGCCCGAGGCGATGCGGAAGGGGAAGAGCTTCAGTTCGTCCCTGACGTCGGCGATGCCGCGGCCCATGAGGCGCTTGACGGAGTAGACGGTGAGGTTGGGGTGGGTGACCAGGGCGCGGCGGGCGGGGTTGCCGACGAGGAAGTCGCCGTTGGTGAGGGCGGTGACGACGCTGGGGGTGAGGGGATCGCCGTCGGGGCCGGGGATGATGAAGGGGGCGGTGGGGCCCATGGCGGCGACGAGCGAGTTGGTGGTGCCGAGGTCGATGCCGAGGATCAGTTCGTGCTTGGGTTTGCCGAAGTCGATTTCAAACATTTAGGAGTCCAATGCTTTTCGCGCGTCGCGGACGAGGTTGGCGATGTATTTGCGGCGGTTGAGCGAGGCGCGTACGGGTTGCAGGGTATCGGGGGTGGGCTGTGCGTCCCAGGCGGCGAACTGGGAGGCGAGCTGTGAGTCGACGGCGGCCTGCATCTGTTCGAACTGGGCGAGGGAGCGGGTGATCTGGCCGTGGTCAGCCTCTTCGAGGGCCATGTTGAGATCGAGGACCTCTTCGAGCAGGTCGGCCGGGACGTCTTTGCCGCGCTGGGTGGAGGCCTCGAGGCCGTTTTGGGAGAGGACGTATTCGGCGCGGGCGACGGGGTCGCGGAGGGTGCGGAAAGCGTCGTTGAGCAGCGCCGTCATTTCGAGAGCCTGGGCCTGTTCGGGGGCGGATTTGGTGGAGAAGCGGTCAGGGTGCCACTGGCGGCTGCGCTGATAGAAGCGCTGCTGCAGGTCAGCGGCGTCGAGCGTGAGACGCGGCTCCAATCCGAGGGCTTCGAAGTATTGCACTGGTGCGCTCAGGCAGAGAACGAGGAACCGCAGCCGCAGCTTTTGGTGGCGTGCGGGTTCTCAAAGGCGAAGCCCGAGTACATGAGGGATTCCTTGTAGTCGAGGGTCATGCCGTTGAGGAAGAGCATGCTCTTGGGGTCGACGAAGACTTTGACGTCGCCGAACTCGAAGACATGGTCGCGGGCGCGGGGCTGGGGATCGTACTTGAACTGGTAGCTCAAGCCGGAACAGCCGCCGCCGAGGACACCGAGGCGCAAGCCGCCGCCGGAGACGCCTTCCTTGGTGAAAGCGGCGCGGATCTTCTCCACGGCCTTGGGCGTGACGGTGATGGACAGGGCTTGCGTCGGAGTTTCCACGGCTGCACTCATTTTACGCCTCCACGCCGGCGGTTTTGGAGGTGGACGCCTTGGCCTTGTAGTCGTTGATGGCGGCCTTGATGGCGTCTTCGGCGAGCACCGAGCAGTGAATTTTCACTGGGGGCAGGCTGAGCTCGTTGACGATGTCGGTGTTCTTGATGGCGAGGGCTTCGTCGACGGTTTTGCCCTTGAGCCACTCGGTGGCCAGCGACGAGCTGGCGATGGCGGAGCCGCAGCCGAAGGTTTTGAACTTCGCCTCGTCGATGACGCCGGTGGAGTCATTCACCTTGATCTGGAGCTTCATGACGTCGCCGCACTCGGGGGCGCCGACGATGCCGGTGCCGACGGCGGGGTCGGCTTTGTCGAGCGAGCCGACGTTGCGCGGGTTGTTGTAGTGGTCGAGGACCTTATCGGAATAGGCCATGATGTTGTTCCTCCCAGTTGGCTGTTAGTGGGCCGTCCATTGGACTTTGGTCAGGTCGATGCCTTCTTTCACCATCTCGTAGAGAGGGGAAAGCTCGCGGAGCTTCCTGACGACGCTGATGACTTTCTCGGCCGTGTAGTCGATTTCCTCTTCGGTATTGAAGCGGCCGATGCCGAAGCGGATGCTGGAGTGGGCCAGATCGTCGCCGGCGCCGAGGGCTTTCAGGACGTAGCTGGGCTCGAGGGTGGCCGAGGTGCAGGCCGAACCGCTGGAGACGGCGACGTCGTTGATGCCCATGAGAAGCGATTCGCCTTCGACGTAGGCGAAGCTGATGTTGAGATTGTTGGGCAGGCGGTGGGTGAGCGAGCCGTTGATGAAGGTCTCGTCGAGGGCGGCCATGAACTTGTCCTTGAGGCGGTCGCGGAGAGCGGCCATGCGGACGGACTCTTCGGCCATTTCCTTTTGGGCGATTTCGCAAGCTTTGCCGAGGCCGACGATGCCGGGGACGTTGAGGGTGCCGGAGCGCATACCGCGTTCGTGGCCGCCGCCGTCGATTTGGGCCGTCAGTTGGACGCGCGGGTTGCGGCGGCGAACGTAGAGAGCGCCGACGCCCTTGGGTCCATAGACCTTGTGGCCGGAGATGGACATGAGGTCGATGTTGTCGGTGATGACGTTGACCGGGATTTTGCCGACGGCTTGGACGGCGTCGCAATGGAAGAGCACGCCGCGTTCCTTGCAGAGCTTGCCGATTTCGGCCACCGGCTGGATGACGCCGATTTCGTTGTTGGCGTACATGATGCTGACGAGGATGGTTTTGCCGGTGATGGCCTCGCGCAGCATGTCGAGATCGATGAGGCCGTCCTGCATGACGGGGAGGAACGTGACGCGGCAGCCGCGCTTTTCCAGGTGTTTGCAGGTGTCGAGCGTGGCCTTGTGTTCGGTGGCGGCGGTGATGATGTGGTTGCCGCGCTCGGCGTACATTTCGGCGACGCCCTTGATGGCGAGGTTGTTGGCCTCGGTGGCGCCGCTGGTGATGATGATCTCTTTGGAGTTGGCGCCGATGAGGCTGGCAATCTGTTTGCGGCCGGTTTCGACGGCCTCTTCGGCGGCCCAGCCGAAGGCGTGGTTGCGGCTGGCGGCGTTGCCGAACTGATCCTGGAAGTAGGGCAGCATGGCGTCGAGCACGCGCGGGTCGAGCGGCGTGGTGGCGTGGTTGTCGAGATAAATGGGGAACTTCATTGGGTCAGTTTCCTTACAGTGGATGCAGCCGTGGCGGCGGCGGGGTGAATGGCAATGAGGGGTGTAGTGGCAAACGGGCCGCGGTCGACGGTGAGGTCGGCGACGGTGGTGTTTTCGAGCAGACTGAGGATGCCTTCGTGCACCTTACGGAGGGGCGATTTGACGGTGCACGTGTCGAATTGCTCACACTCGCCGCCTTCGTGAGTGAAGCAGGAGGTGAGGATGACGGGGCCGTCGATGGCGCGGATGACTTCGAGGGTGGTGATGCGGTCAGCGGGGCGGGCCAGGCGGTAGCCGCCGCGGGTGCCCTGTTCGGAGTTGAGAAAGCCGCCTTTGGCGAGGGTTTGCAGCACTTTGGAGAGTAAGGGGAGGGGGATGCGGTAAGCGGTGGAGATTTCTTTGGCGGAGGCGGAAGCCGAGGTCTCGTCGCCGGCGATGGCCAAGTGGCGGAGGGCGATGAGGCCGTAGTCAGAGCGTTTGGTCAGCTTCAGCATGTGTCGAACGGAGACAGATTCAGTCCACTAAGACTGATCTAGTCCTATTTCAGGTTAGCATCGTGGTGGGGGAGCGTCAACGGCGGTGGCTGCGGATTTTTGTCAAATGGTTGTAAATCAATGGAAATTTTAGGTTTTATCGGACTGTGAAGAGGCGGGTGGGGAGGACTGAGGGGAAGGCGGTACGGGGTGCAAACGGCGGCACAGTCTGTCAAAATGGGTGAGCCTCGCTGCCAACGTTGGGTGGGCGACCTAACAGAATGAGACCGTTTCTACAATTGATTCCGGCGCCGGTGATGGGTGCGCTGGTGTGCGAGGTGGTTCTCACGACGTGCGCTTACATAGCGGCGGCGTATCTGCATGCCGACATCGACGCCACGGTGTGGTTGTTGTACGAGAACGGGCTGCTGCGCATTGGGCTGATGGCGGTGGGCATCATCCTGGGGTTGTATCTGTTGGATTTGTATGACCACTTGCGGGTGATATCGCGGGTGGCTCTGGTGCAGCAGATGTCGCTGGTGTTTGGGTTTGCGTTTCTGATGCAAGCGCTGCTCAGCTATGTGCGGCCGGAACTGGTGCTGCCGCGCTGGATGATGATGACGGGCAGCCTGACGCTGCTGGTGATCCTGCCGTTGTGGCGCATCGCGTTATCGGGAGCGTTGACGGGGAACCTGGCGGGGGACCGGGTGTTGATGCTGGGGGCGAGTCCGGTGTCGATGCAGATTGCCGAGCAGATTCGCAAGCGGCCGGAGTTGGGGTTGACGTATGTCGGTTACGTGGATGACGAACCGGCGGAGGGGGATGGCGGGGAGTGGCGGTTGGGGCTGGTGGCCGATTTGCGCAAGGTGGTGGACGAGCAGAAGGTCAACCGCATTGTCGTTGGGTTGCGCGAGCACCGGGCAAAGATGCCGGTGTATGAGTTGCTGGACCTGGGGTTTGCGGGGGTGCAGATTGAGGAAGCGGCGACGTCGTTTGAGAGTGTGTTCCAGCGTGTGTGCACGGAACAGATCCGGCCGTCGCAACTGATTTTCTCGTCGCGGTTGGGGCCGGGGCCGCTGATGGTGCGGGTGCAGTCGATTTACTCGTGGGTGATCGCGCTGGTGGCGCTGGTGCTGGCGGCGCCGGTGATGGTGGTGGCGGCGATTCTGGTGAAAGTGACTTCGCCGGGGCCGGCGCTCTACAAGCAGAGCCGCGTGGGGTTAAACGGGGAGTCGTTCACGATTTACAAGTTCCGCTCGATGCGGGCCGATGCCGAGGCCAAGACGGGGGCGGTGTGGGCGCAGAAGAACGATCCGCGGATCACGGCGCTGGGGCGGTTTTTGCGGAAGTCGCGGATCGACGAGTTGCCACAGTTGTTCAACGTGTTGCGGGGGGAGATGTCGGTGGTGGGTCCGCGGCCGGAGCGTCCGGAGTTTGTGGCGACGCTGTCGGAGCAGATTCCGTATTACCGGCAGCGGCATGTGGTGCGGCCGGGGATCACGGGGTGGGCGCAGATCAACCACAAATACGGCGACACGATCGAGGACACGGTGAAGAAATTGGAGTACGACCTTTACTACATCAAGAACCTGTCGCCGACGCTGGATCTGCTGGTGATGTTCCACACGGCAAAGGTGATGTTGCTGTCGCGCGGGGCGCAGTAGAGGCGGGCGGAGACGTTGGGTTAGAATGAAGGCTGCTCCGGTGCGGGAGTAACTCAGTGGTAGAGTCACAGCCTTCCAAGCTGTTGGTCGTGGGTTCGATTCCCATCTCCCGCTCCACTCTGGAGCAGTCCCCACGCTAATTCGGAGCGCCCGCTCCTGTAGAATGTTCCGGTCGCCGTGTCACGGTGAGTTCCGTGTGCCGGGCGCGGCGGGAAAGGACCATTCGATGACGAACAAGATATTTGCGGCGGCCTGCTTACTGGCCGCTGGAACGATGCTCTGGGGACAGGCTGATGAGGCCAAATTGCGGGAAGCGATGAAGCAGATCGGGCCGACCTGTTCGGGGCTGGCCAAGAAGATCGCGGCCAAGGACGACAGCGCGGCGACCGACGCCAAGAAGCTGCAGGGCTGGTTCGGCGATGTGCACAAGTTCTGGAAAGCGAAGTCGGCCGCCGATGGGGTGACGTTCTCGGAATCGGCGGCGGCTGAGTTCAAGACGATCAGCGAGCAGACGGCGGCGGGCAAGTGGGACGAGGCGGGCGCTTCGTTCAAGAAGGCCACGGCGACCTGCGGCGGCTGCCACGGCGTGCACCGGGAAAAGGCGGCTGACGGTTCGTGGAAAGTGAAGTAGCCGGTTAGGGCTTGGGGGCGGGTTTCGATCCGCCCTGTGCCTTCTTCATGCGCTCCAGGCCGACGTTGTCGAGGAACTGCATGGAGGCGGCGGCAACCGCTTCGGCGTGTTCGCGGGGGACCACGACGACGCCATCGCCATCGGCCATGACCACATCGCCGGGGCGGACGAGCGCGCCGCCGAGATTCACCGGGCGGTTGACGGACTCCAATTCATTGCGGCCGGGGCGAATGCCGCGGGCGAGCCGTTTATAGTACGCCGGCACCTTGTTGTGGATGATCTCGTCGCTGTCGGCGAGGCCGCCGCTGGTGATGACGGCGCGCATACCAAGCTTCTGCCAGGCGAGGATGTTGCTGGAGCCGATGCTGCGCGATTCGCCGTCATCGGTGGCGTCGATGACGAGGATGGAGCCGGGGTGGAGCACGTCCATGAACGTCTCGGTGGTGATGTTCGAGTACCAGCGGCCGATTTCGGCCTGGTCGATCGTGTGGAGACGCTTGTTGGTGGGCACGTAGCGGGCGGTGACGGCGATGCCGACGGCGCGGTGGGCGAAGCTCTCCGTATCGCGCCACAGTGCCTTGATCTCAGGATCGACGAGTCCGACATCGGTGAGCCCGACGACGTCCATGCCGTCGGAGACATCGGCGACGCGGAGGAAGCGGTAGAGGTCGAGGATGCGGTCGTTCTCGGCCTGCGTGTATGCGCGGTAGGGGATGAAGAGCTTCACCTTGTCGGGCACGGTTTGCGGGGCGAGTTGCGAGGGCGGGGGGCGCGGCGTGCGGGGGCGTGGTTTGGGCGGAGCCGTTTGCTGCTGTGCCGCCGCGGTGAGGGTGACGGCGGCGGTGAGGGTGAGGATGCGAAGAAGAGCCTGCGAACAGGGCATGAGAGGACCTCCCGGAGAGGGGTATGTTCGCTCTCATTGTGCACCCGCGCGCGGCGCGGCGCAGGCCTATTTCTCCGGTGAGGTGGTGGCGGAGCCGGGGATCTCGGGTTTGGCGAACTCGGGCAGCGGGTCGCCGAACAGGTAGTGATTGAACCAGGCGAGGTTGTGCTGCATGACGGCGCGCATGGACTTGGGCTTGGTGATGCCGTGGCCGTAGCCTTTGTAGACAACCATTTCGACGGGGACCTTCTGATCCTCGAGGCCCTGGCGGAGCTCGTAGCCGTTGGGGATGGGGACGCGGCGGTCGAACTCACCGTGCTGGATGAGGGTGGGGGTGGCGGCCTGGCGGATGTAGGTCATGGGGGAGGTTTTGCGGTAGATGTCGGGGTCGCCGGCCGGGTTGTCGTTGAGATACATGGGGGTGAAGGGCGTGATGTCGGTGTTGTAGTAATAGGTGGCCCAGTTGGAGATACCGGCGCCGACGCTGATGGCGGCGAAGCGGCGGCTGGTGGTGGTGAGGAAGGCGGAGATGTAGCCGCCCTGGCTCCAGCCCATGCAGCCCATCTTCTTTTCATCGATGAAGCCCTGCTTGACGAGGTGATCGACGCCGGAGAGGACGTCCCAGGCGTCGCCGACGCCTAGGTTGCGGACGTTCAACTGGCGGAAGGCTTCGCCGTAGCCGGCGCTGCCGCGGTAGTTCACCTTCAGCAGCACCGCGCCGCGGGCGGCCCAGATGTCGGCGGGGTAGTAGCGGGTGTCGACCATGGAGGGGAGGTCGATGCCGGTGGGGCCGCCGTGGATGATGCAGAGCAGCGGATACTGTTTCGTGGGGTCGAAGTTGGCGGGTTTGATGAGAATGCCATCGATGGGCGTGCCGTCGGAGCTCTTCCAGGTGATCACTTCGCGGGTGGCGAGGGTGTGGCCGCTCGCCTGCGCGGTCATGTTGGTGAGCTTGACGGGGGCAAGCGTTTCGACGGAGGAGACGTAGACTTCGCTGAGTTGTTTGGGGCCGAAAGTGGTGTAGGCCATGCGGCTGCCGTCGGGGGTGAAGCTGAAGTTGCCGGCGAGCAAGGTGGCGGGGGAGGTGAGGCGAGTGATGCGGCTGGTGGCGGGGTCGAGGCGGAAGAGGTGGTAGCTGGTTTTTTGCAGCGCGGAGAAGTGGATGCCGGCGGGCAGCCAGTTGGTGAGCTGCGGGTTTTCATCGAAGGCGTTGGTGAGCGCGCGGGGTGTGCCGCCGGAGGCGTTGACAACGGCGATGCGGGAGTTGGCGTGGAAGAAGCGGGCACCGCCCATGGCGGACTCAAAGGCGATTTGTGAACCGTCGGGCGACCAAATGGGGGAGGCGTCGGGGCCGGGTTGGGAGACGAGTTTGCGGAGATCGCCGCTGTCGAGCGTGAGCACGTAGAGGTCGGCGGTGCCGCGCTGGACGAGGTCGGGGTTGATCGAGGCATCGAAGGCGATGCGTGTGCCGTCGGGGGACCAGGAGAAGCTGCCGACGCTGAAGTCGCGGCCCTTGGTGCGCTGGGTGCCGGCGGTGGGGGATTCGAGGGCCTTGTCGAGATCGATGGTCCAGATGTGGGTGTAGTGGTAGTCGCGGCGGACGACCTCAAAGGGGCCGAGGTGATCCTTGCGTTTCTTGTCGGCCTTTTCGTCGGCGTCGGAGGTGGAGTAGGCGATGAAGCGGCTATCGCGTGACCACTCGAAGCCGCCGACGCCGTTCTCTGCCTTGGTGAGCTGAACCGCTTCACCGCCCAAGGAAGCGACGGCGTATACCTGCGGCTTGGCGCCTCCGCGCTCGGTGACGAAGGCGAGCCATTTGCCGTCGGGCGACCACCGCGGTTGGGAGGCGGACTTCTCGCCGCGTGTCAATTGGAACGTCCGGCCGGTGGCGGGGACGGCGATCCAGATTTGCGAGACGAAGGCATCCTGCTTCCAGTCGGTGGTGTTCACCTGGTAGGCGACGCGCGAGCCGTCGGGCGAGATGCGGGGCGAGGAGACGCTCTTCAGTTGGATGAGTTCGTCGATGGTGGGCGCGGCGGCGGTGAGGGCGTGCGCGGAGGCAAGGAGGGTGGCGAGCAGAATCCACATGAGGCCAGGATAGCTCTCAGCGCAGCGAGAGGATGGCGGCGGCGCGTTTGCGTTGCGCCTGGGCTTCGCGCTTGCGGCCGCTGATCTGGTCGAGAACCTGGGCGTGGAGGCTGAGGGCGAGCCCGAATTTGGAGTCCTGGTGAGAGGGCTGAAGCTCGAAGACGTTGAGAGCTTTGCGGCAGTGGGCCTCGGCCCGTTTCCAGTCCTGGCGCCGGCTGTAATGGCCGGCGAGGTTGAAATGGAGTGTCGCGGTGAATTCATGCTTCGGGCCATAGGCACGGGCGGAGGAGGCGAGCGCGTTGAGGAGTGCCCGTTCGGCCTCACGGCGCCGGCCCTCGGCATCGTGGAGCAAGGCCAGCGAGTTCAGGGCGCGGGCATAGCCAGGCATGAGGGGCATGGCGGCGGCGCCGGTTTGCACCGTGGCGGGCGCGGCCCAGAGGGGGACGGCTTGCTCGAGTAGGCCGCGGGCGCGGGTGAGTTCGCCGTTCTGGCGGAGAGCCTCGCCGAGGTGGGTAAGACTGGCGACGACCTCCGGGTGGGCGGCGGGCAGGAGCCGCTGGCGGAGGGCGAGGGCGCGCGCGTGGAGGGAGATGGCGGCGGCGACACGGCCGGTGGCCAGGAGGGCTTCGCCGAGGTTGTTCCAGGTTGCGGCGAGGCAGTCGTCTTCGCCCAACGCGGCGCGCTGGCGGCGGTCAAGCGCATCGCGAAGGACGGTTTCGGCCTCGGCGGCGCGGTTCAATTCGAGGAGGGCGGAGGCGTGGTTATTGAGGGCGACCAGGGTGCGGGGATGTGCCTCGCCGAAGGCGGCGGTGAGTGCGTCGACAGCCCTGGCATAGGCTTGGGCGGCCTCGGTGTGACGAAAGGCGTCGTGGAGGCGCTCGGCCCGCCAGGAGTGGCGAATGGCGTTCTGGCGATGAGCTTCGGCGGCCGGGGCAGGGGGATCGCCCTTTCCCTGGACCGCCGCGGAGAGAAGGACGGTGAGTAGAAGCGTAGCGCGCACAACGAGATCCTCGATCGGGAATACGGAGGCGCGGCGCGAAGGTGAGACGGGGAGGGGTGGCGGAACGGCTCACGGGGAACCGTTCCGCGGGGAGCAACGTTGGTTCAGAGTTAGAGGGTGGCGAGGATAGAGCGCATGTAATCGAAGGACTTGATCATGCCCGGCAGCGGATCGTCGGCCTTGATTTCGTATTCCAGCATGCAGCCGGCCTTGTAGCCCTGTTTCTTGAGCTGGGCGAAGATGCCTTTGATGGGGAGTTTGCCTTCGCCGACGGCGACCTGGGAGTCCTTGTTCATGGGGTCGGCGAGGTCCTTGAAGTGCATGTCGAAGAGGCGCGGGCCGGCCTTGGCGACCCACTCGATGATGTCGGCGCCGGTGCGCGAGGTGTGGCCGATGTCGATGCAGAGGCCCATGCGGGGGTCCATGCCCTTGACGGCTTCGAGGACGGACTGGGGCGTGGGGAAGTGCTTGTCCTCGGGGCCGTGGTTGTGGATGGCGGCCTTGATGTTGAACTCCTTCACCAGCTTTTCGACGGCGCCGACGGTTTTCAGGGAGGGGGCGCAGACGATGGTGGCCATGCCGGCGGCCTTGGCGTACTCGAACATGGCGCGGAGTTCGGCTTCGTCGCCTTTCAGGTCGATGTTGCCGCCGGAGAGAACGGTGATGCCGGCGGCCTTGAACTGCTTTTTGGCGAGGGCGAACTCCTCCGGGGTGGCCTTGTAGTCGAGGTGGAAGCTCTTCACCGAAACGTAGGGGGCTTTGCAGGCCTTGATCATCTCGATGGCTTTTTCGCGGGGGAATTTGCGCAGGGAGTAGGACGCCACGCCAAGGACAAAGCCGTGCTGGGAGGCGGCGGCTTGCAGGGACGAGGCAGCCAGGGAGAGCGCCGGGACAGCGGCGGCGTGGGAGAGGAAGGAGCGGCGGGAGGTCATAGCGACATGATTGTATCAGGGGACGGGGGCGGCGAAGAGAGCCTGGGGTGGGTGAGGGGTTTGGCGCATTCCCGTCGGAACGACTGATGAAAGATCCCACACGTATTCAGGGTTCGTGACTCGATATGAACAGTGGAGACGCGATGGTGACCAGCCGCGCCGCGGTCTCATGGGGAAACACGGGACCGTGCGGCCCCCAAGCGAAAGGAACACCATGAGTCAGTGGAGTCTGTCAAAGAAGCTGTATGCGTGTACGGGTGCGTTGCTTGTTTTTGCGATCATGATCACCGTCGCCGGCGTGTGGATGGAGGATCAGCTCAACGGGGAACTCGATGTGGCGCTGTCGCAGACGGCGGTGAAGCTCGACAAAGCCGGTGATGTGAATTCGTTGGCGTGGGCGGCGGCGGCCGCGCAGCGAGGCACCTATATGGCGGCGAGCCTGGAGATGCGCGACGCGCTTCAGGAGTATGCGCGGTTGTTCCAACTGAACATGAAGCAGGTGAGGCAGACGATTGCCGACCTGAGGCCGCTGCTGGTGACCGAAGAAGGGAAGCGGCTGCTGGCGGAGATGCAAGCCGCCGCGGATGAGTATGAGCCGCTGGCGACGAAATTCGTGGCGTTGAACAGCCAGGGCAGGCAGGCCGAGACGAAGGAACTGGTGCCGCAGATTGCGCCGCTGGTATTGCGGTTCACGGCGACGGGGTCGAAGCTGCAGGATCAGCAGCGCCAGTTTTTGAAGGACTGTGAAGCGCGGGCTGAGGCGCTGACCGTGCGAGGAGTTTACCTGAACGCCGTGCTGGGGTTGATTCTGTTGGTGACGGGGGCCGGCTCGATCTGGGTGGTGCGCGATGCGAACGTGGGCCTGGCGCGGCGGCTGGCCGAATTGACAGAAGGTTCGCAGCACGTGGCCAGCGCGGCGCAGCAGGTGTCGAGCGCGAGCCAGTCACTGTCGCAACTGGCTAACGAGGAGGCGGCTTCGATTGAGGAGATGTCGGCCTCGACGCATGAGGTGCAGGCGATGACGAAGCAGAACTCGACGCATTCGCAGGCGGCGGCCGCGCGCACGGAGGATGCGGCGCGGAGCATTGGACGCGCCAACGAGGCATTGAATGAGATGGTGCAGTCGATGGCGTCGATTGTGGATTCCTCGTCGAAGATCTCGAAGATCATCAAGGTGATCGATGAGATTGCGTTCCAGACGAACATTCTGGCGTTGAACGCGGCTGTGGAAGCGGCGCGCGCCGGTGAGGCGGGCATGGGCTTTGCGGTGGTGGCGGATGAAGTCCGCAACCTGGCGCAGCGTTCGGCCCAGGCGGCCAAGGACACAACGGGGATGATCGAAGAGTCGATCACGTTGAGCCAGTCCGGCAAGGCGACGCTGGACCGGGTGGCCGAGGCGATCACGTCGGTGACCACGGATGCCACCGAGGTGCGGCGGCTGGCCGAAGAGGTGAACTCGAGCAGCACCGAACAGTCACGCGGCATCGAACAGATCGCCATCGCGTTGGGCGAGATGGAAAAGGCGACCCAGCAGGTGGCGGCGAATTCGGAAGAGAACGCCGCCGCGGGACAGGAGCTGATGCAGCAGGCGCAGCGGCTGGACGGCGTCGTGAAGAAGCTCTCGGTGCTGGTGGATGGAGCCGTGTAGGCTGCGATTATCGCGGCCGGGCCAGGTCAGTTCGGTTGGAACTTAAAGTCGCTGACGGCGATCTCATCGCGGCCGGGGACATAGAAGCCGAACTGGCCTGAGCCGGCGTCGTTGCGCGGGCCGTTTTCCAGCGCGACCCAGGTTCCTGCGCGGAGGATGCTGGTGGAGATGGAGTTGTTGGTCACCGTCACCAGGAACGAGAGGTAGAGCTTCTTGTTGGATTTGTGCGGCGATTTGGAGACGGTGGTTTTCTTGCCGTTGAGGACGTCGATGCGCTCCAACTCGTCGTCGTCGACCTGGTAGAAGACGTGGTTGCGCTGGTCGCGGTAATCGACGACCCAGTGGATGCGCCGGCCGCGGAGCAGGACGACGGTAAAGGTGTAGGTGCCGGGGCGGGGGCGTGTGGGGGCGAGGAAATAGTCGCCGCCCTTGCGGACGAAGACTTTGTCGCGGGCTTCCCAGCCGCCGGCGGAGGTCCAATCGCTGAGGGTGAAGGCTGTGCCGCCACCGCCGCCGCCCTTTTTCTGCTGCTGGCCTTCGCGGGCCAAGGCGAGAGTGGCGGTGGCCGAGCGGCCACCCTGGACGCGGACCGTTTGGGAAGCTGCGGCAAAGCCGCGTGCGCTGGCCGAGATGGTATAGCTGCCTTCGGGGAGTTGCAGCGTGGGCTCGGTGACGGGGCGTTCGGCTTCGCCCTCGTGTTTGATGGTGATGCGGGCGTCGGCCGGCGTCACTTCAATGCGCAGCGTGCCGGTGGCCGAATCCATGGGGGCATCCAGTTCGACGGTGCGGCCGGGGGCGAACTCGACGGTGGTTTGGAAGGGTTTGAAGCGGTCGCGGCGAACGGCGACGGTGTGGCGGCCCGGTTCGAGGCTGCCGGCGGAGAAGGTGCCATCGGGGCGGATCGTACCGATGGGCCGGTTGTCTAGGAAGACCTCGGCTCCGGGGGCGGCATTGCGCAGGGAGAGGACGGCTTTCTGGGGCGCGGCGGCCATGCGGAAATCGGCGCGGGCCTCTTCACCGCGCTTCACTTCGATGGAAGCTTCGGGCGGCTCGGAGGTGAAGCCTTCCTTTTCCACCTTGATGGCGTAGCGCTTCGGGGCAAGATAGATGAGCAGGCGGCCGCGCTGGGTTTGGCGGCGGTATTTCTGACCATCGATGTAGACCGAGACGTTGTCCTCGGCGGTGGCGATGCGCAGGCTGCCGAGGTTGGAATCAGAGAACAGGCGGGCCAGCAGGACCGGGGAGGTGGAGGCCTCATAGGCGATCTTGTAGGGATTACCCTGGGCGGGGCTGACGACAATTTCGTGAGGACCGGGGTTGAGTTTCAGCTCCAGGCCCTCGGCGCTCACATTGCCGATGGGCGAGCCATCGACGGAGACCTGGGCCGCATCGACAGTGGAGTAGAGATAAGCGGTGGAGCCAACGCCGGTGATGACCACCGACTTCAAGCCTTGTGTGCGGATGGGGCCCAACAGGCGCGGCGCGATGGCGGGGGCGGCTTCAAAGCGCATGGTGGCGCGGAAGGCTCCGCTGGCGAATTCCAACTGATTTTCGCCCGGCTGCAGCTCGTTGAGGTCCATGGTGCCCTGCATCACGCCGAGTTGTTTGCCGTTGAGCGTGACGCGGCCTTCGGGAGTGTCGGCGCCCAATTGGACGAAGGGCGGGAGGGGCTCCAATTCGAGACTGATGGGTTCGGAGGCGCCGGCGGCGACTTCGACGTCGCGCATGGCGGTGCGATAGCCGGGGAGGCGGGCTTCCACGCGGTGGGCGCCGAGTTTGAGCGGGACGCTGCATTCGCCGGCGCCGCAGGGTTCGCCGTCGATGAAGATTTGCGCGCCGGACTGCGAGGCCGTGAGGCGCACGGTCTGCGTTTCGCCGGGCTGCTCGGTGGTGGTGGTTGCCGATTTTTCGCCGAAGAAGTGGCGGTAGCCGAAGTACGCCGCGGTCAAGGCCATGCCGAAGAAGAGGACGAGGGGGATGCCGATGCGGGTGAGCAGCCAGCCGACGGACTTTCCCTGTTTGGGAGGCACGGGGCGCGCGCTCACGGCCGAGGGTTGGACATCGATGGTGGGCGGGGCCTGGGAGTGGGTGCCGGCGCTGGGGACCATGGTGGGCACCGGAGGGGGCGGGGCCTTTTGCTGCTTGCCGCCCTTGGCCGGGGCCACGGGGGCGTGTTTGCCGGACGGCTGTTTGGCCTCGGGCTTCTGCGGCGGCGGAGGCGGGGGTGGAGGCGGCGGGGGCTGTGGGGCCGGGGTTTTGGCGCGCGTTTGTTCAGGGACGGGAGTCTTGGCCGCATCGAGCGGTGAGTCTTTGGTGGCCGGTTGCGTGGGCGCGGGGCCGAAGATCTGGGTGAAGGGGAAGTCCTCGCCGTCGACCTTCAC
>JAFLBB010000095.1 GCA_017304135.1 Acidobacteriota bacterium | reverse complement strand
GGGCGGCGGGGGAACGGGCGGGGGCGCTGGTCCATTTGCACTGCACGTACACGGTGGCGTTGTCGTGTTTGGCGGATCTGGATGAAGCCGAGCCGCTGCCGGTGTTCACTCCTTACTACCTGATGCGGGTGGCGCCGCTGGCTGTGTTGCCGTATTTCCGGCCGGGGTCAGAGGAGCTGGCGGGGGCGGTGGGCGCGGCGGCGGTGAAGCATGATGCGATGTTGATGCGGAACCACGGGGTGATCACGCTGGGGCGGACGATGGACGAGGCGGTGGACCGCTGCGAAGAGCTGGAGGAGACGGCGAAGCTGTGGTTTTTACTGCGGGGGCGGGAGGTGCGGAACCTCACGGTGGAGGAGCGGGAGGAGATCGGGCGCGTGTTCAAGCGGTAGCGCGCGGCGCGCGTTATGATGGAGACGAACCAATTCCCTCGGCGGCTGGTCCGGTGTGGATCAGCGCGTTGAGGATTTAGATAAGGAGTAGCGATGGGTCCGCTGGGCTGGCAAGAAACCGTGTTTATCTTCATCCTTGCCTTGCTCGTTTTCGGGCCGAAAAAGCTCCCGGAACTGGGCAAGACCATCGGCAAGGCGATGACGGAGTTCCGGCGGGCGTCAAGCGAGCTCAGGTCCACCTGGGATCGTGAAATGGCCGCCATAGAGCGGGAAGGTCATGAAGTGGCGAGTGCGACGAGTTCGGTGCAAAACGAGATCGAAGCGAGCACGAGCGACTACAACTCTTCCTACTACGACTCCAACTACGATTACGGTTATGGATACGATTCGCCGGATTCCACCGGCGCTTCGGCGTCCACGGAAAGTTCCACAGTAAGCGCAACCGCAACTCAGGGCGCTGACCAGCCGGCGAACGCCGCCATTGAATCCGCCTCAACGGAAACGGTGGCCGCTGAAGCACCTGAAGGCACGGTGGCTCGCGAGAAGCAGCCCGAAGGCCCGCAGGCAGCCCAGACGTAAGCTGCGCGCAGCAGCGTTCGCAATTCAGCACATAACAACATGGCGGGCACAAACGATCAGGCCGGAGTGCCTCCGCAGGACGACGAGATTTCCTCGCGTGGGGAGACGTTGCCGGCGGAGAGCGTTGACGTTTCGACGGAGGCCGTGTCATCAGACGGGGCCGGCGAGGCAAGGTCCTCGTCCCCGGACGGGGCCGGCGAAGCGGGGACGGGGGAGACGGCGGCGCAGCCGGACGGGGGCGAGGTGTCTTCAGACGCCGCTGCTCCCGAGGGCGAGGCCAAGGTTTCCTACGAGCAGACGACGGATGCCGCGGCGTCCTACGGCGACCCCTATTACGACGACTACGGCTATGAGACGCCGGGCAGCGACCAGGCGCCGGCTTCGCCAACGACCGCGGTGGTGGAGTCATCGAGTGTGCCCGCGCCTGTGGCGGAGACAAAGACGGGTTCCGGTGGGGCTCCTCCACCGCCCTACTCAGGGGCGGACGACGAGGAAGAGGAAGACGGGGAAGAGGGCGGCATGCTGCGCATGAGCTTCCTCGAACACCTGGAGGAGCTGCGGAACCGGATTTTGAAGGCGCTGATTGGCGTGGGCGTGGCGTTCGCCATCGCCATCTACTTCAACAACGAAATCTGGCTGCTGGTGAGCAATCCGGCGATTGAGGCGATGAAGCAAGCCGGAATGAAGGACCCGAAGCTGGCGATTTTGACGCCGACCGAGGGCTTTTCGGTGATCTGGGTGCAACTGCCGATTCTTACGGCAATCTTTCTTTCTTCGCCTTGGATTCTCTATCAAATCTGGGCGTTCATCGCACCGGGTTTGTACAAGAAAGAGCGTAAGTGGGCGGCGCCGTTTGTCGTGATCAGCGCCGGGCTGTTTATTCTCGGCGGTTTGTTTGCCTACTTTGTGGCGTTCAAGCTGGGCCTGGCGTTTCTGATCGCCATCGGCATTGGCGGCAATGCACAGGCGGTGATTTCGCTATCGAATTACCTGGATCTGTTCACGAACGTGAGTTTGGGCATGGGGCTGGTGTTTGAGCTGCCCGTGCTGATTTTCTTCCTGTCGCTGTTGCGGATTGTGACGCCAGGGTTCCTGGTGAGGAATTCGCGGTACGCGATTCTGGGCATCGTGGTGGTGGCGGCGCTGATCACGCCGACGCCGGACGTGGTGAACCTGATGCTGCTGGCGCTGCCGATGACGCTGCTGTATTTCCTCGGTATTTTCGCGGCCTACCTGCTGACGCTGAGCCGGGAGAACAAGAAGTTCCCGTGGCTGATCCTGTTCCTGATCGTGGCGGGCTTTGTGGCGGTGTTTGCCGGCGGGGTGTACTGGGCGGTAACTTCGTTTGGCTACCAGCTTGTTTGGTCGTATCCGTTTCTTGTCAAGTAAGTAGAATTTCCTATACCCTGGGAAGCTCGATTCCTATGCCGGTCCTGGTACCGGCGTGGACGGGCGTCCTGTGGTCCTACCCGGTTCTGGTCCCTACTATCAAAGTATTAATGGACCGTCAGGTCCTCAGAGGGATTGAAGTATGGATCTTGACAAAATCATACGCGAATTGCGTACGGAGAAGGACCGCCTGGACCGTGCCATCGCATCGCTGGAAGACTTAACCCGAACCGGGGCGGTGGCACCTTTGGTGGCCGTTAAGCGCCGGGGCCGGAAGACAATGGACGATGAGGAGCGGCGCGAGGTGTCGGCGCGGATGAAGGAGTATTGGCGGAAGCGAAAGAAGAGCTGAGCGGCGAGGAGCCGGAATCGGGCGTCGACCCGATATATGATAGCGGCGTGTCCCCCCTTACCCGACGCCGCATGCTGGCTGCCAGCGCCACAATTCCCACGGCCATGAGTCAGGCAGCCGTCCCCAAGCGCATCATTGATCCGCACACGCATGTGTGGAAGAACGACGCGCGGTTTCCGTGGGCCAAGGAGACGGGGAATCCTCCGGCCGAGGACCGCACGGCGGAGATGCTGCTGGAGCTGATGAAGACGCACGGGGTGGCGCGGACGGTGCTCATCCAGTACATCGGGTATCGCTGGGACAACTCGTATGTGGCCGATGTGCTGCGGCGGTATCCATGGGAGTTTCGCGGGGTGGCGCGGGTGAATCCGGAGGACCCGGCCAATGCGGATCACTTATCGCGGCTGGTGGAGGAGCAGAGGTTCCAGGGGGTGCGGTTGTCGCCGGCGGCGAACGCGAGCGGGGAGTGGATCAATGGGCCATTGATGGGGCCGTTGTGGAAGCGGTGTGAACAGTTGCGGGCGCCGATGACGATTTTGACATCGACGGCGCGGCTACCGGATGTGGAGAAGCTGATTGCGAAGCAGCCGGGGCTGACGGTGGTGATTGACCACATGGCCGATAGTCCGCTGGGGAAGCCGGAGGAGCTGGCGAAGCTGACGGCGCTGAAGCGGTATCCGAAGGTGTTTGTGAAGATCTCGCACACGTGGTCGCTTTCGAAGGAACCGTATCCGTGGCGCGACACGTGGGCGCAGGTGAAGGAGCTGCATCAGCAATTCGGACCGGAGCGTCTGATGTGGGGGACGGACTGGCCGGTGTGCCTGCGGCATGCGACCTATGCGCAGACGTTGGGCGTGGTGCGGGATGAGATGAGTTTTCTCAACGACAAGGACCGGGAGTGGATGCTCGCGAAGACGGTGGAGCGGGTGTGGCGGTTCGACTAGAGTAAGCCGGCGTGGCGGGCGTGGTGGAGCGCTTCGATGGCGGCTCCGCGGGCGCCGGCGGTATCGCCGTGGGGCATGATGTGGATGGGGATGGAAGCCTGCTCGTCGCGCTGATTGGGCATGCCGGCGCGGATTTCGGAGACAAACCACTGGAGGAAATCGGGCCCGGTTTCGATGGCTCCGCCACCGACGATGAGGGCGTCGGGGTCGAAGGTATTGATCATGATGTCGAAGAAGAGGCCGAGGGCGTGGGCCTGGACCTGGAAGATGGCGCGGCACATTTCGTCGCCTGATTCGGCGAGGCCGCGGACCTTTTTGGCGGCGGTGGCAATGTCGAGCCGGGCGAGATCGTGGGTGGGGTACTTGCCGAGGAAGTGGGGCAGCAAGGTATTGGTGATGGCGGTGAGCGAGCAGATGGACTCGAGATCGCCGATGCGGCCGCAATTGCAGCGGGGGTGAACGCCGGCCAGGGCGGGGATGGACTGGTAGGGGAGCAGGACGTGGCCGAGTTCGCCGCCGAAGCCGGCGCGGCCCTTGATGTCTTCGCCTTTGACGATGACGCCGCCGCCGAGTCCGGTGCCGATGATGGCGGAGACGGAGGTGGGGACGGGGTCGGCGCCGAAGATGTTGAAGTGGCCCCAGAGGGCGGCGGCGTTGCCGTCGTTCAGGTAGGTGACGGGTTTGCCGAGCATGGCGGCGAGGCCGGCGCGGAGGTCGTAGCCGGCCCAATCGGCGTGGACGAAGTTAGTGGCGCCGCGGGTGCTGAGAACGCCTTGGGCGCTGGCCGGGCCGGGGGTGTCGAGGCCGACGACGGCAATGTCGGCGAGGCTGGCGCCAGCGCGCTCGAGGGCAATGGCGAGGCCGTCGGCGATCTGTTGCATGCAGATGGCGGGGCCTTCCTTGGAGCGGGCCGGGTGTTCACAGAGGCCGTCGATGAGAAACTGCTCGCCGGGGGTGAGAAGGGTGTAGTTGACCGCCGTGCCGCCGAGGTCGACACCGGCCACAAGTTGCTGACTCATACTTGGACCAGTCTACTGCACCGGGTGTTTTCCGCAGGGGTGGAGGAGGGCTGGCGCGGGGGCGGTTGTGTTAGAAGTAGAGGAGCATGAGCACGACGGACCCTCGAGTGGAGCTGGCGTTGGAGCTGTTCCAGAAGGCCTACATGTTGCAGATGCAGGGGGAGCTGGACCTGGCCGAGGCGCTGTATAAACGCAGCATTGAGCTGCATCCGACGGCGGAGGCGTACACGTATCTGGGCTGGACGTACAAGTTTCAGGGGAAGTTGGATGAGGCGATCACGGAGTGTAAGAACGCGATTCTGATCGACCCGGGGTTTGGGAATCCGTATAACGACATTGGGGCGTACCTGATTGAGCAGGGGAAGCTGGATGACGCGATTCCGTGGCTGGAGAAGGCGACGCAGAGCGCGCGGTACGCCAGTTTTCATTTTCCCTGGTACAACCTGGGGCGGGTGTATTTGGGGAAGGACCTGCTGAACCGGGCGCGGGCGTGTTTTGAGAAGGCGTTGGAGATTGAGCCGCGGTATGAGCCGGCGGGGGAAGCGCTGCGGTTGACGAAGCGGAGCGTGCAGTAGCGGGAGAGAGGGGGCTAGCGCGGAAATTCCACCAGCCATCGGCCGTGGAGCGTGATCACCGCGCGACTGCTGCGTTGCGCTGGCATGCCGTCCTCGACGTACAGTTCCCGTACGCCTGCGTCCGGCACCCTTCGCGCGCCTTGCATTCGCCCGGCTCTCCTGGCTCCTCGCCGCAATCGTGGTGAAACATCCGGACTAGGGCTCGAGGCGGCAGGCCGGATTGCCGGCGTTGGGGAAGGCGAGGAAGGCGATGCCGGCTGGGGGAAGCGCTGCCGGCGACGAGGCGGAGCGAGGCTGGAGGGAGGGCAGGGCGCCACTGGGGGAGAGCTTCAGCTCGGCGCCATTGAGGTCAGCCCGGGCGCTTTCCAGGTTGGGGGACGTGAGCAGGTAGAGGCTGGCGGGGCGGGGGATGGGGAGGGAGAAAGCCTGATCGCGGCTGGTGTTGATGGCGAGCAGGGCGACGCCTCCGGGAACGCCGCGGAGGCAGTGGGCGTAGGTTTCCACGGTGGGCGAGGGGGGCGGGCCGGCGTCGAGGACGGTGCGGTCCATCAACCTGCGCCAGAGGAGGGCGGCCCAGTAGCTGGGCCGGGGGGTCATGGTTTCCTCATCGATGAGGGCGTAGTCGCTGGCGGCGAGAGTGTTGTGGGCGATGACCTGGACTCCGCCGCGAGCGAGGCGGCCCATTTGCGAGAGGTAGCGGAAGGTGTCGAGGAAGGTAGAGGCCCAGGGATTGCCGCCGCAGGCAGCTTCGGCGGTTTCGGTGAGCCAAAGGGGCTTTTTGGGGTCGAGGCGGTCGCGGAGGGCGGTGTAGAAGGCGAGATCGCGCTCGGTGCGGGAGAGCCACTCGGGGGTGAGGGCGTTTTCAGGAGCGAGCTGACGGCCGGGGCTCATGGCGGCGCAGCGTTTGGAGACGCCGCCATAGAAGTGATAGGAGAGGGCATCGACTTGGGCGAGGGATCCGCCGAGGAGGTCGAAGGAGGAGAGCATGGTGAAGCGGGCGAGTTGGCCGTCGGGCTCGGCGACGGCGCCGGGGCCGAGGATGCGCGTGGTGGGGGAGGCGGTGCGGAGGAAGGCGTGGAATCGGGCGAAGTCGCGGCGGTAGGCGGCAGCGTCGTAGCCCTTGGGAGCGCCGCCCATGGCGGGGATGTTGGGTTCATTGAAGAACTCGGCGGCGGCGATGTTGCCGCCGAGGGATTGGTTGAAGCGGAGGAAGCGGCGGAGTTGATCGGTGGTCCAGACGCCATCGGGTCCGCGGGCGCCTTCGCTGATGGCGAAAGAGGTGACGATAGGGGCATCGACGGCCTGGGAGAAAGCGACGACACCGCGCCACTGGTCGCGGGTGAGGACGCCGCCGAAGCCGGTGGGGGGAGTGGAGGGGCCGCGGCCGTCTTCGTCGTGGAAATAGGTGGAGTTGGCCCAGGTGCCGCTGACGCGCATGTAGGCGGGTCCGAGGGCGGCGGCGAGGCGGCGGAGGCGGGAGCCGGCGAGGTTGATGGGTTCACGCTGGCGGAAGAGGGAGGGGTCGAGGGTTGGGGCGCCTGTGGGCGGGGCGGTTGTCGCGGCGGGCTGTTGCGCACGGTAGGGCGCCCAGAAGCGGCCTCCGGTGACCTCCACCATTTCGACGTTGTAGGATTGGAAGCGCTCATCGACCGTGCCGAGGCGGCGCAACTGGCCGGGTTGAAGTGGCGCGGGCGGGCGCGGCGCGGTTTGGGCAAGCGCGGAGACCGTGAGGAGAACAAGCGCGGATGCGCGGATGAGGCGGAAGCTGGAGTGAATCACGGGCATGGAGGGCGAGGTCCTTTGCGCTGCGTGACCGCGGTGGGGACACGCTGAGGTGAGCGCTAACGATTCTATCCGGTGGAACTGCGGAGGGGAAGGAGGAAGGAGATGAATGGAGCGGGAGACGGGATTCGAACCCGCGACATCAACCTTGGCAAGGTTGCACTCTACCAACTGAGTTACTCCCGCTCGGCAAACCTCGGCCGGCCCGAATTGGAGCTCTTGCAGGAGGCGGATCCGGCGGTTGGGGAACCGCCGGATTTTGGGAGCGTGCACCTCGCACGGGGTGAGTGTGAGGCGCACTCATAATATTGCCAGAAGGAAGGCTGGTTGTCAAATGGGGGGCGAAAAAAAATGAGGGGTGGGGGGGCGAATTCCGGTAGACGTTGGTAAACGTTTGACTTTTTCGTTTTCGGTTGATGAAGAGCTTGATATAATCCGGGCCATGGTGAAGAACAGCTGGCGGGTCTATATCTGGCGGGTCTATATAGTGATGGCGCTCACAGTGGGAGCGCTGTATGGGCAGTCGGGCGCGATTCAGGGCATTGTCCAGGATCAGACACAGGGCGCGGTGGTCGGGTCGCAGGTGGTGTTAACCAATATCGACACTGGTTTGCGGCGCGAGGTGACGACGAACGAGACGGGGTTTTACGCGGCGCCGACGTTGCCGGTGGGCCGCTACAAGCTGGTGGCGTCGATGACGGGGTTTTCCAGCGCCGAGGTGGCCGAGCTGAAGCTGGACGTGAACCAGACGGCGCGCGTGGACTTCACGCTGAAGCCGGGTTCTGTGACCGAGAGCATCAGCGTGAGCGCAGCGGCGGCGCTGCTGGACTCCGAGACGGCGACGGTGGGCCAGGTGGTGGACAACAAGCGCATTGTGGAGCTGCCGCTGAATGGACGGAATTATCTGGAGCTGGCGCGGTTGAGCGCGGGCACGACGGCGGCGCGCGGTTCGAGGCCCGAGGGCGAGGGGGCGTTTTCGGCCGGAGGCCAGCATGGCTACCAGGTGCAGGTGAACATTGACGGCGTGGACAATTCGCTGACCTATTCGGGGGGTCCGATTGGATTTGAGGCGCAGGCGATCAAGCCGAGCG
The DNA here is from genome assembly GCA_017304135.1 of Acidobacteriota bacterium. Taxonomy (GTDB): domain Bacteria; phylum Acidobacteriota; class Terriglobia; order Bryobacterales; family Bryobacteraceae; genus JAFLBB01. The sequence goes on along the minus strand of JAFLBB010000095.1, from coordinate 12,173 downwards.
TGGACGCGGTGGGCGAGTTTCGCGTGGTGACCAACAACCTGTCGGCGGAGTATGGCAACCGGATGGGCGGGCAGGTGTTTGTGAACATCAAGTCGGGCACGAACGAGGTGCACGGGACGCTGTTTGAGTTTTTGCGCAACTCGAAGCTGGACGGGACGAACTTCTTCGCCAACCGGTCAGGCAACACGAAGCCGATTTACAAGCAGAACCAGTATGGCGGGACGGTGGGTGGCCCGATCCGGAAGGACAAGACGTTCTTCTTTGGGTCGTTTGAAGGGACGCGGACGCGGTTGGGACGGAGCTTCACGGCGACGGTGCCGACGGCGGAGATTCGCGACGGGAACTTCAACCGGGTGCGGCCGATTTTCGATCCGGCGACGACGGTGGGGACGCCGACGAGCTTCACGCGGCAGCAGTTTCCGGGGAACATCGTGCCGAAGAGCCGCTGGGACCCGCTGTTTCCGAAGCTGCTGGCGTTGTATCCGGCGCAGACGATCGGGGATTCGTCGAGGATTGTGAACAACCACTTTTACGCAGGGTCGGAGTCGAACGATGTGAACACGTTCGACATCAAGGGGGATCACAACGTGAGCGACCGGAGCCGCGTGTCGGGGCGCTACAGCCGGCGCGACCGGGACCGGTTTGAGCCGGGTCCGCTGCCGCTGCCGGCCGATGGCGGGCTGGCGACGACGACGATTATCGACAGCAATGCGATTGCGTTCTCGCACACCTACACGTTTGGGGCGACGCTGACGAACGAGTTCCGCGTGGGCATTACGGACGTGAACACGCGATTCGATGTGCCTTACGACAAGCCGCTGTTTGACGAGTACGGGATCAAGGGGATTCCGAAGACGAACCTGGCGTCGTCGAACGATCACGGGCTGTCGCGGTTCACGCCGGCGGGGTATTCCGAGATCGGGACGCGTTCGTTCTGGCCGAACACGAACAACCAGCGGACCTACCAGTTCAACGACACGATGTTTAAGAGCTGGGGCAAGCACAGCATCCGGTTTGGCGGCGAATTCCGGCGTGAGGACATTTTCCGCAACGCGGCGCGATTTTCGCGCGGGCAGTTTGCGTTCAACCGCGAGTTCACGGCGAACCCCGCCAACCGCGGGGCGACGGCGGACGGCATGGCGGAGTTCATGCTGGGGATGGCGGCGGGCGGGACGATCGGCAACGAGAACGGCGAATACGTGGTGGGCAGCATGCTGGCGGGGTTTGTGCAGGACGACTGGAAGGTGTCGCCGAACCTGACGTTGAACCTGGGGCTGCGCTACGACATCTTTTTTGCGCCGCGGTTTCCGGACGGGCGGGTGTCGACGTTTGTGATGGACTTCAACAACCTGGGCGCGGCGGCGCGGCTGCAGCAGATCCGGCTGGGGGAGAACGAGTGTAACTGCGAGAACGACACGAACAACTTCGCACCTCGGCTGGGCCTGGCTTACAAGGTGACGCCGAAGATGGTGGTGCGGGCCGGGGCGGGCATGATCTACGCGCGCGCCGACTCCATTCAAACGCAGTGGGCGCGGGCACAGAACCAGGCGCCGGACTTCATCGAGATTGGCTTTGGGACGCTGGACCGCATCAATTCGCGGCTGATCCTGAAGGATGGTTTCCCGGCGGTGCAGTTGCCGGCGACGGCGGTGCCGGGGCCGAACTCGGTGGGCATTGACGCGCCGGGCAAGTTCCTGCCGACGCAGTATTCGATTCAATACTTCTTCGACATCCAGCGCGAGCTGCCGTTCGACACGCTGCTCACGGTTGGCTACAACGGGAACGGGACGCGGAAGATGCTGGGCGGGTTGAACTACAACATCCCGTACGGCATTCAGCCGGGGCCGACGCCGGTGAACAACCTGCGGCTGTGGCCGTTCTATAACTCGGTGAACCAGCAGGTGCCGTACGGCAACCTGGGCTACAACGGGTTGATCACGAAGCTTGAGAAGCGCTTCAGCAAGGGGCTGACGTTCCTGATGTCGTACACGTGGTCGCATGCGATCGACAACCTGGATGAGGTGGGCAACGGCGAAGGGACGGGGGCGACGTATGTGTGGGATCGCAACCAGAACCGGGGCAGTTCGCTGACCGATATCCGGCACATGTTTGTGTACAGCTCGACCTATGAGCTGCCGTTTGGGAAGGGCAAGGCGTTCCTGGGCGGGGCGAACCGCGTGGTGGATGCGTTCCTCGGCGGGTGGCAGTTGGGCGGCGTGTTTTCGAAGTCGACCGGCGAGCCGTTCACGGTGGTGTCGGGCGGCGGGTTGACGAACGCGGGCGGGGCGGACCGGCCGAACCGGATCCGACATGGCAATTTGCCTGGCGGGGAGCGGACGATTGACCGCTGGTTCGACGTGGGGGCGTTCACGCTGCAGCCGCAGTTCACCTATGGCAATTCGGGGAGGAACATCCTGTTTGGACCGGGGGTGACGAACCTCGACTTTTCGCTGGCGAAGTATTTCTCAATCACGGAGCGGGTGCGGTTGCAGTTCCGGGCCGAGGCGTTTAACGCGTCGAATACGCCGGCGTTTGGGAATCCGAACGTGAACATTACGAGTCCGGCTGTGGGGACGATCAACTCGGCGGGTGAGCCGCGGCGCATCCAGTTTGGGTTGAAGCTGCTGTATTGAGACAGCCCCAGGACGGGTTTGGGAGGGCGCAGGGCGAGTTGCCTTGCGCCCTTTCTATTTGGACCAGGGAGGGGTGACGCCGCTCATGCGGGCGTAGGCGATGAGCTGGCCCATGTGTTCGTGGTTGTGGACGAGGATGCGTAGGAAGACGTTTTCGGCGGGGGTGTCTTTACCGAAGAACTTCACCAGTTTCTGGCGGTCGGCGGTGGGGTAGGAGGTGCGGACGGCGTCGAAGGAGGCGCGGAGCCAGAAGAGGACGTCGTCCTTGCGGGGAACGCCGCGCTCGGGAGATGGCGCGGGTTTTGGAAGGGTGACTTGGATGCCCGCCTGTTTCAGGAGCCAGTAGTTCGTTTCCACAGTGTGCATGAGGACTTCGCTGGTGGAGCGGACGCCGGGGGCGGGGCGCCAGGCGTACTTTTCGGGGGGCGTGGCTTCGGCGAGGGCTAGGATTTGGGCGGCGGCGTGGTTGAATTCGGGGAGCCAGCCCTGGCCGAAGTCGGCGGGGCGGCTTTGGGCTGAGAGGGGCGCGGCGGCGAGGGCGATTAGGGAGAGAGCGGCTAGGAGGCGCATTGGGGCAGTATACGGCGTTTCTCAGCGGACGAGGGTGTCAAACCAGAGGAAGGCGGCGGGGAAGTCGGTTTCGTGGCCACCTTCGAAGAGGGTGAGGCGGGCTTTGCCGGTGGTGCGGCGGTGGAGGATGGGGGTGCGGCGGGGTTCGGTGGGCGGGGCGGGGTAGCCGTCGGGGAGGTGGCGTTGGGTGACGATGGTGTCGATGTCGGATGGGGAGAAGGCGGCGGCGGGCTGGCGGTTGGCCTGGGCGAGGGCGTTGAAGGCGAGCAGGGAGTGGGATACGGGGACCGAGCCGGTGTGGCCGTCGTGGATGCCGGTTTGGATGTCGAGAGGTAAGTTCTTTGCTTTGTGGAGGAAGGGGAGAGGGGAGCGGAGACGGTACTGGCTGAGATTGGGTTCGTTTGGTAACTTTCCTATGCAGGCTTCGAGCATGCGCCAGTAGCGGAGGTCGCGCTGCTTGGTTTCGGCGTGCCAGGCGGCGAGGTCGGTGATGGGGACCCAGGCGGAGGCGGCGCGCCAGGATTGGGGGGAGTGGGTGGCCATGATGAGGGTCATGTGGCCGCCGCCGGAGCCGCCGAGGAGGAAGATGCGTTTGCGATCGATTTGATAGTGAGTGATCATGTATTGGACGGCGTCGAGGATGTCCTGGCGGGCGAGGGGGGAGGCGCAGGCCTCGGGGCGATCGTTGGGGCCGCGGAATTCGGGGGCGAGGAAGGCCCAGTTGCGCTTCTGGGCCTCTTGGAGGGCCACCTTCCACGCTTCGGAGGTGTTGTAGTGGGAGGACCAGCTATGGAGGTGGACGAGGAGGGGGACGGGCTTGGCGGGGGCTGTGGGAAACCAGAGGGCGGCGGGCTGGAGGGAGCGGTCGAGGGAAGAGGGAATGTGGATGGTGGACTGGGCGTGGAGGGCAGTGACAAAGAAGAGGAGAAGGTGGGAAGAGCGCATCGGGGAAAGCGTATCACGGTTGGCGGGGAGTCGTATTCCGGTCAGGAGAAGGTTGCGACACAGTTTGTAAGGTTATGAAAACACGGCAGTAATATAATCGCAATCTGATGATCTGAGGAAGGCGGTTTGTGCTAGACTGCACACTGCAGGTGGATGCCGGTGCGAGTCTTTCGCGCGATAGACTGGCCGGTTCGCCGATAGGATGGGTCCTGGAGGCATCTCCCCCGTTCCGCCTGTACCCACATGTGAGAATCTTGTGGAAATTGAGTGGGAAAGCTGTGCTTATTGAAGGTAAGGACAGAGAGTATCGGGAATTTGAAGAAGTCTCGGGGTCACGTTATGGGTCCACGAGGCGGGAAGTCAGCACCATGGAACTATGGGAGCAGGTGAAGCAGCGGCTGGCGGCGCGCTTGACCTGGGAGAGTTATCAGAACTGGGTGGCGCGGACGGCGCAGCGGTCGCAGGATGGACAGCGGCTGATGGTGGTGGTGCCGAACCAGGTGACGCGGGACTGGCTGGAGAAGGAGCTGCGGGACGATGTCCAGTATGCTCTGCAGGAGTTAAGCGCGGGCAAGGTTGAGGTGGTGTATTCGACGGGGGGCGTGGCGGCTGCTGCCGCGGCTCCGGTGGAAGAGCCGGCGGCGTATGGGGCAGGCAGTGCGGAGTCGCTGTTTGGGGGGGCGGTAGGGTCGCTGAACGAGCGGTATACGTTTGGCAGTTTTGTGGTGGGATCGTGCAACCAGTTTGCGCACGCGGCGGCGCGGGCGGTGGCCGATTCGCCGGCGCGGACGTACAACCCGCTGTTCATATACGGCGGCGTGGGGATGGGGAAGACGCATCTGCTGCATGCGATCGGGCATGAGTTGTTGGAGCGTTCGCCGGGGTTACGGATTGCGTACACGTCGAGCGAGCGGTTTATGAACCAACTGATCACGTGTATCCGGACGGACCGGATGCCGTTGTTTCACCAGCACTACCGTTCAGCGGATGTGCTGCTGGTGGACGATGTGCATATCCTGGCGAACCGGGAGCGGACGCAGGAGGAGTTTTTCCACACATTCAACGAGCTGTACGACCACCAGAAGCAGATCGTGCTATCGAGCGATTCAGCGCCGAAGAACACGACGGGCCTGGTGGACCGGCTGCGCTCGCGGTTTGAGTGGGGATTGATGGTGGATGTGCAGGCGCCGGATTTGGAAACGAAGATGGCGATCCTGGACAAGAAGGCCGAGCAGGAAGGGATCCACCTTCCCGAGGATGTACGGGTGTTTATTGCGACGAAGACGCGATCGAACGTGCGCGAACTGGAGGGCGCGTTGATCAAGCTGTTGGCGTATTCGAGCGTGACGAACGAGCAGGTGGGCCTGGACATGGCGCGGCAGGTGTTGAAGCACCTGCATGCGGGCTCGGAGAAGAAGATCACCATCGACAGCGTGGTGAGGCTGGTAGCGGAGAAGTTTTCGCTCCAGCCTGGCCAGCTGAAGCAGAAGACGAATGCGCCGAACATAGCGTATCCGCGGCAGGTGGCGATGTACATAGTGAAAGAGCTGACGAACGCGTCGTTGCCGGAGATTGGGCGGTACTTCTCCGGGAAGCACCATACGACGGTGTTGCACTCGATACAGAAGATTGAGCAGCTGCGCCATCGTGACGCGGATTTGAACAGGTTGATCCACAGTACAATCGATTCATTCAATTGAGGTTACTGAGATTTCCACAGGAACAGTACGAAAAGAGGAGAGGAAAGGCTGTGGATGGATTTGGAGTGGGGAGTCATGCAAGCTTCATGGAAATGTTTTCCACGGTGTGCTGGGACAAGAAGCCTTTTGGTTTTGTATAATTTAGAGAGATATTCACATTTCCACAGCACCGATTCCTACGATAGATAGACATATTTGGTTCTTTGGAAGAGAACCAGAACAGAACGGGTGGCCGAGGCCATTGGACAGGGGCCGGAGGGCCCGGGGAGAGTGACATGGAATTCACCATCGCAAGAACCGATTTGGTACGCGAGCTAGGCCTGCTGCAAGGCGTGGTGGAAAAGCGGACGACGATCCCGATTTTGTCGAACGTGCTGGTGGAAGCCTCGAGCGACAGGATCACGCTGACAGCGACGGACCTGGAGCTGGGGATTCGCTGTTCGTGCCCGGCCAAGGTGAAGAAGGCGGGGTCAGGGACGATTCCGGCGAAGCGGCTGCTGGACTATGTGCGGTTGCTGCCGGAGGCCGAGATTTCGGTGAAGGTGGGCGACAACCACTGGGCCAATATCACGTGCGGGCGTTCGCGGACGCGGATTGCGGGGATGTCGCGGGACAGCTATCCGGAGTTGCCGGCGTCGACCGAGAAGGTGGCGGACCTGCCGGCGGGGCTGCTGTCGTCGATGATCCAGCAGACGATTTTCGCGATTTCGAATGAGGAGTCGCGGTTTACGCTGAACGGCGCGTTGATGCTGCTGAAGGGCGATGGGCTGGTGATGGTGGCCACTGACGGGCACCGCTTGTCGATGAGCGAGCGGCCGCTGGATACGGGCGGCGTGAGCGGGTTCCGTGCGTTGATTCCGCGCAAGGCGATGGGCGAGATTCTGAAGCTGACGGCCGAGGCCGGGGCGGATTCGACGATTGCGTTTTCCTCGACCGACAACCACCTGTTTTTCCAGATTGGCGAGCGGTTGCTGATCAGCCGCAAGCTGACGGGGAATTTCCCGGATTATGAGCGGGTGTTGCCGAAGGAGCATCCGCATTCGGTGGCGCTGGCGAAGGAAGAGTTGAAGGCGGCGATTGAACGCGTGGCGCAGTTCAGCGATGAGCGGTCACATGCGGTGCGGGTGCAGGTGTCGGCGGGCGAGTTGAAGATTCACTCGTCGCTGTCGGAGACCGGTGAGAGCGAGGACAGCATTGCGGCGACCTACGAAGGGCCGAATGTGGAGATCGGGTTCAACGCGGTGTATGTGCTGGATTTCCTGAAGGCATGCGGGGAGCCGAGCGTGGCGTTCCATTTCAAGGACGCGGCCAGCGCGGGCGAGATGCGGCCGGCGGGCGAGGATGTGAATTACACGTACCGCTACATCATCATGCCGATGCGCATCTGAGGTGCCTCCGGCACTTTTGCCGCGGCCCTGGCGCGAGGGGGCTTTCGGTATGCCCTGCGGCCCTGGTGGTGGGTCCGCCATCTTGTCGCGGCCCTGGTGCGAGGGGGACCGCTCCCTTACGGTCGCGGCTCAGTTGTGGGGTTTGCGGGTGAGGGATGGGTTTACGGGTGATGGACGGGTCGTTCCGGTGGGGGACGGATTGTTGGAGTGACGGATGGGTTGTTAGGGCGGTGATGGTGGGGGAGTGAAGTTCGGAGTGGAAGTTTGAGTGAAGGAGTTTATGGCAATACCGGAAGCTTACGATTCATCGAGTATCAAAGTCCTGGAGGGATTGGAGGCGGTGAGGCTACGTCCGGCGATGTATATCGGCTCGACGCGGGAGGCCGGGCTGCACCATTTGGTGTACGAGGTTGTGGACAACTCCGTGGACGAGGCGCTGGCGGGATATTGCACTGAGATTTCGGTGGCGATCCACATCGACAACTCGATCACGGTGATCGACAACGGGCGCGGGATTCCGGTGGACATCAAGGAAGAGTTTGGCGTGTCGGCGGCTGAGATCGTGATGACGAAGCTGCACGCCGGGGGCAAGTTCGACTCGAACACGTACAAGGTATCGGGCGGATTGCACGGCGTGGGCGTGAGTTGCGTGAATGCGCTCAGCGAGTGGCTGAACCTGGAGATTTACCGCGAGAAGGCGGTGTGGGAGCTGCGCTTCGAGTGCGGCGTGGCGAAGGGGAAGCTGGAGAAGACAGGCAAGGCGGGTTCGAAGACGGGGACGAAGATCACGTTCAAACCGGACACGTCGATTATGGAGGTGACCGAGTTCAACTACGACACCTTGGCGCAGAGACTGCGCGAGTTGACGTTTTTGAACAAGGGCCTGAAGATCACGCTCACCGATGAACGGGTGGAGCCGGTGAAGGTGCATGAGTTTTTGTATAAGGGCGGGATTTCGGAGTTCATCCAGCACTTGAACCGCGGCAAGGAGATGCTGCACGAGAAACCGATCGCGTTTGAAGGCGAGCGCGACATGCCGAATGGCGGCAAGGTGGTGGTGGAGATTGCGCTGCAGTACAACGACAGCTACTCGGAAACGCTGTTCAGCTTCGCCAACAACATCAACACGCGGGACGGGGGGACGCACCTGTCGGGATTCCGCAGCGCGTTGACGCGGACGATTAACGCGTATGGGACGGCGGCGAACCTGTTCAAGGAAAAAGAGAGCCTGACGGGCGACGATGTGCGCGAAGGGCTGACGGCGGTGATCAGCGTGAAGCTGCCGCAGCCGCAGTTTGAAGGGCAGACCAAGGGCAAGCTGAACTCGGACATCGAAGGCATCGTGAAGCAGGTGATGAACGAGCGGCTGGGGGAGTATTTCGATAAGAACCCGGGCGTGATGAAGAAGATCGTGTCGAAGGCGATCGACGCATCGCGGGCAAGGGAAGCGGCGCGGAAGGCGCGCGACCTGACGCGGCGCAAAGGGGCGCTGGACGGGGGCGGGTTGCCGGGCAAGCTGGCCGATTGCCAGGAGAAGGACCCGCAGCGGTGTGAGCTGTTCCTGGTGGAGGGCGAGTCAGCAGGCGGGACGGCGAAGACGGGGCGCGATCGGAAGTACCAGGCGATTCTGCCGCTGAAGGGCAAGATCCTGAACGTGGAGAAGGCGCGCTACGACAAGATGCTGTCGCACGAGGAAATCCGGGCGATGATCACGGCCATAGGGACGGGGATCGGCAAGGACGACTTCGACATCACGAAGCTGCGCTACGGCAAGATCATCATCATGACGGACGCCGATGTGGATGGATCGCACATCCGCACGCTGCTGCTGACGTTTTTCTTCCGGCACATGCCGGAGCTGATCAACCGGGGGCATGTGTTTGTGGCACAGCCGCCGCTGTATCGGATCAAGAAGGGCAAGAGCGAGAAGTACATCAAGAACGACGCGGACTTCACGAAGGAGATTCTGCGGCGGGCGACGGAGAACGTGAAGGTGTCGACGACGCAGAATGGCGTGCCGTCGCACACGCTGGAAGGGACGGAGCTGCGGAACTTCCTGATCTCGCTGGATGAATTCCAGGGGCTGGCGCGGAAGGTGGAGCGGCATGTGCGCGATGCGCGGGTGGTGGAAGCGCTGACCAACGTGGAGTGGAAGATCGACACGAAGGCGGAGTTCCAGGACAAGGCGAACCTGCAGCCGGTGTTTGACTGCCTGGAGGCGCTGAAGATGGCGCCGCAGTGGCTGGAGGATGAGGAGCATTCGGCGTGGATGGTGACGTTCCACGATCATCTGAACGCGCTGCGGAAGATTGGCGTGGAGCTGGCGGCGACGCCGGAGTACCGGAAGATGCGGGCGCTCTCGCGGCAGATTGACCGCTACAACCATCCGCCGTTCGCGGTGACCAAGGAGAGCGGGACGGCCGAGGCGCGGACGGATTGGAAAGATCTGCTGTCGTTCCTGAAGGGCGAGGGGATGCGCGATGCGTCGATCCAGCGCTACAAAGGGCTGGGGGAGATGAACTCGGAGCAGCTGTGGGAGACGACGATGAACATCGAGTCGCGGACGCTGCTGAGAGTGGAGTTGCGCGACCTGGTGGAGAGCGATGAGATCTTCTCGACGCTGATGGGCGAGAACGTGGAGAACCGGCGGAAGTTTATTGAAGAGAACGCGCTGGATGTGCGGAATTTGGACGTGTAGCAGCCTTGGGCCGCGGGCTGTGGGCCTGGGCTGTAAGCTTGGGCTGTGAGAATGACAAACGGGGATGGCGTGGAGCCATCCCCGTTTTGCTTTGCCGCGGTGCGGCGGGTTACCGATCAGGCGTGTTCGAAGTGGGCCTCGAGAGCCGAATCGTGGCCGACCATTTCGTGGAAGCGGTCGACGGAGGTTTGGAGGGTGGAGGAGAGTTCGGCCATCTCCTCGCCGGCGGCGGCGGTTTCCTCGGCGTTGGCGGCGGTTTGGGAGGTGACGTTCTGCATTTGCAGGATGGTCTGGCTGATCTGGGAGATGCCGTGGGCCTGCTGTTCGGAGCTGGCGTTGACCTGGGCGTTGAGCTCGTTGGACTGGGTGGTGTTTTCGGTGACGACGCGCATGGAGTCGACGAGTTCGTTGACGCGGTCGCGGCCGTCGCGGGAGCTGCGGATGGAGTCCTCGATGAGGGCTGAGGTGTCCTTGGCGGCCTGAGCGGAGCGCTGGGCGAGGTTGCGGACCTCGTCGGCGACGACGGCGAAACCCATGCCGGCCTCACCGGCGCGGGCGGCCTCGACGGCGGCGTTGAGGGCGAGGATGTTGGTCTGGAAGGCGATCTCGTCGATGACGTGGATGATGCGGGAGATCTTCTCAGAGGACTGGTTGATATCGTCCATGGAGGACTTCATCTGCTCAAACTTCTTGTTGGCGGCATCGAGGAGGCCGGTGGCGCTTTGGGAGAGTTGAGCGGCGGACTGGGAGTGGTGGGCGTTTTGTTTGGTCATGGAGTTGATCTCTTCGACGGAGGCCGAGGTTTCCTCAAGCGAAGCGGCCTGGTCACTGGCGCCCTGGGCGAGGAGTTTACTGGCGGCGCGGACGCGGCCGGCGGCGGTGGCCACCTGGGAGGCGTCGCGGGCGAGTTGGGTGGCCACGGCACGGAACTCATGGTTGACGCGGCGGAAGAAGAGGAGAGAGAGGATGCCGGTGCCGATGGCGATGAGGACGAAGGCGGCGATGATCCAGCGGTTAATGGTGGCGCTGGATTCGGCTTCGGCTGCGGCGGTGCGGAGGCCTTCCTGCTGAGCAGTGGCGAATTTGGCCATGGCGGAGCGGACCTCTTCCTGGGCGGGATTGAGGGCTTCGGTTTGGAGTTTCAAGGCGACGTCCATCTGCTGGTTGTCGAGGGCGGTGGACATCTGGGAGGAGATCTGAGCGATCTTCTCGAGCGAGGCGGCGACCTGGCTCACCTGTTGGCGTTCGGCCTCGGTGGCGGCGCATTTGCGGATGTCGTCCATGAGGGCGAGGACCTTCTGCTCGGATTCCTTCCACTGGCGTTTGTATTGAGAGGCGCCGGTGGAGTCACTGAGCATGGTTTGGAGGACAGCGCCACGGCGGACGGCGCCGAGAGTGGAGAGTTCCTCGCCGAGGGCAGCGGCCAACTGGACCTTACGGGAGGAGACGTTGACGACCTGGTCGAGTTCTTTGGCCAGGGTGTGGATGCCCCGGAAGGAGACGGTGCTGAGCAGGGCGATCGCCACCACGAGGGCACCCACCAGGAAGCCGATCTTGGCGGTGACGGTCGTGGACGAAGCGTTGGAGTGGTTGACAGCGGACATGGAATCCTCTCTCGCGGCCGGATGTAAAAGCCCTTTTCCCGGCCCACGCGGCGGAACGGGAAAAGGGGCTGGGATCAGGGTTTAAAGCTAAAGGTCAGGGTGGTGAGCACCTTCTGAGGTTTGCCCTGGACCTGGATGGGTTTGAAGGACCATTTCTTCACGGCGTCGACGGTGGCGGCGCTGAACACGGCGTTGCCCTTGACCACCTTGGCATCGGCCACCTTGCCTTCTTCGTCGATGGTGACATCGACCTCGACATCGCCGGTTAAGCGGAGTTGGCGTGCGACGGCGGGGTAGGCGGGGGGGGTTTTGCTCTGGACGTTGCTCATGGCTGTGGGCTGAGGGACGCGGACGGGCTCTTCGGCGGCAGAGAGAAGCTGCGGCAGAAGGCCCAGGGAGAGAGCCACGATGGCGAATGCGGCAAAGGGCTTGCTGTTCATGTTGATTTTTCTCCTCGATGGTCTTTCACAGGTGCGCACGAGCGGGAGCTTGGGTGGAACCAGGGCGGGAAGCTGGTTGCCTGGCTGAGCGGGGCCGAGCTCGTGCGCTTTGCGTGCACAAGGTCCTTATCGGAACAGATAGCCGGGCAAACAGAAAAATGTGCCTTCATTTTCGACACATACTCGTGATTTGGG
>JAFLBB010000094.1 GCA_017304135.1 Acidobacteriota bacterium | reverse complement strand
GCGCCAGAACCGAGAATCCGTCCAGCACCGGCATCTGAATGTCGAGAAACACCAGGTCCGGCTGGAGCGCGGCGATGCGCTCCACGGCCTGCCTGCCATCGCTGGCTTCTCCCACTACGCGCACGCCGCCGGCCTCGGCCAGCCCCTCCAGCAACACCTGCCGCGCAATCGGTTCATCGTCCACCACAAGCGCCCGCAACACCCGTTCCGGCATCATCGTTTGTATAACCTGGCTCATGGCGCTTCGGAACTCCTCCCTGATGTGCGGACCGATTCCCTTCGCCAGAGGACCGAAACCGGGCATGAGCGGACGCCCTTGTGATCACGTGCCTGAATCTCTTCCCATCCCTTCATTTCGCCGCCTCCAGTCCTGTCAGCCTCGCCTCCACGGCTGCCCACCCGGGCTTTTCCCGGAGCGCCTCCTGAAACAGTGCGATGGCCTCGCCACGGTTCCCCTGCATCTCTTCGATCAGGCCGCTGTGGTAAGCCACGCGCCACTTCGGCGCACCTAATCGCGCCGCCATCTCCAGCTCCTGGCGCGCTTCCCTCCACCGGCGCGAGAGAAAGAGCGCCGAAGCCCGCACCTCCCGCAGAGAGGCATCGCTGGGAGACAGGCGGATCTGTTGTTCGGAGAAACGTAAGGCATACGGGAGATTTCCCTCCTCCATGGCGATGCGAATTCGCAATGCGGCCGCGCGGGGATGGGGCGCGGGGGCGCTCAGCAGTTGATCGAGGAGTTGTTGCGCCTTGAACAGATTCCGGTCCTCGTAGGCCAGCCCGGCTAGGGTAAAGAGGGTCTCCGGCTCAGACGGGCACACTTGGCCCAGGCGGTCCAGTTCTGCTCGCAACCCCGCGCATTCATCCACCCCGCTCGGGGAAACGCAGCCCCGCCGGCTCGTGCGCAGATCCTCCCATTGCCGCAGGACGTCGCGCACATGCGCCCCGGTCTGGGCGCAGTCCAGCGTCCAGCGCAGCGCCGCCCTGTTGCGCTGGGAGCATGCGGCGGACACGAAGATCAGTAAGGCAATCAGTAGTCGATAGCGAATCATGGCGAACTCAACGGTAATTTCTGAGAATGGTGTCGGCGATCTTGATCATCTGGTGCAGTGCCGGGCCGAGCGTGGCCACGAAGATGCCGGGAAGAAAACAGACGATCAGCGGGAAGACGAGCTTCACCGGCAGCGCCTGCGCAAGCAGCAGCGCCCGCATGCGGCGGCGGTCGCGCATGTCGTCGGCCTGGTGGCGCAAGGTCTCAGCGAGGCTTGAGCCGATCTGCTCAGCCTGCACAAGGGCGGAGACAAACACGGTGACCGAAGTCACGTCAATCCGCCGCGCCAGTTGCCGCAGAGCTTGGCCACGAGGGACCCCGGCCAGCATCTCGCGCTGATAGAAGGTGAACTCCTCGCTGAGCGGTCGCCGGCCCGGCTGCGATTCGACGATGCGCGTAAGCGCGGAGTCGAAGCCCAAGCCCGCTTCCGCCAGCGTGGCGAACAGATCCAGCGCCAGCGGCAGATCTTCCTCGATGGCCGCCACACGCTGGCGCCGTTGGGAGCGGACGCGCAGCACCGGCAGCGACCCCGCCAGCAGGAGCACAATCCACGGAGCAAGACCCGCCACCGCGGCAAACATCTCTCCAACGCTGCCCGGAATCAGCGTAACCGCCTCCATCATCCACTGCACCAGACCGCTCCGCGTGATCGCCCACGACATCGCCGCGCCCACCGCCACCGCCAGCGATTGCGTCAACAGAAACGTCGCCGGCGCTTGCTGGCTCCGGTATCCGGCCAGCATCAGCCAGCGGCGCAGCCACGATTCCGGTGCATCGGAACGAACCGCCGCATCGGCCGGAGCAAGCGACACCGAGGCATCGACAAGGCTCGCCGCACGCCGCCGCAAAACGGCGGAGAACGCTCGCCCTCCGGCCAGAGCGAGCACGATCACGGCGATCAGCGGCATCGCTTCGGGACCCATCTCGTTAGTACCTCACCCTGCTCATGCGCGAAATCCAAAACACACCCACCGCTTGCAACGCAATCGCCGCCGCCGCGATAAACGCGCCAATCGGGCTCGTCAGGAACTCCTCCAGCGAGCCCGGATTCGAACGCCACATGATGAAGGTGACGGCGTAGGAAATGGCCATGATGCCGACCACGGAAGCATGCACCTCAACGGCCTGGGCCTGGATGCGGCGCGACATTTCAATGCGGTCCCGAATCGTGCGCCCGATCGCCGTGAGGGTCTGCGCCATGCTGCCGCCGGTCTCCCAGTGCACGCAGAAACTGGTCGCGAAAAATCGAAAGGTCTCCAGCGGAATGCGCCGCGCCAGTGACTGAATCGCCGTCACGGGATCCTCTCCCAGCCGGATTCGCCCGATGAGGTCGCGCAGATGCGGGCGGAACGGATCCTGCGATTCCTGATACGCCGCTTCGAGCGACGCCAGCAGCCCCGTACCCGCGCGCAACGCTCCCACCATCAGGTCGATCGTGTCCGCCAGTTGCATCTCGATGCGCGCCGCACGCTGCGCCGCCAGCCACTCCTCGAAGACATACACCAGCACCGCGGCCAGCAGTCCGAATGCCGCCGAGTATTCGATGGGTAGCCGGCCCCCCAGCTTGATCAGCGCCGCCACACCCATGCCCGCCACCGGACTGGCGTAGTGATAGCGGGTGGGAAACGTCTTGATCGCGGCCTTCCCCAGGCCCGCTTCGCCGCCGTCCTCGGGCGGCTCGGCCGGCGGAGCCATGGGCAGGTCCTCACGCATCCAGGCCGAATAGGCCACGTGAAACAAGGCTGCGGCGAGGGCGACAAAGAGAAGCAGCGAGAGATCGCCGCTCACGGTTCGCCTCGCTTGCGGAACAGTTCCAGGGGCACCTCAACGGCCTGGTTGCGGAGGCCGGCAACGACATGGGGCACGATGCCCGAGGCCTGAAAGTCGCCCGTGATGCGCCGGCCGTCGCGGCCTTTGCGCTGGTACGTGAAGATGTCCTGCAGCAGGGGCGTGTTGCCTTCCAGTCCGGTGATCTCCGCGATGGCTTCAATGCGCCGCACGCCATCGTCATACCGCCGGACGTGGACCAGCAGTTGAATCGCCGAGGTGATCTGCTCGCGGATGGCGCGCGCGGGCAACTCCATGCCCGCCATCAGCACCAGCGTCTCCAGCCGTGATATCGCGTCGCGCGGCGAGTTGGCGTGGATGGTGGTCAGGCTGCCGTCGTGGCCCGTATTCATCGCTTGCAGCATGTCCAGCGCTTCGCCGCCGCGGACCTCGCCGACGATGATCCGGTCGGGCCGCATGCGCAGACAGTTCACCACCAGGTCGCGTGCCGTGATGCGGCCCCGCCCCTCAATATTCGGCGGCCGCGTTTCCATCCGCACCACATGCTCCTGGTCGAGCACGAGTTCGGCCGTGTCCTCGATGGTGACAATGCGCTCGTGGGCGGGAATGGCCTCTGACAGCGCGCCGAGCAGGGTCGACTTGCCCGCGCCCGTGCCTCCCGAAATCAGCACGTTCAACCGCGACTGCACGGCGATCTCCAGGAACTGGCGCATGGCGGGAGACATCATGCCGAGGTTCAGCAAATCATCACGGCGCAGGCGGCGCCGCCCGAACCGTCGTATGGAAATCGTCGGCCCATCCACGGTCACCGGCGGCAGCGTCGCGTTCACACGGCTGCCGTCGGGCAACCGCAGATCGGCCATCGGCGAAGTCGCATCAATACGCCGCCCCACCTGGGCGGCTATCCGCTCGATCACGCGCACAATATGCTCGTGGTCGCGAAAGCGCACGGCCATGCGCTCGATGCGGCCGAAGCGCTCCACATACACCTGGTTGGGGCCGTTGACGAGAATGTCGGTAATCGCCGGGTCGGCTAGAAGCGGGGCCAGTGGGCCCAGGCCCATGGTCTCCTCCACCAGATCTTCCGCCAGCCGGTTGCGCTCCTCTTCGTTGAGCGGGATGTTCTCCTGCTCCAGTATGCGCGCCGCGAACTCCTGCACCGCGGCGTTCACCTGTCGGTCGTTCGAGCCGAGCAGGTTGCGCTCTCCGATTTCAGCCAGCAGGCGCTCCTGAAGTGTTGCCTTCACGGCGTGGTAGTCGGCCTGGCTCAGGGGTAGCGATGCCTCAGGCCCCACCCGCTCCGCCAGGGAGCGTGCGGGGGTGCGCTGCACGGCTGACTTTAACCGGTCCGCTGGAGCCGCGCTGGACAATTTGCCCAGCGCCTGGCGCACGCGCTGTTCCTCAAACGAGGGCGGCTGCGTGCTCATGCCGTGGCCTTTCGCGCCAGCGGCGCGGTTGTGGACTCACTCTCCACCTGCATGCCGGCGACGTCCTCGATATCGCTCACCATTGCCGCCATCGCGTGGCCATAACCAAACCAGCGCGTGGCCCCCAGAATGTAGGGACGGCCTGCGTTGGCGGCGGCCAGAATGCCCTTGCGGTATGGGAAGGTGAAGTCAATCGCCCGCCCCAGCCGCTCCTCCATGTCGCGCTGGTCGAGGTGGCCCGCAAAGCGCGCGTAGTTTCTGTTCAGAACCAGACGCTGGCGTTCGCGCGGAAAGTTGATCGCCTCCAGAACCGGCAGCAGCTTGAGCGCCCCGGCGAAGCTGCCGGCAATGCCCTGCAGAACGATGTAGGTGCTGTCGGAGAGGTCAAGAATGGAGATGACGGCCGAATCGAGCACGGGGAAGGTGTCGACGACGACGTAGGAATAGGCCCGCCTGGCCAGGCTGATCACACGGGCAAGCGAAGCGTCGTCCACATCCGCCGCGGCCACCGCATCGGGCGGGGCGGCCAGCAGGTCAAGCCCGCACTCGTGGGAAACGGTGAGCCTGCGCAGCAGCGATTCGTCGATGCGCTCCCGCTCCCGCACGGCATCGACAAGGGTGGCCTGCGGCGCCAGGTCGAGCATGATGGCGCAAACGCCGAGTTGCAACGAGGCGTCGATGAGCAACACGCGTCCTGGATGGCGCTTGGCCAGGGCGCAGGCGGCATTGACGGCGAGCGTCGATTTGCCCACTCCGCCTTTGTTGCTGACGAAGGAAACCACCTTGCCGATGGCCGACGTCGACGCCGTGCGCGGGCGGAAGAGCCGGTCCAGCAGGGGACGCAGTTCGGTGGAGGCCAGCGGGCGGCGGAGAAAATCCTGCACCTGCGAGCGCAGCAGATCGATGATGACGCTGCTTTCCAGTTCGTTGGTGCTCCACTGGTCGGGCCTGTAGAGAGCGGCGACCATCGTGCGCGGCAGCGCCTGGTTCACCTCGCGGGCAAAGGCGCGCAGGTCCCGCACATCCCGCTCCATCTGCACGCAGATGAGATGCGGGTTGCGGTTCATGGCGATTTCGATGGCCTCGTGGAAGTTCGTAGCCGTGTGGAGGACAGCGCGGAAATTGGGCACGGCCGAAAGCGCGGCCTGGAGTTCGGAGGGAAGGGCCGGGTCAGCGCCGACGAGCAGGATTTGGAGGGTGGTTTCCATGGGGGTTAGCGGACGAGGGTGGCGCGCACCAGGGCCGTGGCCGCGGGCGAAGCCGGGTAGAGCTGTTGGTGTGCGGCGAGGATGGTGTTCCAATCGGCGGATGTAAGGTCAGGCGGCGGGGGAGGAGTGCGCGAGTTCGTGTTCACGGTGCCATCTTGTGCCGCCTCGCGCGTGATAGTGTCAGGGCCTCCGCCGGCGCCGGGGGTATAGAAGACACGGCCATATCCCACGACCCTGGCGATGCCATCGAGGTTGAAGTAAATGGCAAGATAGCCGCTTTGCGGGACAGGCTGGCTGCTCGCCGAGAGGGGATTCCCAATCGCCAAGGCCGAGGCGGGATCAAGGTAGCGGCCGAGTTCGCCGGTGAAGGCCGGCGATGTATACAGGAGCCCGTTCCCGCTGTTGCCGAAAGCCTGGATGGTGTCGCCCGGAGCCATCGACAACCAGGTGGCAAGCAGTAGGCCCACGCCGATGACACCGGGCCTGCCGGAGGCGGGATCGGCGGCATAGCGCACCTGCCTTACTGGCCGCGCCTCGGCAATCGCCGTGGCCCGCACCGTGATGCCATCCATGCGCGGGTTATAGCCGCCCGCATTGGGCTGCATCGTTGTGACGCGGCCGAAGAAAAAGGGAAGCGCGGGACCGCCGGAGCGGGTTACGTCGTCGAACGCCTCGTTGGATCGGCGCATGCGGACGAGCAGCGCGCGGTCGCCCGCGTTGGTGAAGTCATCGCGCTTGTAGGCGGCGTCTTCCAAGCCTGGCTGCCCCGCCTCAAAGCTTCCTGTGACAACATCGCCGCCCGGCTCATTGTCGGCATTCGCCTTCAGCGCGGGCTTGTAGTAGCCAAGCGACTCGATCGTCTGCAGCGCGTTCAAGTCACTCACGCCCGCGCTCATGCCGATCACCGGACCAGCGCCAGTAGTGGCGGTTCCGTTGTCCGCAAAGAACCCGTTGGCGAACTCCGCCGCCCGCGCGCGCTTCTCCTCTGCGCTGAGCGTCGGGTCGTCGCGATACCGCAACCCTTCCAGCGCCGCCGCATCCACGGCGTTCTGCATCTGCACGCGTGTCAGAGTGACGTAGCCGAGATCAACGGTCAATGCCGCCAGCGCGCAGAAGCCGAGAATCAGGAGGAAGACCTGCACCAGAATCATGCCGTTACTTCCTCGATGGCGCGGCTACCATGTCGCGCTTGGTGCCGTTGATGGTCTCGATCATGGTGAGCGACGAAGCCGCCGTCGCGCCGCCGCCGCTGCCGCCATCGGCCACCGCCGGCAGCGAGAACGGGCTGCGCGGCAACTGCCCGGGCGTGCGGCTGGTAAACGGGTCGTCCGGACGGCCCGAGCGCGGAATGCAGCTGAGGTCGGCATCCACGGCCACCGCCTCCAGCAGCGGCGCCACCTCATGCGGGTCCACCGCGATCACAATCTCCTGAATCGGCCTTGTGCGCGTGATGGCGCCCTGCGTCAGCGAGCGCGCGAAGACGGGCACCTGGCGCGTGATCATGGGCTCCACGACAATGCCGTTCTGCACCAGCACCTCGACGGTGGCCTGCTTCTGCCAGTTGCTCAGCCGCGCCTGCAGGTCGAGCTGCTTGCCATAGACGCCGCCGACATTGCCGAAGCCCTGCGCAGGGCCGCGGCCGGTGTCCAGCGGCAGGGCCGAAATCAAGTCGAAACGGTCGCCCGGCTGCAGTCCAAAAATCCCAGCCACTTTGTCGGCGTCCACGCGCACCGCGCGCTTGCCGGCGGGAATGCCGGCCACCAGGCCGGGCCGCGTACCGGGCGGCAGAAAGTCGTCCTCGGTGAAGGCGTAGCCGGGCTGCTTGTCATGGTCGAGCACGCGGCCGAGAATCTGCCGCAGGTCGGCGTACATTGCTTTGGGCACCTGCGCCGGGGGCAGGTAGATGACGGTGAGCCGCTTGTTCTGTGCGTCCCAGAAGTGGTCGCGCGTGATGCGCGTATAGCGCGGGATGCGCTGCGCGCTGACGGGGATGGCGACCAGGCCGCGGCGGTCAGGCGCGGTGGGGCCGAGGCCGGGAATGGTGAGCAGCCCGGTGTACCAGAGCCCGCCCAGCAGCACGGCGGCGAATGCGGCGGTGACGATGGCGGGGCGGCGGTACCAGGGCCGCCTGGGGACGAAGGGTCTCATTCGATGACCTCGCGGCGATAGATCGCCTGCCCCGAGATGAGGCGGCGGAAGGGGCGGACAACGCGGCCGGCGAAGGCAAACTGGCTGCCCAGGCCATAGGTGCCGGCATAGGGCCGCACGGAGGTGCTGGCCGGTCCGGCCGGCGAATCGACGGGCGCGCCGGCGGGTGCGTTCGCGGCGCTGGCGGGGTCGACCTCCACGTCGTCATCGGAGGCGATGTTGACGTTGCCCATGTTGGGTTCCAAGGGGCCATCCGTGCTTGGCTGGAAACTGGAAAGGCCCGCGGCTTGAAAGGGGTAGTTGATGATGACTCCGGCGATTCCATTGCCGTAGGCGTCGCCGCCGGCATGAGGAATCTGCTCGATGACGGGGCGCCACTGAATGCGCTCAACGGCCGGATCGGCGCGCGGCGGCACGTAGGGAATGCCGACGCGGTAGGTCGCGCCATCCTGGTAGAGCGCGCCGGGATAACGGAGGAAACACTGATAGCCGCCGCCAGCCACGGGCACACGGTCGACGATCATCAACGGGAGTAGGGCACGATTCACCAGGCGCAGATTGTTGGTAGCGCCGTCGAAATCGCATTCGCCCGGAGTAGTGGAGGCAATCACCAGTTGGGTCTCGTCGAACACCTGGCTCAGCGCGACCTCGAAGGTCGCCGCCGTCGACAGCGACATCTCCCGCGCCGCCACGCGCGCGGCATCGTTCAGCGCCTGGGCGACGAACACCATGCGCGCCAGTTCGATTCCCCCGGCCACCAGCACATAGAGGACGAACGACACCAGCGCGAACTCGACCAGCGCCGAGCCGCTGCGCCGCCCGCCCGAATTGTGGCCATGGGCCCCCCTGCGCCGCCCAAGCGGCGAGGGGAGCCCGTTCCAACTGCGGATCACGGCTTACGGCTCAAGGACAAGGTCGGCGATATTGCCGGCCGTCGCCGCGTTGTTGCCCAGGCGCGTGGTGCCGCTGTTGGCTTCGATCGTGGTCACGTCGAGGCCGATGCCGGTGGCGGCTGCGCCGCCGGAATCGGTGCCCGCCACCGTGTTGGCGGTCTCAATGATCTTGCCGCTGACGATGGGGGCGTTGTCGTCGGCATGGGCGCCCGGCATCACGGCAGCCATGGCGCCGATCAGGTCCGTCGTCTTGTGGCCGAAGGTGGCCACGGCGGCGGCGGCGATGAGGGCGACGCCGGCGATGAGCAGGCCGTATTCGACCAGCGCGGCGCCTTTTCTGTTCTTTTTCTGAAGTCTCAACATGTGAGGTTGTCTCCTTGTAAGGGTTGATGGTTGACCGGGACAGTGCACCCCGGCATGGAAAAACTCATGGCGTCGCCCCCTTGGCCGCGGCAACCGGCTTGGCCTTGTCCGAGAACAGGTCCAGAGCGGCGGGGAACTCCCAAAGGGGCACCGACGGATTGGGGTCGCGAATCAGCACGGGATTCACGACGAGCACCAGTTCGAGGCCCTCATCCGTGCGATCGAAGGACTTGAACAGCCAGCCCAGGCCGGGCGTGTCTTTCAGCCCCGGCGTGCCGGCGGTGTTCTCATTCGTGCTGCGTGACAGCAGGCCGCCCACCACCAGCGCCTGGCCGTCCTGCAACCGCGCGCTGGTGCGCAGCGCCCGCGTTTCGAAGGCGGTGGTAAGCGGATTGGTGCCGGTGGATTCGCGGATGCTCGATGTGAGCTGTGCGCTGGGCGTGGCGATCTGCGGTTGCAGGTCGAGCGTGATCGTGTCGTCATCGCCCACCAGCGGCCGCACGCTGAGCTGCACGCCGAAGGGGAGGAACGTGACCGAGTTGAAAATACCGTTGGGAATCGTATTTGCTCCGCCCACGCCGAGAATGGGCAGGAACGACTCCGGCACCGGGATTTCGCCCCCCACCTGGAAGATGGCAATCTCGCCCGAAAGCACCGAGAGCGAGGGCGACGAAAGGCTGCGCGCAAGGCCGTTACGTTCCAGGAACGAGAAGATCGAGTCAATGGCAAACCGGCCCGCCGAAAGCTGCAACTGGTTGGCCAGCGTCCCGCCTAAAAACGACAACACATTCTGAAAACCGGGAGTCCCCTGCACGCGCGCCGCCTGGCTCCCTTGCACCACCTGCGCCCCGCCCGCCGGCAGCAGCCCGCCCTGCCGGAAATCCGAAGTCAGCGCGGCTGAACTCGAGTTGTATTGCCGCAGCTTGGTCCGGTTCACTTCATAGAGCCGGATGTCGACGCGCACCTGGGGCAGGTCGGCCACCTGGACGAAGGAGAGAATGCGGCCATCGGCTGCTTCCACAGCCTTGGCGCGGCCGATGTTGCGGCGGATCTGGTTCGTCAGTCTGCCCGCTCGATTCCCCCCACCGCCTCCTCCGAACAGGCCGCCCCCGGCCCCTCCGCCGAAGCCCAGGCTCTGCCCTCCTTGTTGGCCGCCCGCCTGGTTCTGATTGTTCCCCGTGAGCGCACCGGCCTCGTCGGCTACCACCCGGATGTCGTCCTCACTCAACGTGCGCCCCGTGATCATCTGCGCCGCCAGCGTCAACACGCGTGTGAGTGCCACCTGGTTGGCCGCGGTTCCTTCCAGCAGGAAAACATCCTTGGAGTCGTCCCGCACGGCGCCCCTCAGGATGCGGCGTACCTCCACTGACTCACCGGTCAGTGGCCGGATGGCGGCGCGGATCTTGTCCTCCAGCAGGGCCGGCAGTTCGCGCAGCCGGATCAGGTTGATCACCTTACCGCTCGGCGCTGGGGCGACCGTTCCCACGCGGACCGTCTCCGGCCGCGGCGCCGCTTGTCCCTCCGCTGCCGGTGCTGCCGCGGGCTGCGTCTCACCCTCTCCGCGCACCAGCGGCGCGGAGGCGCCTCGGCGGCGGGTTTCACCCGCATCGAGATAGCTCTTGGCCACCGATTCGGCAGCCTGGGAAAAACTGAGGTCGGGAACAAGACCAGTCAGCACGATCGCATCGCGGTCCGGCGCCGCCTCGGCTTCAAGCGAGGGCTCAATCCGCCGCAACGCCTCCTGCAGCACCTTCAGATCCCGCTGCACACTGCACAGATACTCCCGAATACTCCCGTCGCGAAGCCACACAATTAACGTCGTGCGGCCGGACTCCTTGCCCAGTAATAGCAACTCCCGGCTGCTCACCGGCTCCGCGGCCAGGATCTCCGGATCCCCGACCGCCAGCCGTTGCACCTCGCCGGACACGGGCAGCCGCAGATGCTGCGAACGGATCAGCGTCACCGCCCGCGGCGTCTGGGCCGAGGCCAGCAACGGCAGCAACAAGCCGGCGAGAATATGGCGATTCCAGGCCATGGTCCAATCCGCGCACTCTGGCGGGAATTCTCACGTTACGCTGCGCCGTCGGCTGACTTGAATTTGATTCGATAGCCGAACTGAGATTTCCGGCCAACGGACTGTTACGGTCGTCCAGCGGACCCATGCCGGCCACCCCACCGAAGTCGTGGGCCAACTTCCCCCACCTTCCCCGCCGCGCCACGCAACGCATCTTCACCAGTCACCCCAACCAGCCTGACTGGACTCCTTCCCCTTTCATCAAGCGCATAGCGACCGGCCGCCCTCCCAGCCCCCATAGTCACCTTGTGACTAATTTCCGTCGTCTCGCGCCAAATCGATTCCCGCCGCTGCTACGCTCGTCCCCCAGCGCCATCCGCCCTGCGTGAAGTTACGGCCTGATTCAGTCCAACGGCCGCCAGCCCCTCACGGGTACACGGTCACCACTACCCGCTGATACCGCGTCAGCGCCGGCCCGCCGGAGTCGGTCACTGCGAGCACGACATGCATCGTCTCCGGTTTGGTCACCTTGGGCGCCGTGAACCACGCCGAAGCCTTGTCGCTGTTCTCAATCTTGACCGGCGCGCCCGTCCGCGAATTCGAAATCACCAACGTCCCCGGCTCGCCATAGTAAAACCACGCATAGCGCAGCGCATCGCCGTCCGGATCCGTGCTCCCCTCCGCGCTCAACGCCACCCGCTCCCCGCTCCGCGCGGTCAGGCGGTTCGCATGGCTGAGTTTCGCCACCGGCGGATGGTTCGCCTCCGCGTATGGTTTGATCGTCCAGTCCATGCGCGCCGCGAAGTCGTTCTGATACGCTTCCCGCCATCGCCACACGGTCACCTTGTTACCCGTGTGCCAGTTGCCGTCGAGGCCCATCGCCTCGTCCTCGGTATCCGTCCAGATCGGTCTGGTCTCGGGTTCACTGTGCCACTTGCGCACCCGCGGCGTGTAGAGCTCATAGCGGCCTCCCCAACTGCCCCAGTCCGGCCTTTCCGCATCCCCCAGCCCGTTCTCAATCAAGTACAGAAAGCTGGGTGTGTCTCCTTCCATAAGGAACTTGGTGCTGGGATACAAAGCCCCCAGCGGCCCTTTGACGCGCACATGCTGGTCGAGCCAGGGGTTGTCTACAATCTCGAAGTTGCCTCCAGCGAACCGGCCCGAGAATCGGTCGCCGCTGATGCCGCTCCAGGTCGCGTGATGGTAGGCCCCGCCGGAACCCACGCCCGGACTCACAATATAGAAGAGTCCTGGAAAGGTCTTCCTGATCCACGGACCGCTGTCGTCCTGGTCCGAAATCGTATACACCCGCAGCTTCGCCACGAACCGCTCGACGTCCTCCGCCGGCCGAGTCGCCCTCACCTTCCAAAGCGCCTGCGCCAGGCAGTTCGGCCCGCCCCACACCGTCACCCATACCGGTCGCGGATCGTCCCCGTCCACCACTTCGATGATCCTCTCCGATCCTGGCGAATCCTTTCCCTCTCCCACCGCCGACATCCCATACGCCGCGCGCCCCTCGCGCAAAATCGATAACAGATAAGCCGCCTGCGGATACCCCGCCTCGTGCTTCACCAGGTTGTCGCGGACCTTGGCGTAGGCGTCGATCAGTTCGCGAATCTTCTCTGGCGCCACTCTGTTCCGCTGATGCGTCGACGTCGTCGCCACCAACGCCTCCACATCCCACTGATTGACGTAGGTCAAGAACCGGACCATCGACTGCGTATCATCGGGCTCGTTCTCTATGTCGGTCAGCACAATCACACGCTGCTTCGCTTCTGCCTGCACCGCGCACACACTCATCATCAGCGCCGCCACCAATATCGCTCGGTCCACATGGCTCATGATCATCTCCCTCAACTATCGACGCTCCGGCCCCGCGCAACGCCGCGCGCGCCCGGCGAAATCTCGCAAGAACTCCTCGCGCCACCGGTTCACGCTCTTCGCTCCCGGGTGGATTCCCTCGGCCGCTTCCGGCGATGGATCATCGATCCACCAGTTCGGATGCGCCGTCGAAATGCGCCGCGTCCGTTCCTCCCGCGCCGGCTCGGCAGTGAACTTCCCGGTCTTCCCGTTCAGCCCCGCGCAGTCGCTCTCCAACACGTAAGTCCACACCTTCGCATCCCGCGGCGAAAACCGGAACCGCAGCCTGCGCCCGTCGTTCACCACCGCCGCCGGAATCCGCCCGTCGAACACCACCTTCGTTGTGTGCTCGCGCCTCATGCCCTCCGGCAGCGGAATCGCAAATTCCACCGTGCCGAACGCCTCCACCTTATCCGCCTCCGTGGTCAGGCGGTCAAACACCGTCCTCCGGCCATCCCACATCCGGACAAACCGTCCTCCCCATCCCGGTTGGGCCGGATCTCCCGGCGTGCCCCGCAACAGGTACCCTACCGATGGGCTATCGCCCATCTTGATGCGGCCTCCCAACAATGCGGCAAAGTAGCTCCCCAGCGCGCCTCTGCCGCCAAGGTGAGAACTCACAAACGCCGCGTTTCCCCACTCCCCTGTTTGATTCCCGCCCACGAACCACCCCCGGTACGTCGAGTTCGCTTCGATCATCCACAGCTTCCGGTGATGCTGCTCGATGTAGTGATAGGCGTCCACGCTCCACATCTTGTTCGGGCCGCCAATGAAGTACACCCGCAGTTTGGGCAAGATGTCCGGGCCATCATGCAGAGCCTGCGCCAGGTCGTCGATGCCGCCCCACACCAGTACATGCAAGGGGCGCGCGTCTTTTCTCCGGGCGCTCTCGATGATCCACCGCGACCCCTCGGTCGGCCTCCCATACCCCGCCGCGCCATGGCTTTCCACGGCCCCCTGCTTCGTGATCCGCCGCAGCGCTGCCGGCTCCGGATAGCCCCCCGATTGGTTCCTCAGGTGCGGGAAGTCTCTCTCATAAAGGTCGAGAACTTCGAGTATGTGCTGCTTCCGGCCTGGACCGAAGGGCGATGAGACAAGGCCCTCCAAATCCACCACATCGGCATACAGCAACAGATGTACCATCGATTGGAAATCGTCCGGATCGGTGCCCCCAATATCGGTCGACACAAGCACACGATGGCGGAACCCGTCGAGGGCTCCGCCATCGGCGGCATCCGCGGCTTCCGCCACCAGCCACACAGCCAGGAGACATGCCAGCGAACTTCGTTTCATGCGCGACTATGGCTCGCCTTTCCTCTTAGAATTCCACGCGCACGGCATGCCGCAATTGCCGGCCAAGGTCCCCCCGCCGGCGCGTTCGTCCGGCCAAAGTCGGATGCCGTGATGTTCACGTTCGGATCTGCCCAGCTCAGCACATCGATTGCATTGTAGGCCTCCAGCCGGAACTCAGGCTTGATCCTCTCATGCACGTCGCACTGCCTGCTCAATGCCGCGTCCAGAGCCGGAAGATCTGCGGCTCGAGGTTGCATTCGGCCGTTGCTTCGTCATCGCAGCCAGGAGTCGAATGTTCCTCTGCCTCATTGCGCCGCCTCTGTCCACGAATTCGCTCCCGCAGGCGTACGGGAAGCAATCCACCGTGCGGCGGAATCCACAACTTGCGGCTACCGCCGTCTTAATGCGGCGCGTAGTGCCCGCGCACCGCTCAACACCACGACTCCAAACAGCCCCGGGGCTCGGCGGCCCCGCCACCCGGTCTCCCGCGCGGCCTGCGCGGAGCACCAACCGCGACAACCCGGCTTCGCCCTGTATAGCCTCAGTCCCCCCAACCGCATCAGGCTGCCCCGACCGACAGCGGGAAGGTGGAATCGCAGTGTCCTCCCCTGGCTCACACTCAGGGCCCCCGGCCGGCTTCCCCACGACGGACCGAACGAACTCGAACTCCTCTCCCGGGCGGCTCTTTTCCGCCCCTCCGCGCTCATCCTCGCTGCCGGCAACGAGGGCCAATGTCACCACGCCGGCATCGGCCTCAAAAACCGCTCCTCGGTCTCCCGCACGAGCAGATTGCCGGCCGCCGGATCAGTCTGTTCACCAGCCCTGACGAAGCCCTCGAACTGCCGCCTGATTGCGCCAGGACTCAAGCCACTGGGCGGCGCGAAACCCTCGATGAGGATCAACTCTCTCCGCTTGAGAACCGTTCCGATGCGGTCGAACATGTTGGTCTTCGAATTGAGATGCCAGTCTTGCCTGTGGATCGACAAAGGCAGGTCCCATCGATCCGCTCCCAAATCGAATTCGTCCCAATTGCTAACCACGAAGCTCAGATGCCCTTGCCGCGCTGCGACGGCTGCTTTCGCCCCGGCTTCTTCGGGCAACCGGCCTGGCTCCTTCCGCACGGTGGGCAACCCTGGGCGAAACTTGCCGTTCCAGAAGTCACGCGCTTTTTTCGTTGCCTGGCGTTACCGGCGATGGAGACGGGCCGGCGCACACCTCCGCGAACTGCATCGGGAGTGACCGTAACGTCCCCGTCAAGCGCGGCACGAACGACGACTGCCGTGTCCTGATCAGAGTGCTCCCGCAAGGCCTCCGCGTATTGCACCGGATGCCGCGCGGCAGCGGCCAGGCTCACCACACACGCTCCCGTCGCCTCTCGCGCCGGCGCACGCCTGAGCTGTTTGGAGTCCGCTACCGGCTGCCGTAGTTCTGCTCGTAGTAGTCGCGGTAAGCGCCTGACTGCACGCGCTGGGTCCATTCGCTGTTGGCGCGATACCAGTCAATCGTCAGGCGAAGCCCGGTTTCGAAGTCCATAAGCGGGGACCAGTGCAGGTCGCGCTCCATCTTGCCGGAGGTGAGCGCATAGCGGCGGTCATGGCCGGGCCGGTCGGCGACCGGAGTGAGCAGCGATTCCGAGGCCCCGGTGATGGCGAGGATGCGGCGCACCACGTCCAGGTTCGGCAGCGAGCAGTTGCCCCCAATGTTGTACACCTCGCCGGCGGCCCCCTTCTCCAGCACAGCCCAGATGCCGCGGCAGTGGTCGTCCACGTACAGCCAGTCGCGGATCTGCTGGCCGTCGCCGTAAATCGGCAGCGGCTTGCCGGTGAGGGCGTTGGAGATCATCAACGGGATGAGCTTCTCTGGGAACTGATAGGGGCCGTAATTGTTGGAGGCGCGGGTGACCGAGAGGTTGAGCCCGAACGTACGCACGTAGCTCAGCGCCGTCAGGTCGCTGGCGGCCTTGGAGGCCGAGTAAGGGCTGGAGGCGCGCAGCGGGAAGCTCTCATCGGCTTCGTGCGGCGCCTCAATATCGCCATACACCTCGTCGGTGGAGACGTGAACGAAGCGCGCCAGTTTTGTCTTGCGCGCGGCGTCCAGCAACGCCAGTGTGCCCAGAACATTCGTATCGAAGAAGGGCTTCGACGAAAGGATGCTGCGGTCCACGTGCGACTCGGCGGCGAAGTGCACGATCGCGTCGATCTGTTCGTCCGCGAGCAACGACTCTACCAGCGCCTGGTCGCCAATGTCGCCGCGCGCAAAGCGGTAGTCCTTGTGCCCGTCGATGGCGGCCAGGTTCTCCAGGTTGCCGGCATACGTCAACGCATCGAGGTTTACCACCCGTGTGCCGGCACGCGTGGAAAGAACGTAGCGGATGAAAGCGGAACCGATGAAGCCGGCCCCGCCGGTGACGAGCAGGTTCACTTGTGCTGGATCTCCCAGTCGTAGGCGATGCCCGCGTCGTTGTAGGCGATGCGGCCTTCGTCCTCGGGGTTGTAAATGCGGTTGGTGAGGTACACGAGCACAGCCGCCGAATCCCCGATCACTTTGTAACCGTGGCCCACGCCGGGCGGGATGATCAGGCTCCACGGGCGCAGGTGGCCGACGTACAGCGTGTTGCGCAGGCCGTGCGTGGGCGAGCCCGCGCGCAGGTCGACCAGCGCCACCTGGAACATGCCCTGGGCCGGAACCCAGAAGTCGGTCTGGTGGCGGTGGAAGTGGAAGGCCTTGATCGTGCCCGGATAGGAGAGCGCGCAGGAAACTTGCGAGTTGGGCGGGAAGTGGGCCACCGGCCCGCTGCCAAGGCGGGCGATTTCGAGAAAGTAGCCGCGGTCGTCCGGGTGGATCGCAAGCGGGTCAACCACCACACCGGGAATCAACTCCGCCGAACGGGGCGACCGGATAATGTGGCCGAGGCCCTTCTCGTTGGAAGGCGTCTCAATAACAGGCAATGTGGGGGCGAGTTGCGGTTCACTCATGGGAATTAGTCGGCCGCGACGGGCGCGCCCGCGAGTTTGCGGGAATCGGCCACCAGGTTGGCGGCGCGCAGCAGGGACTCAAACGTGCCGGCGTCGGTCCACCAGCCGTCAAGGTAGGAGAAGGCCATCGTGCCCTCGCGAATGTAGGCGTTGTTGACGTCCGTGATTTCCAGTTCCCCCCGGGAGCTGGGCTTCAGGGTTTTCACCTTTTCCCACACCGATTCGTCGTACAGGTAAAACCCGGTGACGGCGAAATTCGATTTAGGCCGCGACGGCTTTTCCTCGATGCCGAGAATGCGGTCGCCGGAGATTTCGGCGACACCGAAGCGCTCGGCGTCGGGAACCTCTTTGAGCAGGATGCGCGCCCCGGCAGGCTGCTGGCGAAAGGCCTCGACAGCCGGACGGATGGAATGTTCCACGAGGTTATCGCCGAGGATGACGCAGATGCGGTCGCCTTCGGCGAAGTGCTCGGCCAGGGCAAGGGCGTCGGCAATGCCCCCCTCGCCTTCCTGGTAGGCGTAATTCAGGTGTTTCAGTCCGAATTCCTTGCCGTTGGCGAGCAGGCGCAGAAAATCGCCCGCGTTGCGCCCGCCAGTGACCACAAGGATCTCCTCAATGCCGGCGTCGACAAGCGTCTGGATCGGGTAATAGATCATCGGCTTGTCGTAAATAGGCAGCAGGTGTTTGTTGGTGATCTTAGTCAGCGGGAACAGGCGCGAGCCGAGGCCGCCGGCGAGAACGATCCCTTTCATGGGCGTCTCCCTGGAAAATGAGGCATTCTAGAGCCTCATGATACACTACGCCCGCTATGGCGATTCATCGATGGGACGCGATCGAGCGGGAACTGTTGAACCCGCTGGTGGAGCGGCAGGCGATTCACTCCGAGCGAATGACCATGGCGCGGCTCTTTTTGAAGGCCGGCGCCGTGGTGCCGCGGCATCATCATGAGAACGAGCAGTGCACCGTATTGGAATCGGGTAGGCTGCGGTTTATTTTTGACGATGGCGAGAAGGTTGTGTCGGGCGGCGAAGTGATGCAAATTGCCCCCAACGCGCCGCATGCCGTCGAGGCGCTCGAGGATTCCGTCGCCCTCGATCTGTTTGCCCCGCGCCGTGAGGACTGGCTGCGCGGCGACGATGCCTACCTGCGCACGACGACCGCTGTGCCCCCCGCTCCGGCGGCGAGGTAGCCCGGCGAGCGGCCGATCTCGACAACTGTCGCCGAAGCCCCGGCCCCAGCCGGCAGCGTCACGCGCAGCAGTCGCGAGCCTGGTCCGTTGTCTTCACCCACTACAAGCACGCCCGGCGTGTCCGTGCCGGCGAGAACCTGCGGCCTGTGAAGCCCCCCAGGGATTGCGATGTCGTGTCTCATCCACTGTTGGCGGGGGTCGGCGGGCATTTCAAACCAGGCAAACCGGGCCGGTGAGGCCTCGCTCTCGGCTTCCACCGCCACCAGCTTGCCGTTCACCTGCGTCGTCACGATGCGGAGCATCGCCGAGCGCGGCTCCTCAAACCACATGTTGAGGGCAAACAGCCGCCAGCCAAGTTCGAAACTCTCAGGCGAACGCAGCCAGTAGTTGCCGTGCAGGATGTCGGTCCGTCCGTCGCCGTCTATGTCCGCAAGGGCGAGGCCGGACTGGGCCGAGGGGGTGTAGATGGAGTAAAGCTCGCGGTAATGGGGCGTTTGCGCTGGACTGCGTTCGTAGAAACGCAACTGCATCTGCAGGTGGGTCACGAGCAGGCCGTGCCGCCCAAACAACGTCACGCTCAGGCAGTCGCGGAACGCGGCCCCCGTGTCGATCAGTTCGCGCCGCCAGCCGGGAGCAAGCAGCGCCACCAGAGAGCCGGTCGAGCCGTCGGGGCGGTCAGCGGGGAGTTCGTTCAGGATCAGGTCGAGGCGGCCGTCCTGGTCCCAATCGGCGAGGCAGCCACCCCGGCCATAATTGCCTGAGGCGATGGGCCGGCCGTCAAGCAACACCCCGCGCCCCCAGGCGAAGGCACGCGGCCCGCCGGAGGAGGCCTCAGCCGGAGCGACCGCGCCGCCACGCAGTCCGGGGGCAGTGCCCTGTTGGCCCAGCAGCGGGAGGACGAGCACGGGGAGTAGACAAATGCGGTGCACTCGGACCTATTCTAGAAGGAGGTGGAAGCACTGCAACGAATCCTGCTCGACCGTGACGAGAGCGCGCCGCTCGACGTGGCCGCCCTCGAGCTGGCCCGCGTCGAGTATCCGCGCATGGAACTCGAGCCGTTCCTCGATCTGCTCGATTCGCATGCCCGTGAGCTCGAAGAGCGGGTCCCCGAAGGCGCCAGCGGCGTCGAGTATGTGAAGATCGCCTGCGAATACCTGTTCGATGAGCTCGGTTTCCGCGGCAATACGGAACGCTACTATTCCGCCGAAAATTCCTGCCTGAGCCAGGTGCTGTTGAACCGCACCGGCATCCCCATCACCCTGGCTGTCGTCCTTATTGAGGTGTCTCGCCGCCTCGACCGACCCGTCTACGGCGTCTCCCTGCCCGGGCATTTCGTGGCCCGCTATGGATTGGAAGGCGAAGGCCTGTTCATCGACTGCTTCCACGGCGGGCGGCTCATGGATGCCGACCAGTGCCGCGAACTGGCGCTTGAGGTCTCTGGCGTCGATATCGCCTCCAACCCGGCGCTGCTCGAGGCCGCCACCAAGCGCAGCATCCTCGTGCGGATGTTAAATAATCTGCGCAATGCCTACCTGCGCGAGGAAAATTTCGCCTCCCAAATCGCCGTCCTCGATCTGCTGCTGCTGGCCATGCCGCAGTCGGCCGATGAGTATAAACAGCGTGGCGTATGCCATATGGCGACCAAACAGTATGGCAGCGCTCTGGCCGACTTCCAGCGCTACCTGGAACTGTGCCCGCAGGCGGCTGACCGGGCACTGGTCGAAGAGCAGGCCGAGCGCTTGAAACGGTTCCTGGAAGCTAGCCTCTAAGCCGCCCCGCCGCGCGATTTTCTACACGGCCCCGCCGCTCGATTTCCTGAAACAAAACTAGCCGGTTTTGTATAATAAGGTGGCTGCCCCCCGTGCGCATCGACGGCCGGCAGTCTGGCGGCGCGTCCGGCGCCGGCCGGACGCAAAGTTGGCTCTCAAGGTTTTGGCCTCACCATCCGATAAGGGGAGGAGAACCATGCTGGATGGAATCCTAGACGCGGAAGCGCAACTGCACCAGTTCAATAAGCTCATGACGGAGTTGTTGAAAGGTACGCTCAATCGCAATACCTTCCGGCCGTGGGAAATCGAGATCCTGCTCGACATCGAGGGCTGTAACTTACGTGATGCCAACCGACGCGAAATCCTGCGGCGCTACCAGAAGGCCGTCAAGCGCAACGTCGACCGCGGTGGCAGCTCCCTGCTCAAACTGAGCGAGTATCTGGAACTGCAGCGCCGCCGCTCCGAACAACGCCAAACTGTCGGCACCGGGTTCGCAGCCGACGACGAGTAGCCCCGCCCCCGACGCGCTCGCCGCGCAACGCCTCCCTCGCCGCACCCCTCCGCTCTCGCTCCCTCGCTACTCCACGCCTGCCCGCCACAGACCCTGCCCCCGCGTTCTGACCCC
>JAFLBB010000093.1 GCA_017304135.1 Acidobacteriota bacterium | reverse complement strand
GGGCGGATGCAGGGGGCCATTGGCGAGGCGGCCGAGGGGCAGGAGCGGGGGGGGCGGAAGGTGGAGGTGGTGACGATTGAGAAGGCGGGCCAGGTGGCAGGGTGCCGGGTGGTGTATGTAGCGGCGGTGGCCGAGCGCGAGGTGCAGGCGTTGTTGCAGCAGGGCGGGGCGGCGGTGTTGACGGTGGCCAGCCGGGAGGGATTTGGGCGGCAGGGGGGGATGGTGAACCTGGTGCCGTCTGGGGGGAGGATCGGCATTGAGTTGAATCCCGGGGCGGGAGAGCGGGTGGGGATCCGCTTCAGTTCGCGGCTGTTGCAGTTGTCGCGGCTGGTGAGGACGGGGGTGGCGCCGTGAGGATGTGTCCGGGTTGGCCGCGGGCATGGTGCCGGGTGTCGCTGCCGGTGAAGCTGTCGCTGCTGATTGTGCTGGCGACGAGCCTGACGGTGGCGATGGCGGTGGCGGGGTTTCTGGTGTATGAGTCGTCGCGGATGCGGGACTCGCTGGTGGCCGAGCTGGCGTCGGCGGCCGAGGTGGTGGCGGCGTCGAGCACGGCGGCGCTGGAGTTTCGCGACGAGAAGGCGGGGCGGGAGAATTTGGAGGCGCTGCGGGCGAACGAGCGGGTTTTGGAGGCGGCGCTGCTGGATGGCGAGGGGGTGGTGCTGGCCGGGTATGGGACGGGGGCGGTGAGGATGCCTGGGGTGAGACCGGGGGAGCGGTTTGCGGGCAACGAGGTGATGTTGTGGCGGCAGGTGCGGCTGGAGGGCAAGGCGGTGGGGATGGTGTATGTGAAGGCCGACGCGCGGCACCGGCGGGGAGAGCTGGCGCGGGCTGGGGCGCTGGCGTTGTGCGGTTTCGCGGCGGCGACGCTGATTTCGTGCCTGATCGCGTTCCGGCTGCAGAAAAGCATCACGGCGCCGCTGCTGAGGCTGGAGGGGGTGGCGCGGTCGATCAGCGAGCGGGGCGACTATTCGGTGCGGGCGGCCAAGCTGGCCGATGACGAAGTGGGGCGGTTGACCGAGTGCATCAACCAGATGCTGGACCAGATCCGGGCGCGGGACGAGGCGCTGGGCCGGCACCGGGAGACGTTGGAGCAGGAGGTGGCGGCGCGGACGTCGGAGTTGCACGGGGCCAAGGAGCGGGCCGAGGAGAGCATGCGGCTGAAGAGCGAGTTTCTGGCCAACATGAGCCATGAGATCCGCACGCCGATGAATGCGATTGTGGGCATTGCGGACCTGTTGAGCCTGACGGCGATGACGGGCGAGCAGGAAGAGCTGGTGGAGACGGTGAAGGTGTCGGGGGTGGGGCTGCTGGGGTTGATTGACGACATTTTGGATCTGTCGAAGATCGAGGCGGGGCGGATGGAGTTGGAGCGGGTGAGCTTTTCGCCGCAGGATCTGGCGGGCGAGGTATTGCGGGTGGTGCAGCCGAGGGCGCGGGCCAAGGGGCTGGAGTTGCGGATGGCGATGGGGCCCGGTGTGCCCGAGGCGTTGGAGGGCGACCCGGTGCGGTTGCGGCAGATTCTGCTGAATTTTCTGGGGAACGCGATCAAGTTTACCGAGCGGGGGGGGATTGAACTGCGGTTGCTGGGCGAGGGGGAGGAGGGAGACCGGTACCACTTGCGGATGGAGGTGTGGGATAGCGGGGTGGGCATAGATGAGGCGCGGATTCCGGTATTGTTTGAGAAGTTCCGGCAGGCGGACTCGTCGACGACGCGGAAGTATGGCGGGACGGGGCTGGGGCTGGCGATCTGTAAGCAACTGGTGGACCTGATGGGGGGGAAGGCGGGAGCGCGGCGGCGGGCAAGCGGTGGATCGGTGTTCTGGTGTGAGATCCCGCTGCGGCGGGCGGCGGCGCTGGTGGCGCGGGCGAGCAGCGGGGACGACCACGCCGGGACGGCGATGGCGGTGCTGGCGGGGCGGAGGATCCTGCTGGTGGAGGACAACCAGGTGAACCAGCTGGTGGCAGAGAAGATGCTGGTGCGGCTGGCCTGCCAGGTGGATGTGGCGGCCAACGGGGAGGAGGCGGTGGCGCGGTGGTCAGAGGGCAGCTATGACGCCATACTGATGGACTGCCAGATGCCGGGCATGGACGGCTATGAGGCCTCGCGGCGGATCCGCAGACGGGAAGAGGGCAGATCGCACATCCCGATTGTGGCCCTGACGGCGAACGCGATGGCCGAGGACCGGCAGAGGTGTCTGGCGGCGGGGATGGACGATTACATCAGCAAGCCAGTGCGGTATGAGGAGCTGAGGAGGCGGCTGGCGAACTGTCTGGGGCGGTTGCCGGAGCGTCCTAGAGCGTCGACCGGTGGGAGGTGACGACGGCCTCTTCGATGAGGTGGGTGGCCTCTTCGCGGCCGAGGAAGCGGTCAATGACGCCGTGGGCGACGTAGAGCAGGGGTGTGATGGAGAGAGCGATGAGGAACTTGTAGGTGTAGTTGGTGAAGGCGAGGCCGAAGAAGTCAGAGGTGGCGATTTTGCCGGGGAGCCAGAAGGCGATGCCGAGGACGATGAAGGTATCGATCAACTGGCTGACGGCGGTGGAGCCGGTGGCGCGGAGCCAGAGGTGGCGGCCGCCGGTGCGGTCGCGGAGGAGCCAGAAGACGAGGACGTCGATCAACTGCGAGGTAAGAAAGGCGGTGACGCTGCCGACGATGATCCAGAGGGACTGGCCGAGGACGTTGGTGAAGGAGCGGTCGTCGACCGGGGAGATGGAGGCGGCGGGGATCTGCATGGCGGCGAAGATGATGCAGAAGGCGTAGAGGATGAGGCCGACGGTGAGCATGGTGAGCTTGCGGACGCCGGATTTGCCGAAGTACTCGTTGATGAGGTCGGTGGTAAGGAAGACGACGGGCCAGGGGAGCACGCCCATGCTCATGACATAGGGGCCGACCTGGATCAGCTTGCCGCCGAGGATCTCACCGAGTAACGCGTTGGTGACGAAGATGCCGCCGAGGATGAGGTAGACAAGTTCCTTGCGTGATCCGGTGAGCACGTGATTCCTTTCGATGGTGAGCGGTCGCGGCTACAGCGCTTCGGCGGCGGCGGCGGCGGCGGTGAGGGGCACGGCGATTTTGACGGCGCGGCCGTTGCGGAAGAGCGTCAGCTCGACGGAGTCGCCGACGAGTTTGCGGGCCATGGCGCGGGAGATGGCGTCGGGACGGTCGACGGCGCGGCCATCGATGGCCATGATGAGGTCGCCGCCGATG
The DNA here is from genome assembly GCA_017304135.1 of Acidobacteriota bacterium. Taxonomy (GTDB): domain Bacteria; phylum Acidobacteriota; class Terriglobia; order Bryobacterales; family Bryobacteraceae; genus JAFLBB01. The sequence goes on along the minus strand of JAFLBB010000093.1, from coordinate 17,434 downwards.
CCGACCTCGACGTTGCCGATGACGACGAAGCGGCGGGCGCCGCGGATGCCGGCGCGGGCGGCGGGCGAGCCATCGGCGACGTCGTAGACGAGGAAGCCGCCCTGGGCGGGGAGTTCGATGGCTTCGGCGAGGTCGCCGGAGATGAGCGTGCCGGAGACGCCGAGGCGGGGGCGGGTCATCTTCTTACCGGCCTTGACGGCGTCGAGCATCACCTTGGCGCGGTTGATGGGCATGGCAAAGCCAATGCCGATGTTGCCGCCGGGGCCGTAGATGGCGGTGTTGACGCCGATGACCGAGCCGGCGGAGTCAAGCAAGGGGCCGCCGGAATTGCCGGGGTTGATGGCGGCGTCGGTTTGGACCATGCCCTCGAGCGTGCGTCCGCTTTCATCGCGGATGTCGCGGCCCATGGAGGAGATGATGCCGGTGGTGAGGGTGCCTTCGAGACCAAACGGATTGCCGATGGCGAGGACCTTCTGGCCCACCTGCAGCTTTTCGGAATCGCCCAACAGGAGCGGGGTGACCTTGGCTTTGGGGGTGATGCGGATGAGGGCGAGGTCGTTGGCCGGGTCGCGTTCGAGGATCTCGGCTTTGTAGCGGGTCTGGTCATGGAGGGTGACCTGAACGTCGGCCGAACCGGAGATGACGTGGTTGTTGGTGATGATGAGGCCTTCGGCGTTGACGAAGAAGCCGGAGCCGGATTCCTTGACGGGGTAGACCTCAAAGAAGAAGTTGCGGCGGTAGACGGTGGAGGTGATGTTGACGGTGGCGGTGTGGGCGGTCTTGTAGATGTCGATGTTGTTGAGCTCGTCGGAGCTGAGGCCGGCGCCGCGGACGGAGTCAGGGCCGGACCAGAGAGGGGCCGAGGAGGACATGGCGTCGCGGCCGAGGAAGGCGGGGCGCCAGCCGGCGCGGGAGGTGACGAGGACGAAGGCGGCAATGAGGAGGGCGGCGGCGATGAGGATGCGGGCTTTCATATCACTTCTGAGTCTCCAGTATGCGCTGAATGCTTGGATTGCTCGAGGGCGCGCAGGGATTCATAGACCTGGCGGGCGCGGAGCGTGGTTTCTTCCTTGGTGTGGTCGGTGTCGACGATGAAGTGGGCGTAGGGGATCTTCTCTTCGAGCGGCATTTGGCGGGCGAGGCGGGCTTCGACTTCCTCGCGGGTGAGCTGATCGCGGCGCATGGAGCGGGCGATCTGGGTTTCGCGGGCGCAGAGGGCGAGGACGATGGTGTCGTAGCGGGTGTAGGAGCCGGTTTCGATCATGATGGCGGCCTCGACGACGACGATGGCGCGCGGTTGGGCGGCGGCGATGGCGGCGATTTTCTCGTCTTGGAGAGCGAAGACATGGGGGTGGACGAGTGAGTTGAGGCGCGCCAGAAGGGCCGGATCGCCGAAGACGAGCGCGCCCAGGCGCCGGCGGTCAATGGTTCCCTCTTCTGTCAGGATATCGGAGCCAAAGGCGCGGAGCACGTCGTGGTGGGCGGGGCCGCCGGGCGCGAGCGCCTGATGGCCGAGGTCGTCGGCGTGGATGAGGCGGCAGCCGCACGCTTCGAGCACATGGCCGATGAAGCTCTTGCCCGAGGCAAGTCCGCCGGTGAGGCCGACCAGGAGCATGGCGCTAGTAAAGGCACTCACAGCCCATAAAGTTCTTTGAACCAAGTCACGAAGGGCTCAGCGTGGGCCGACTTCGGATCGAGAACAGACCGGGAAATGGCGACACCAAAGTGCTGTCCCGGTTCGTCCTGCCAGGCAAGCAAGGTGTGCATTTGCGCCTTGGGAAGATCACTATCCTTGAAAGTCGCCCCGTGCTTTCGGGCTTCAACGACAGACGCTTCGGCATGTTCCCACAAAGCCTTGCTTTCATCTGGCACGAGGAACTTCAAGAAGACCTCCAATGTGCCAGGCGAAACGTTGTCGGGCATGATCCAGACTCCAAATCGTTTACCGTCTTCGCCTGACACTATCAGCCCATCGCGGGGGAGTGCCTCAGGCATACAAGGGAAAAACGGAGAACACTGGTGCCGCAGGCTTTCGTAACGCGCCAAAGAATGCTGGTCTGCGTCGAGCACCACGCCGAGGGATCGGATCTCTCTCATTTTGATGAACGCGGATAGATATCCGGGCTCCAGAATCGCCTCCACGCCTCCGGCGGGGACGACCAACACGGGCGCGAGTTCCTTCTCCCGCGGCCATTGGCAGTGCGCTTGCATGAGATGCACAACCGCGAAGAGGTCGTCCTGCCCTTCGACAATGAGTTGGCGTGGTTTGTCGTTCCGGATCAATCGAGTCCCTCAGCGCACCTCGATATTGCGTTCGGCGGCGATCCGGATTTCGGTTTGCGAATAGGGGACGGCCCTCAATCGATGAGGTTCGATTCGCTGCACGGTGACCTTGTTCTCGGAATCGGTCTCCTGGCAAAGTGTAGCGAGGCTGAATACGCAGTCGTTGCTATGTGTCGTCGCGAACACCTGCACATCCAGTTCGCGTGCCGCAAGAAACACCAAACGCCACATGTTTGCCATGACAGTATGGTGCAATCCGGTATCGATCTCGTCGACTAGCAACACACCACCCTGGCACTGGGTCAACGCGATGGCCATTGCGAGCATGCGCCACATGCCATCGCCCATGCTTCCGATGGGGACTGGTTGTTCAACACCCTTTAATTTGACGATGAATCCGCCGCGACCCGCTGAACGGAGGGTGGGCATTGAGGCAGTCTGGGCAGCGACACGCTCAATGGAGGGCTCAAGGAATCTTAATGCTTGCAGGACAAGATCCTCCGAAGGTGTCAATGTGACATTGTCCCAGAGGCTCATGAGTTCATCAGCGCCCAGAGATTCAGTAGTAATGAACTGGGCCGGCGCAGCCTGGACCTGTCGCCTGCGTAACATGCGATTCGGCGCTTCAACGAAATCTAGGCTTACACCCCCGTATCGACTAATCGGCAACTGCGAGATCTGGGGTTTCGGGGAGCCATCGATCTTAATCATCATTCTGGAGAACAGGGGCGCTTCGCCCTCGGCATCGAACAACTCCGGCTGATCGTCTGGAGTCGCTTCGACCACGGAGAACTCCAAACGGCGGCCCATACTGTTGTTCTCGGCGGAAATCCTGAACTCAGCGAGAGGCGTGATCTCATGGCCGTGAAATAAATGACAAACATCTATTTCTGTCTGCGATCGACGCAGCGGTCTGTCTTGGCTCGCTACCGCGAAAGGGATCGTGAGTTTTTCCCCGCGCCGCCACAGCAACTGCCATAACGCCATGGGATCACCCCTGGATGCCAAGAGGTGAATCGCCTCAAGGACGGAGGTCTTGCCACTATTGTTAGTTCCTACCAGGAGATTGATGCGCCCCAAATCGCTCATTTCGAAGCGTTCGAGCCCCCGGTAGCCGCTGATCGTGAGCGAGGTAAACATCATGTCCCAGCCTTCATCATGAGGATATCAGCACGCAGCATGGCTAGAGGAGGCGCAGCCGCCGTTCGGCGAGGGAGACGGTGTTGGACATGAGCATGGCGATGGTGAGCGGGCCGACGCCGCCGGGGACGGGGGTGAAGGCCGAGGCGGCCTCGACTTCCAGGGGATGGACGTCGCCGACGAGGGCGCTGTGTTTGCGGTCGAAGTCGGCGAGGCGGGCGGCCAAGTCGGGGGCGGCGGACCAGATGGACTCGACTGCGGCGCGATCGCTCAGGCGGTTGATGCCGACGTCGATGACGGTGGCGCCGGGCTTGATGAAGTCGCGGCGGACGAAGGCGGGGCGGCCGATGGCGGCGACGAGGATGTCGGCGCGGCGGCAGGTTTCGGCGAGGTCGGGCGTCTTGGAGTGGCAGATGGTGACGGTGGCATGGGCATGGAGCAGGAGCAGCGCCATGGGCTTGCCGACGATGTCGCTGCGGCCGACGACGACGGCGTGTCTGCCCGAGACTTCGATGGAGTGGCGGCGCAGCATTTCCATGACGCCGGCGGGGGTGCAGGCGCGGGGCGCGGGGAGGTTGGCGACGAGGCGGCCGACGGAGATGGGATGGAAGCCGTCGGCGTCCTTATCGGGGGAGATGGCGTCGAGGATGCGGCGCGAGTCGACCTGCTTGGGGAGCGGCATCTGGACGAGGATGCCGTCGACGGCGGGGTCGTAGTTGAGCTTGCCGATGACGCCGAGCAACTCTTCGGTGGAGACCGATTCGGGCGGCATCACCTGGACGGAGTGGAAGCCGAGGGCCTCGCAGGCCTTGACCTTATTGCGGACGTAGATCTGGCTGGCGGGGTCGCTGCCGACGAGCACGACGGCGAGGCCGGGGGGGCGGCCGGCCTGGGTGAGGCAGCGCTCAACGCGCGGCTTGAGTTCGGCGAGGATCTCGTCGCGGACCTTATTTCCATTGAGGATTGTCGGCATGGTTCAGGCTTGTCTGTGGCGGAGGTAGTAGTGATAGACGGCGGCGCCGCTGATGATGGTGAGGACAGCGGCAAGGGCAATGCGGGGTTGGAGTGTGGCGCCGACGACGGTGGCTACGGCGCCGACGATGAAGAAGATCAGGGGCAGCAGGGGCCAGGCGAAGCTGACGACGCGGAGCTTTTGCCAGCCGGGCTGGTGGCGGAACTTGAAGAGCGAGGCCACGGTCATCATGGCGAAGAAGTTGAGGGCAAAGCCGATGTAGATGATGAGGTCGGGGAAGGGGGTCATGGTGATGAGCATGCTCACGACGCCCTGGCAGGCGATGGCGATGACGGGGGCGTGGGAGCGCTCATTGACCTTGGCGGCGGCGGCAAAGAAGGCGCCGTTTTTGGCCATGGCGTAATAGACGCGGGGTCCGATGGTGACCATGGCGTTGACGGTGGACATGAGCGAGACGGCCATGAGGAGGGAGAAGATGCCGGCCACCTCTGGGCCGAAGAGCTTGGAGGCGGCGAGCGAGCCGATGGCGATGACGCCCTTCATCTCTTCGAGAGGTACGGCATAGATGAAGACGACGTTGAGGCCGAGGTAGAGCAGGGCGACAAGGGCCGTGCCGAGGGCGAGGGCGAGGGGCAGCGTGCGCGATGGCTCCTTCAACTCTTCGGCGACGTAGGTGGCGGCGTTCCAGCCGGAGTAGCTGACGTAGATGAAGAAGAGGCTGATGGCGAACTGGGCGGGGAGGGCCGTCGTGCTGCCGCGGACGGCGGGCTGCGAGAAATGAGACCAGTCGCCGTTGCCGATGGCGAGTCCGAAGACGATGAGCCCGAGGATGACGGCGACCTTGGTGGTGGTAAGCGTGTTCTGCACGGCGGCGACGAGTTTGACGCCGTAGAAGTTGAGGATGGTGAAGACGGCGATGAGGGCGCTGGCGCAGAGCTGCGCGCCGCCGAGTTTCAGAGTGGTGAATCCGATATCGAGGGAGTAGGCGGAGTTGGCCTGTTTCAGTTCGGGCCAGAAGTAGGCGAGGTAATCGGAGAAGGCGAGGGCGGCGGCGGCGATGGGGGCGGAGAAGCCGGCGAAGAAGCTGATCCAACCGGTCATGAAGCCCCAGGTGGGGCCATAGGCGCGGGTGAGGTAGACATACTCGCCGCCGGAGGAGGGGAAGTTGACGCCAAGCTCGGAGTAGCAGAAGGCGCCGGCGAGGGCGCAGAGGGCGCCGGCGATCCAGATGAGGAAGATGATGCCGGCCGAGCCGAGGTCAGAGGCGAGGAAACCGGTGGTGGTGAAGATGCCGGTCCCGATCATGTTGGAGACGACCAGCGCGGTGGCCGAGACGATGCCAAGCTGGCGGAGGAGCGAGACGACGGGGCTCGCCGGAGAGGCAGCAGGAGGTTGCGGTGCGCTCGCGGCGGAGGGGGTCATCTCCATATTGTAACGAGGCGGGGGGCGGCGGGATGGTTGGCGGCGAATTGCCGCGCCTGCCGTCAGTTCGCCGGCGGAGCGAGCGTCACCGCGCCGGTGGCCGCCCATTCGGCGCCGCGCAGGAAGGTGGCGATGAAGGCGGGGTTGGCGATGGCGGCGAGGTCGTGGCCGAGGGCGTTGACGAAGACGCGTCCCTTACCGGGCTCGTGGACCCAGAGCATGGGATGGTCGAGGCCCGCGCCGGGGATGGGCTGGCGGGCCTTGCCCTGGTAGAGGGCGTGATCGTCGTAGGCGGTGGCGAGGAGGCGGTAGTGTTCCTTGGGCTGCCAGCGGAGGTTGGCGTAGAGCTCGTCGTTCTTGACGATCATCCCGGCGGGCAGGCCGCGGGTGATGGGGTGCGAGGCATCGGTGACCTTAAGGGTGAAGTCGTGGCGCGCGGAGTGGTGACCGTTGTTGGGCCGCCAGTTGCCGCCGCTCAGTTGTTCGAACTCGGGCCAGCCGTCGAAGGCGGCGAGGGAGAAGTGGTAGATGACGAGGCCCTTGCCCTTGGCCTTCACATAGTCGACGAGGGCCTTTTCGGCCTGCGCGCCCCAGCGCCATTCGGGGAGATTCTTGTTCTCGTAGTTGAGTATGACCAGATCGTAGCGGGCGAGGGTGTCGTCGCTGGCGCCGCGGAACTCCTCGGTGATGCGGACCTCGAAGCGTCCGGTGTCTTCGAGCAGCTTGCGAAGCTGCGGCGAGACGGCGCGCCAGTCGTGGCGGTTCTGGCCGGTGATGATGAGGGTCTGGATCTTGCCGGGGGTCGGGGCCGGCGGCTGGGCCGGAAGCGCGGGAAGAAAGCCGATGAGGCCCGCGAGCACGCATGCGAGTCGATGCATGAGAGATGTCTCCTGTGATTGCGAGCTCCGCTGGCTGGACGGATGCTGTGCTCCCAGGATAGAGCGGCGGCGGGCGGAAGGGAAGGCGGCGCGGCGCTTCCTAGTCCTGCTGGTGGCCCTCTTCGGTGGAGAAGACGGGCTTGAGGCCGTGCATTTCCAGGCGCAGGTCGAGGGCCTGCATGACGGTCTTGACCTCGTCCTCGTCGAGGCCGTTGGCGAGCTTGTCGATCTGGCGGAGGAGCTTCTTCATGAAGGGGCGGGAGACCTCGGTGCGGCAGCAGAGGGCGTAGGCAAAGAGGGCGTCGTCGCGGAAGTCGGGGTCCTGGAACTGCTTTTCCAGGCGGGCCGATTCCGTGCCGAGGCCGAGGTAGCCGGCGGCGAGGATGGCCTGCTGGCGGACTTCGGAATCAGGGTCTTCGAGGAAAGGGACGACGAAGGGCTCGAAAGTTTTGTCGAAGCTGCGCCACATGGCTTCCAGGGCGCGGGCGCGGCCTTCGGGCAAAGAGTGCAACTGTTCGATGGCGGGGCGAATTCCAGGCTCGGCCATGTACTGCGAGAGAGCGACGGCGATGCCGCCGCGTTCGTCGAAGTCGGCCTGTGGATCGGCAAGCTTGGCGGCCATTTCGCGGCGCAATTCCTTGTCGCTCGAGACGCAGGACTCCAGGGCTTGCCAGGCGAGGCCGCGGACCATGGGGTGTTCGTCGCCGCGGGCCGAGGTGAGCAGGGCGGGGATGGACTTTTCGTCGAGTTCGGCGTCGATGAAGCTGGCGGCGGCGGCGAGGCGGTAGTTGACGTCGGCGGAGGCGAGGAACTCGACGCGGCGCGGGACGGGAAGGTAGCGGAGGTCGGGGGCGGCCTCTTCGGGGTAGTCCTGGAAGATGTCGTAGGCCTCAAATTCACCCGCGCCGCCGGTGACGATTTCGCGGAGGAACTTGCCGTCCTCGGGGTCGGTGGCGGCGACGGATTCAATGATGGCGTCGATGCGGGGATCGGGGATGTGGAGGCAGACCAGGGCGAAGGGGATCTCGCCGGGCTCCGCTTTCTTCTCTTCGTACAGGGCGAGGAGGGGATCGAGCGAGGGCGCGCCGAGGCGGTTGAAGGCTTCGATGAGTTCCTCGGGCATCTCGTCGTAGTACTGGCGGGCGAACTCGGTAAGGAAGGGCAGGGCGGCGGGAGTGGGTTTGTGGCAGAACAGCTCGAGCAGTTCGTTGAGGATGTCGTTGTCGAGGTTGTCGCTGGCCCAGGCGGCGACACCGTCGATGTCAGCCAGGAGGGCGCGGATGAGGCGGTGGTCAAGGGCGACTTCGGCGTTTTCGTAGGCGTCGAGCAGTTGGGCCGCGGTGGCGGAGTTGTATTGTTCGGGAGTAATCACTGCCTACCAGCTTAGACGACGGCGCGGGCGGAGGCAGGGGCGGAATGGCGGCGGGAGCTTAGTATGTGGCCCGGCCGCCGCTGGCGTCGTAGCACTGGGCGGTGACAAAGGAGCAGTCGGGGGAGGCGAGGAAGTGGACGACGGCGGCGATTTCCTCAGGCAGTCCGGTGCGGCGCATGGGGATGCGGGCAGTCATATAGTCGACCTGTTCGGGGGTGAGCTGTTCGAGGATTTTGGTGCGCACGACGGCGGGCGAGACGGCGTTGACGCAGATGCCGTCGGTGGCCACCTCTTTGCCGAGGGACTTGGTGAAGCCGATGACGGCGGCTTTCGTGGCCGAGTAGCCGGTCATGTTGGGGTTGCCTTCCTTGCCGGCGATGGAGGCGATACTGACGATGCGGCCGTACTTGTGTTCGCGCATGTGGGGGATGACGGCTTTGGAGAAGTTGAAGATGCCGTCCATGTTGATGCGGATGATGTGATGCCAGTCCTCGAGGGACTGTTCCCAGAGGGGGGCCGCTTTGCCGCCAATGCCGGCGTTGTTGACCAGGATGTGGATGCGGCCGGTGCGCTGGAGGACTTCGCCGACGGCGCGGGCGACGCTGGCCGGGTCAGTGATGTCGACCTGAACGGCGAAGGAGCCATTGCCGAGGCTGGAAGCGACGGCAGCGGCTCCTTCGAGGTTGAGGTCGGCGACCACGACGGTGGCCCCGGCCTTGGCTAATCGGGTGGCGATCGCCTCGCCGATGCCGGTGGCGGCGCCGGTGACGATCGCGGTGTGAGCGGTCAGGTCGAAGAATCCCATGAAGGGATTATTTTACTCCGCCTGGGGCGAGAGCGGCCGCCGGGGCTGGCGGTGGCTGCCTGGCGTGGCAGCTACCGCCTGGGTGCGGCGGTTAGGCCTCGCGGACGACGTTGACCGTGATCTCGACCGTGACTTCCTTGTGCAGCTTGATCGGGATCTTGTATTCGCCGAGGGCGCGAATGGGGTCGGGCAACTGGATCTTGCGGCGGTCGATGGAGTACTTTTGTGCTTCGAGGGCGTGGGCGATGTCCTGGGCGGTGACCGAACCGAAGAGGTGGGCGGCCTCGCCTTCCTTATCCTCGCCGGCCTTGGCGGGCATGGTGAGGACGATGGTGGACATGAGTGTGGCCAGTTCCTGGGCCGAGGAGGCTTCCTTGGCCTCTTTACGCAGCCAGGACTGGCGTTCCTGCTCGATGATTTTCTTGTTGGACTCGGTGGCGAGCACGGCCATACGCTTGGGCAACAGGAAGTTGCGGGCATAGCCGGGGGCCACTTTGACGAGTTGGCCGCGGTGGCCGAGTTTTTCGATGTCTTCGCGGAGAATGACTTCCATGATTTCCTCCTTGCGGCCTAGCGGTCAGTCCCGCTGGCAAACGGGAGCAGGGCGATGTTGCGGGCCTGCTTGATGGCGTCGCTCAAGCGGCGCTGGCAGGGCGTGCAGACGCCGGAGATGCGGCGGGGTACGATCTTGCCGCGTTCGCTGATGAACTGGTTCAGCAGCTTGGTGTCTTTGTAATCGATGAGGTCGATTTTGTCGACGCAGAACTTGCACACCTTACGGCGGCGGAAGAACTGCCGCTTGCCCATCTGGGCTTTGTCGCCGCCGGTGGGGCGTTGGGATTGGGCGATCGGACGTCCGCCGCCACGCTGTTCAGCCATATTGGATCTCCTTGTTCAATACCGTGGGTTGCTGGGCGATGGGCTGGACTATTCGGCCGCCGGTTCGAGGGCCGGTTCGGGAGCCGGCTCGGCCGCCGTTTCGGGGGGGGCGGGCGCGGGGAGCGCGGCCGCATCCTCGACGGGAGCAGCAGGCATGGGAGGGGCCGGGGCGCCGGGGGCGGCTGGAGCGGGAGCGCCAGGAGCGCCGGGAGCGCCGGGCGCGGCCATGGGAGCGGCGGGCGGCGGAGCCGACGGCGGGGGCTTGCGGGCGGCGCGTTTTTCGCGGGCCTTTTTGCGCTTTTCCAGCCACTTCAGCTTTTCGTCCATGCGCACGGTGAGCCACTTCAACACAAGGTCAGAGACGCGCAGGCGGCGTTCCACTTCCTTGATGCCGTCGGCGGTGGTGGTAATCACAAGCAGGATGTAGAAACCCTCGGCGCGTTTGTCGACTTTGTAGGCGAGCTTGCGGACGCCCCATTTGTCGGCCTTGTCGAGCTTGCCGCCCGTGGCGGTAATGGTGGTTTCCAACTGCGCCAGGAAGGCATCAATGTCTTCCTCCGGCGCGTCGTGCTTCACGATAAACAACTCTTCGTAGATCCTCATTGATCCTCTTCGTTCTGGCCTTGGGCGCGACGATTGAACCTCGTCATGGCCTTTTCGGCGCCTTCGGCGATTATGGACTCGACTGCGTCGGACGCGGTGTCCAGCAGCTCATCCAACTCTTTCAATTGCGCCCGCCGGAAAGGGTCGAGCACAAACTTGGCTCCATCCCCGATGGGATGACCGGGGTGGATCCCCAGCCGGAGCCGGGGAAACTCTTGCGTGCCACAGGCGGCGATGACGCTTTTCACGCCGTTGTGGCCCGCCGCTGAACCGGACGGGCGTACCCGCAGGTTCAGCCAGGGCAGCGCCAACTCGTCGTAGACGAGAAGGAGCCGCCCGGTGGGAATCTGTTCTTTCACCAGCATGCCTTTGACTGCCTGGCCGCTGAGGTTCATGAACGTTTGCGGCTTCATCAGGATGACCGGGTTGCCGGCCATGCGTCCCGAGCCGACCAGCGACATGGCTTCCTTGCGCGTAACACGGATTCCGTGGCGCCCGGCCAAGCGGTCCACGACGAGGAACCCCAGGTTGTGCGGGGTGAACTCGTACTGCGGACCGGGATTGCCGAGCCCGGCAATGAGCCAGGGGCCGTCGGAAGCCGGAGACATGGTCGGCTAGGGGCGCGCGGCTACTTTTTGCCGGCCGGCTTTTTCTCGGCTGGCTTCTTCTCGGCCGCCTTCTTGTCGCCGGCAGCCGGAGCCGCCTCTTCCTTCTTCCCCTTCTTGGCCACTTCCGGTTCCTTGGTGGCGTCGCCTTCGGCCGGGGCCGCATCGGTGACCGAGTCGCGCAGGGCGACGACGTGGCAAACGACGGTATCGGGCGGGCTGAGCAGTTTCATGGAGCCTGTCACGGGCAGGCTGCTGGCGCGGATGCTCTGGCCGATCAGGAGCGGGGTCACGTCGACGGTGATCGACTCGGGGATATCGTCGGGCAGGCACTCAAACTCGATTTGGCGGAAGACGAACTCGAAGTGGCCACCGTGGATCTTCACGCCCTCCGGCTCGCCGGTGGTGTGGATGGGCACATTCACCTTGATGGCCTTGGTGAGGTCGATGCGCATCAGGTCGATGTGCATCAAGGTGTCCTTGATGGGGTGGTGGAGCCAATCGATGACCATGACAGGGGTGGTTTCCTGTCCTGGCAAATCGAGGTTGAAGATGGTGTTGTGACCCGAACCGGCGTGAAGAATTTTGTTCACTTCCTTCGGGCTGACGGTGACTGCGACGCTGTCTTTGCCAGCGCCATACAGCACCGCGGGGATCTTGCCTTCCACCCTGAGGCGGCGGGCGGCATTTTTGCCACGCAATTCGCGGGCGTCCGCGGTAATCGTAATGTCCTTACGCATAACTCTCTCTTCCCTGGAGCGTAGCCTTACAGGCGGCAGGAGCCCTCTGCCTCAGGCCACGGTGTCCAGCGGTGGGTATTGTTCCAGATCGCTTCGGGAAGGTTCCCTAGACGAACAGGGTGCTGACTGAGCTCTCTTCGTGAATCGACTGGATGGCGCGTGCCAGCAACGGCGCCACCGACATCGAACGGATCCGGCCGCAGGCGGCGGCGGCCCCGCTCAACGGAATGGAGTTGGTGATGACCACCTCTTCCAACCGCGAATTCGTGATGCGCTCCACGGCGGGACCCGAGAGAACCCCGTGGGTGGCGCAAGCCGAAACCTTAGCCGCCCCATTGGCGAGCAGGGCTTCGGCGCCTTTGACTAGTGTACCAGCAGTATCGATGATGTCGTCGACGATGAGGCAATGCTTGCCGGCGACGTCGCCGATGATGTGCATCACCTCGGCCACGTTGACGTCGGTGCGGCGTTTATCGATGATGGCCAGCGGGGCGTCCATGCGTTTGGCGAAGGCGCGGGCGCGTTCGACGCCGCCGGCATCGGGGCTGACGACGACGAGGTCCTCATTGACGAGGTGGTCAAAGGCCTCGATGAGGACGGGGGCGGCGAAGAGGTGGTCGACGGGGATATCGAAGAAACCCTGGATGGGGGCGGCGTGGAGGTCGAGGGCGAGGACGCGGTCGATGCCGGCGCGTTCGAGCATGCTGGCGACGAGTTTGGCGGAGATGGGGACGCGGGGGCGGTCCTTGCGGTCCTGGCGGGCATAGCCGTAGTAGGGCAGGACGGCGGTGATGCGGTCAGCCGAGGCGCGTTTGAGGGCGTCGGCCATGAGGAGGACCTCAAAGAGGTTGCGTTCCACGGGGGTGCAGGTGGGCTGGACGACGAAGACGTCGGCGCCACGGACGTTCTCCTGAATTTGGAGATGGATTTCTCCATCGGAGAAGGTACGCACGACAGCGTCGCCGACATGGACGTCGAGGCACTGGCAAATCTCGTGGGCGAGCTCGGAATTGGCGTTTCCGGTGAAGATTTTTAAACGGTCAAAGCTCATGGCGGGGTTCAACGAATCTTGCTTGGGGACATCCGGCTCTTCCTGGGCGAGGAAGCGTTGGAGGCGGATAGGCTTAGCGGCGGCCATTGTGTGGTGTCGACGAATTCAGCCAGGGCCCTGCACCAGGTGGCCCGGTACTGGGCTTGATTCAAAAAACGCGTTCGTATCGAGGCCACGCCGCCCAGGAGATCCCGTGCTGTGCGCAGACGCTCAGCGTTGGGGAACACCCCGTACAACGTCGACCCAGAGCCACTCATGCGGGCCGGCTCCGCTCCGCCGCGCCGCAGCTTTCGCCGTAGCGCCGCTAAGCGAGGATGCTGCCCGAAGACGGCCTCCTCAAACTCATTTTCGCAGAAACCGCGCCAGCCGGCCCCAGCTTGCCGCGCGGAAAGCGCCGCCACCAGCGACCGGAAAGTCTCCAGTGTAGGTATCAGTCCGGTGAATGTCAATTCCGCTAAAAGCGGGCGGGCCAAGGCGCGGAAGGCGTCGGGGGTGGAGACGTGGAGACCGGGAGTGAGCAGCAGGACATGGGGCGCGGGAGGGGTGGGCAGCGGATAGAGTTCCTCGCCGCGGCCAAGGCCGAGCGCGGTGCCGCCGTGGAGGAAGAACGGGACGTCGGAGCCGAGCTGGAGGGCGAGGCGGGCGAGGGTGGAGGCGGGCAGCGGTTTGCCGGCCAGAGCGGGGAGGGCAAGCAGCACGGCGGCCGCGTCGGTAGAGCCGCCGCCGAGCCCGCCGCCGAGGGGAATGCGCTTGGTGAGGCGCATCTCAAGGGAGCCGCGCAGGTGGAGTTCCTCGGCCACCAGTTCGGCGGCGCGCATCACGAGGTTGTGGGGAATGTGGAGCGGGTCGTCGAGGGTGATGCGGAGCGAACCGCCGGGGGTGTAGCGCAGGTGGAGGCTGTCAGCGAGGGCGATGGTTTGAAACACGGTGCGCAGCTCGTGGTAGCCGTCAGGGCGGCGGCCGAGCACATGCAGCGAGAGGTTCAGTTTGGCAAAGGCCGGAACGGTGGCTTCGCGAAATGGGGCGGCTCTTGCCACGGCTTAGTAATGCAGCAGCGAGTGAATGGTGCGGCCGTTGAGCTTGGAGCGGCCGTTGAGAAAGTCGAGTTCGATGACGAAGGCCAGGCCGGCGACCGTGCCGCCGAGCTTCTCCACCAATTGCGCCACGGCGGCGGCGGTGCCACCGGTGGCCAGCACATCGTCGACGATGAGGACGCGCTGGCCGGGCTGGATGGCGTCTTCATGGATCTCCAGCGTGTCGGTGCCGTACTCGAGGGCATACTCCTGGGAGACGGTTTTGGCGGGGAGTTTTTTCGGCTTGCGCACGGGCACGAAGCCTACGCCGAGTGCGGTGGCGACGGCGGGTGCGAAGAAAAAGCCGCGCGCTTCGATGCCCAGCACGAGGTCGACGGGCGCCGTGCGGGCCGCCTTCTCAAGGCCGCCGATGGTAGCGGCGAGGCCGCTGGCGTCCTTTAAGAGGGTGGTGATGTCGTAGAAATTGATGCCCGGTTTGGGGAAGTCGGGAACTTCGCGGATGAGGGATTTCAGGTGGTCCATGAGGTGGGAACTTTCAGTTTACCAAGGCGCCCGGGCGGCCAACTCGATGCGCATGGACCCGGCGAGGCTATCGCGCAGGCGGGCGACGGTGAGGCCAAGAAGGGGCACGATGGTGTCCGGGGCCAGCTCGCAGAGAGGCTCCATGACGAACAAGCGCTCGTGCATGCGCGGGTGGGGCACAGTGAGCGGCGGGCTGGCGATGACGGCGTCGTCCCAGAGGAGGATGTCGAGATCGATGGTGCGGGGGCCGTTGGGGATGGTGCGCTGGCGGCCGAGGGCGTGCTCGATCTCCTGGAGCAGGGCGAGCAACTGCAGCGGCGTGTGGGTGGTGCGGAGGTGGGCGGCGGCGTTGAGAAACCAGTCCTGCTCGAGGTAGCCGACGGGCTCGGTGGTCCAGAGGGAGGAGACGGCGACGATGTCACCAGCCGGGGCGAGCAGTTGGAGTGCGCGGCGGAGGTTGGCGCGCGGGTCGCCCGTGTTGGCTCCGAGTCCGAGGAAGACCTCAGCCACCACGCCGCCTGACGATCTCCACGCCGGCCCAATCGACGCCGGCGTGGGCGAGGGCGCGCGGCTTTTTCACCAACACTCGCACCTCGTCGACGGGGAAGGCGGCAAGGACGGCTTGGGCCATGGACTCGGCGAGCGATTCGATCAAGGCATAAGGCCGGCGGGCGGCGACCTCGGCCAGGGTGTCGCGCACGGCGGCATAGTCGATGGTGTCGGCGAAGCGGTCAGAGCGGCCGGCGGGGGCGGTATCGAAGCCGAGTGAGACGTCGACGAGGACGGCCTGCGCCTCGGCGCGCTCTTCGGCGGGCACGCCGAGGTGCACATGGAGGTGCACGCCGTGGAGGATGATGGTGCTGCTCATGCGCGCAACACCGCTTCGGCCACGGCGATGGCGCGGCGGGCAGCGGCGACCTCATGGGCGCGGATGATGCGGGCTCCGCCGAGGACGGCCGCGGTGATGGCAGCGACGGTTCCCTCGCGGCGGTTCTCCATGGCCTCCATGTCGGCGAGTGTGCCGAGGAAGAGTTTTCGGGAAGGGCCAATGAGCACGGGCACACCGAGGGCGGCGAGTTCGGGCAGGCGGCGCAAAATCTGAAAATTATGGGCCGCCGATTTGGCGAAGCCGAGGCCGGGGTCGATGGCGATGTCCACCAGGCCGGCGGTGCGGAGGGCGGCCACGCGGCCGCCGAGATACTCCTTCACCTCGGCCACAACATCGCCGTATTGGGCCAGGTCCATCATCGTGTCGGGCGTCCCTTTCATGTGCATGGCAATGCAGGCGGCCTTGTGTTGCCGGGCGGTTTCGATCATGGCCGCGTCTTGGAAGGCGGTGACGTCGTTCACGATGCGCGCGCCGTGTTGGAGGCATTCGGAGGCCACGCGGGCTTTGCGCGTGTCGATGGAGACCAGCGTGCGAAGGTGAGCGGCGATCCAGTCGACCACGGGCACCACGCGCCGCAACTCCTCTTCTTCGTCGACGGCGGCAGCGCCGGGCCGCGTGCTCTCGCCGCCCACGTCGATGATGTCGGCGCCTTCGTCGACCATCCGGCGGGCCTGTTCGCGGGCGACGCTCGAATCGAGGAAGCGCCCGCCGTCGGAAAACGAGTCGGGCGTGACGTTGAGAATGCCCATGAGCAGGGTGCGTCCCTGATCGAGCAACGGCGCGGCCATGACACTCACCTCTTCACCAGGAATCCGTCGCCGGCCAGGGGCGACGACTCGCTCACATCGACGTGGCGCACCTCGCCCCAGCGTGGTCCGGTGCGCAGCAGGCCTTCGAGCGCGCTGATCAGGTGGGCGGGGCCTTGGGCGTGGGCCTCCACCGAGCCGTCGTCGACGTTGCGCACCCAGCCGGTGAGTCCGAGCTTGACGGCGTTGCGGTGGACGAAGGCGCGGAAGCCGACGCCCTGGACGCGGCCATGCACGCGGTAGCGCCGGGCGATGATGGTCTCACTCACCTCCTTAGGATATCGAGGGCGCGGGCGGCGTTACACTACCCCCCAGCGTTACACTACCCAAAGATGTCCTACCCGGAAACCCGCCTGCGGCGCCTGCGCGCCAACGAACCGATGCGCCGCCTTGTGCGCGAAACCAAGCTTGAGCCGGAGAACTTCATCCTGCCGCTGTTTGTCTGCCCCGGTGAAGGGGTGCGGCGGGAGATTTCCTCGATGCCGGGCAATGCGCAGTTGTCGGTGGATGAACTGGTGAAGGAGTGCCAGGAGGCGCGTTCGCTGGGGGTGGGCGGGGTGATTCTGTTCGGCATCCCGGAATCGAAAGACGAGATGGCGAGCGGCAACTACGATCCGGACGGGATCGTGCAGCGGGCCATTCGCGCCATCAAGCGCGAGGCGGCGGGGCTGCTGGTGGTGACCGACGTGTGCAACTGCGAGTACACCAGCCACGGCCATTGCGGCAAGGTGGTGGGCGAAGAGGTTGTGAACGACGAGAGCGTGGAGTGGCTGGCGCGGGCGGCGGTGACGCATGCCGATTGCGGGGCCGACATCGTTGCACCGTCGGACATGATGGATGGCCGTGTGGCCGAGATCCGCGCGGCGCTGGACGCGGCCGGCCACGCCAACACGCCGATTCTCAGCTACGCCGCCAAGTATGCGTCGTCCTTTTACGGGCCGTTTCGCGAAGCGGCCGAATCGACGCCGCAGTTTGGCGACCGGCGCAGCTACCAGATGGACCCGCCCAACTGGCGCGAGGCCATCCGCGAGATGGAACTGGACCTGGAAGAGGGCGCCGACATGTTGATGGTGAAGCCGGCGATGCCGTATCTGGATGTGATTGCGCGGGCGCGCGAGCAGTTTGACGTGCCGATTGCGGCCTACCAGGTGTCGGGCGAGTTCAGCATGATCATGGCGGCGGCGCGCAACGGCTGGATTGACGAGCAGCGGGCGATGATGGAGTCGCTGGTGTCGATCAAGCGGGCCGGGGCGGGGATCATCCTGACCTATTTCGCCAAGGCGGCGGCGCGGGCGCTGGCGTAGGGGCGATAAAAAGACACTTGATGAGCGTAATGCTTACCTGGTTAAAAAAGAGCAGATCATGAAGGAAAGGGAAGCTGCAGCGCAGCAGTTACAGCAGCAGCAGCAGTCAGCCGAAGCAGACACAGTTG
>JAFLBB010000092.1 GCA_017304135.1 Acidobacteriota bacterium | reverse complement strand
GATTTACCTGCATGAAGCGACGCAATACCAGGTGGAACGGTTGGATTACGAGAACCGCAAGGCGTATGTGCGGCGGGTGGAGTGCGATTACTTCACCGATGCCATTGACTACACGCAGGTGAAGGAGCTGTCGCGGTTTGCGGAGGCTCCGGCGGGAGGGGGCCCGGCTCCGGCGGGAGGGACGGGGACGCCGGCGGCGTGTTTCGGCGAGGTGCGGGTGAACCAGCAGATTGTGGGCTTCAAGAAGCTGAAGTTCTACACGATGGAGAATATCGGAGCAGGAACTCTGAATCTGCCGGAGCAGGAGATGCATACGACGGCGTTCTGGCTGCACTTCGATTCGGAGTTTCTGGCGCGGTTTCCGGAGTATTCGCCGACGGAGATTCAGGCGGGGCTGGTGGGGCTGGGGAATGCGTTCCGGGCGGTGGCGGCGTTGCTATTGATGTCGGACCCGCGGGATTTCGGGATTTCGATCACGGAGGGGATTACGGCGAAACCGGTGGTGGCGGTGGCGGTCCGGGGTGAGGCGGCGGTGGCGGCGCTGGGAGCAGGGGCGTCTCATGCAGCGCCGGCGCAGAATCATTTCGAGCCCAATTTGTTTTTGTATGAGACCTATCCGGGCGGGGTGGGGTTGAGCCAGCCTTTGCACAGGCTGCGGCACAAGCTGTTTGAGATGACGGCGGCGATGATCAGGGGCTGCCCGTGCGAGGTGGGTTGCCCGAGTTGCGTGGGGCCGGTGGGGGAGGTGGGCGAGCGGGGGAAGGAGGCGGCGGCGGCGCTGCTGGCGGGGCTGATGGGCGGGTGAAGGGGAGCGTAGACTGGGGGCATGGGACGAGTGTTGTTGTGCTTGCTTGCCGCGTCCTGCTTGTTTGGGCAGTTTTCCGAGCTTGCCGTTACCGATGATGGGCGGCTGCTGTTCACGACAGCGCTGCACACAGGGACCGAGGGTTCGCGGCCGAAGGTGTACCGTGTCACAAGCGATGGGCTGTCGTTGTTTGCCAACGTGGAGCCGTCCGACGATCCGGTTGGGGCTGCCACGGTGTCACCGCTGACGAGCGGGGACGGCTCGATCACGGGCTATGCGGTGTACTATCCCTGCCGCACAGGAAGCTGCGGATTGTTTGCACTGCCGCGCACGTTCTTCACGGTGGAGGCAGCGGGGTTGGACCGGTTTTCCGCCGATACGATGCAGGTGAGCCGCAACGGACGTTACCTGTTGACTTCGGCGTTCAGCGCGGCGAGCATGAGGTTCAACGTGGCCACGCGCATGGAGATTGCTACTGGCGAACGGCGCGAGTTTCCTGATGCGGGTTTTCCGGCTTCCACACGGCAGGCGATTGCCAACGACGGCAGCTTTCTTGTGCTGAACACGAGCGCCCCGGAGGTGAGGCTGAGCCGCGTGCTGGTGACGGGTGAAGAACGAGTGATTGTGCGGGGGGAGGGGATTGGGCGGGGTCTGATCAGTCCGGACGCGGGGCGGGTGGTGTATGAGCGGGCGGTGGGGACGGGATATGAACTGTATCTGACCGATGGGCAGGGCTCGACACACACGCTGCTGGGACGGGCGGGGGCGAATGATGCGTTTCAACCTTCGTTTTCGAATCACGGCACGCTGCTGTATTTAGTTGGAGGCGAGGATGGGCTACGGCAGCCCGTGCTGGCCGAACCGGGGGCCGGGCCGCGAACCTTGGCGACGATTCCTTCCGGCGTGACTCAGGCGATTCTGAGCGGCAACGGCGAACTGGCCTGGCTGGCCACGGGGAAGGGGCAGTTGCTGCGCGTGCGCACGGCCGATGGGGTAGCCGATGAAATCATAGCGGAAACTCCGATACTCCGTTCGGGCTCGTTCTTCGCCTACCCAGGTTCGGTGATCCGGCTGAACGGGACGGGATTGGATGAATCGACGCGGGTGGACCTGGAGGGCCTGGCGCTGCCGTTTTCGGAGCGGACGAACGATGGGCTGGCGGTGCAGATTCCGTGGGAGTACGCGGCGCCACCGAATACGCCGCGACGATTGACCATCGCCGGACCGCGCAGTGCGTTTCGCTACACGACGCAATTCAGACTGCTGGAAGTGCCCTCGATCACGTTTGAGCGCGACGCGGGGGGGCAGCAGTTGCAGGCGGCGCATCAGGATTTTCGCGGGGTGGTAACGGCGGAAGACCCGGCGCGGCGTGGGGAGACGATTCACGTGTATGTGCGCAATATGGGGCCGGTGGACCGCGCGGTGGCCACGGGCGAGCGGTCGCCGGTTGACCCGCCGGCGCGTGTGACGCTGCCGGTGGCCTGCTACCTGTATGAGTCCGACGATGCCAATCAGGCTGGACGCATCACGGGACTGGAGGTGCCATTTGCGGGGTTGGCGGGGGGCGCGATCGGCATCTACCAGATTGACGTGACGATTCCGGTGGACTGGACGGCGCGCGCGGCGACGCTGCAGTGCCGCACGGAGTACCGTGGGGACGTGGGGCGGGTGTGGATTGGGGCGGCTACTTCACCGTGACGGTGACGCCGGTCTGGCTGGCCTGGCCGTTGATGGTGACGGTGAGGGGGAGGGCTTTGCCGGCGGTCATGTCGTTAGGGAGCTGGGCGTTGATCTGCATGAGTCCCTGGACGAGGCCGACGATGCCGCCGGTGTAGAGGACGGTGGCGGTGGCGGCGCCTACGGTGACAGCGACGGCGGGGTTGGGGGTAACGGCAGGGGTGGTAACGAGCATACCGTCGGTGCCGGTGCCGCCTTCGCCGGTGAGGTAGAAGACGATGACGCTGCCCTTGGCCGCGCCGGTGGCTTCGGTGTTGAGGGTGTAGCTGCCGGAGGTGGCGTCGTAGTTAAAGGCCGCGGCGGGGCCGCCGCCGGTGCCGGAGGCGGTGTAGATGCCGGGGGCGGAGACGGCGACGGGAACGGTGACGGCGGTGGAGGCTGTGCCCTGGTAGTCGACGGCGATCTGGACGTTCGATTTGCCGGCGACGTCGTAGGGGACCATGACGGCGACCTGGTTAGCGGAGGTGTAGATGACGGGGGCGGCGGTGGAATCGAAGGTGACGGTGGTGCCGGCGAGGGTGGTAGCGATGGGGGAGCCTGAGGCGGGGGGATCGAAAGAGGTGACCGAGGCTGGGCCGAGGCTGCGGCCGAAGATAACGACCATTTCGCCGGGGGCGATGGAGGCGCCGAGGAAGCTGGCGGCGTTGACCACGGCGGAGACGTTGGGGCCGGGGGGATGGACGGTGAACTCTTGAGCGGGGGTGGAATCACCGCCGCCCGTGCCGGTGTTGTTGGCGACGATGTTGAGGGTTCCGGCGGCGGCGAGGAGGGAAGAGGGGATGACGGCGGTCATGGCGTCGGGACCGAGGAGTGTGGAGCTGAGGGTGGTGGCGCCGGCCTTGATGGTGGTGCCGCTGAAGAAGTTGGAGCCGGTGACGGTGATGGTGGTGGCGGGGGCGCCCTGGACGGCATCGTCGGGCCAGAGGCCGGTGACGGTGGGCAGGCCGGCGGTGACGGTGAGGGTGACGTTGACGGTGGTGGTTTTATTGGCGGCCTGGGCGGCGGTGATGGTGACGGTTCCTTTATAGGTGCCGGGGGCGAGGCTGGCGGGCGAGACGGCGACGGAGAGTTCAGTGGCAAAAGCGGGGAAGACGATGCCGCTTTTGGGGGTGACCGAAAGCCAGGTGCCGCCGGCGGTGGCGACGGTGTAGGGCAGCAGGGCGCCGCTGGTGGTGAGCTTTACTTTGGCCGCATCGGGGACGGCGCCGCCCTTGATGTAGCTGAGGCTGACCGGACTGGGGGCGGCGGAGAGCGTGGGGGCGACGCCTTTGATGGTGAGGGTGACGGCGACGGTGGCGGTTTGCGGAGTGGAGCCGCCGACGCTGGAGACGGTGATGGTTCCGGTGAAGGTGCCGACGGTGAGCGAGGTGGGGTTGACGGTGACCTTGACCGAGGCCGGGGCGGCGCCGGTGATGGGGGTGGCGACAAGCCAGGGGCCGCCGCTGATGACGATCTGGTAGGTGAGGGGCGAGGCGGTGGAGCCGCCGCTGATGGCCAGGGTCTGGGTGGCGGGCAGTTTGTCGGCGCCCTCGGTATGCGAAAAGGTCATGGTCGCCGGGCTTGCTTTGAGGGGCGGCGCGGTGGTTTGCGCGGGCAGGCAGGCGGCGATGCACAGTAGGGCTGCGAGCAGGGTGGGCAGCCGGTTGGTCAGAAACACTCTCCCGTTGTTCAAGGCCAGATACTCCTTGATGACCGCATCGGTCAGATCAGGGAATCTATGAGCCCGGCGGAGAGGAGGTGGTCCCAGGCGACCCAGCTATCGGGGGTTACGCGTACTCCCGTGGCGCGTGCGCGCTCTAGTTCGTGGCGGTCCCAGTGTTCGACGGCGGCGACCTCTTCGGGTTGGAGGATGAGGGGGCCATCGAAGTGGCAGAGGTAGGCCATACCCCAGACCTGGACGGAGGGATCCTCAAACCAGAACTCGATTTCTCCCCTTAGGTCGACGCCGGAGACACCTAGTTCTTCGCTGACCTCGCGGAGGGCGCTCTCCTTGTATCCCTCGCCGGCTACCACCACGCCGCCGGCGGCGAGGTCGTAGTAGCCGGGCCAGACGTCTTTGGAGAGTGTGCGGCGCTGCACGATGAGGCGGCCATCTGTGCGGAAAACAAAGACAAAGCTGGCCCGGTGGGGGAGACGGCGGGCGCGCATTTCGGCCCTGGGGAGGGCGCCGACGACGCGGTTTTGGCGGTCGACGATGGTGACGATTTCGCTCATCTTCCCCCATTGTCCGGTACCCCGCGTGAGGATGGGGGGGTATCCGATGCCTTAGACGCAGTACCCTCCACGGGTCCGGTCTGTAGGCGAAAGCCGCAAACGCGAATCAGGAGTTCAGCCGAGTGCACCTAGCCGCGGTTCACACCGATAGTGGAAAAGGAACAAGGAATCCGAGGCATGAGCAGCTCCCGCGAATTCGACGAGTCCCGCTGGGCCGGATACCCTCCGGAGCAGAGTGCCGGTCCGCAACCAGGACCGTGGCCGCCGCAAGAGGCGCAGCCGCGGGGCCAGTCCTATGCCTATACGCCGCCGGAAGCAGTGGAGGCGGAGTATGAAGACGAAGACGATTACGACGACGAGCCGCCGCCGCAGGAGTTGTTTGAAGAGATCGCGGCGTTGACGGACGGCATTGAGCAAGCCACGACGCTGGAGCAATTGAAGCCGGTGTATGACCAGTTGGTGGAGTTTGGCCGGGAGCACATCCGGAACATTCACCTGGAGCCGCTGATCACGCAGGCGCAGCAGCGGATGGTGGCGCGGGGGACGTTGCTGAAGCATGCGGCTGAGTCCGAAGGCGGGCGGATCGACACGGCGACGGGACTGGCGGTGGTGACGGAGCCGGATTTGGCGGCGCCGCAGCCGGACGAGATGTTGTCGCTGATTCCATCCACGGCGGCGGGGGCATCGGGCCGGACGGCGGAGATGCCGGCGGAGATCCAGTTTTACGATCCGAAGGATACGCCGCGGCAGCAGCAGGCACAGGGACGGCGGAGGCAGAAGCCACCGGAGATCAAGGTGACGCCGATTTCGCGGGACGGGCAGCCGCAGCGGGTGCCGCAGTCGAAGCTGCTGGTGCGGACGCTGATTGGGATTGGGATGGGCATGAGCATGGTGGTGGGGACGTTTGTGATCATGCGGAACCAGCAACCGGCGACGCCGCCGGGGCCGGCGGTGAGGGCGGCGAGTCCAGCGCCGGCGCGTCCGGCATCGCTGGTGTTGACGGCGGATGTGCCGGCGGGCGAGGTGATCATCGACGGGAGGAATGCCGGAGGGCTGGCACAAGGAGAATGGGCGCTGCCGGAGCTATCGCCGGGCAACCATGTGTTGGAGTTGCGCGCGGGAGGATGCGAGGCGCGGTTTGATTTTTCGATCGCGGCGGGCGGACCACCGACGTGGAGCAAACCGATGCAGGCCACCAATTGCACGGTGTTGGCGGTGGCGGCGGCGGGACGGCGGGGCTCGGTGATTTCCAATGAACCGGGGCTGCCGCTGCAGTTGGATGAATCGCGGGCAGGGGTGACGGGGACAAAGCCGGTGGCGCTGAACACGCTGTTTCCAGGCGAGCACACGATTGCGCTGGGGGCGCCGAGGGTGGAAAAGAAGGTCCACGTATTTACGCGGGACACGGCGACGCTGTCGTTTTTCGTGCAGGTGAGCGGGGCGACGGGGACGCTGGTGGTGTCGGTGCCCGAGGACGGGGTGGAGCTGATGCTCAACAAGCGGACGACGGGGAAGACGAGCCGGGGGGGACGGCTGCGGATTCCAATGCTCAAGCCGGGCGACTACCTGGTGGGAGCGTCGAAGCCGGGCTTCCGGCTGCCGGCCGAGCAACTGGTGACGGTGCGGCGGGGGCAGGAAGCGCATATCGACTTTGACCTGAGCCCGCTGCGGTAAGGGTGCCTGGCGTGGGGCGCCGTGCGGGGGCGCCGTGCGGGGGGTGCCGTGCGGTAAGGGTGCCTGGCGGGGGGCGCCGTGCGGGGTTGGCACGGTTGGGGTGGCGTGCACGGGAACGCGGAATGAGCGTTTTCCTCCTGGTGTACACTAGAGATTGTAGTGAGGCCAATTTGAGGCCCCAGGAGGTGGGACTTCCCGCAGCCATGGCTCTCTGTTAGTCATCCGCTCGCGCCTGCAGGTTCCCTGCGCCGTTTGGCTGGAAACCTGTTAGGAACCCTGCTGCCCGACTCCTGCCCGCTCTGTTTTCATTCCCTCGACAATTTTTCTCGAATCCCGGTGTGTCCACGCTGTCTGGATTCGCTTGCGGCGGCGCAGAGCGAATACGCCTGCGCGGCGTGCCACATTCCGCTGCTGAACGGGGCGGCGCTGAACGAAGACGGCCTGTGCCTGATGTGTTCGACAGGGGCGAGCCGCTTCGATGGGGCCTACTATTTCGGATTTCATGAAGGCGAGCTGCGGCTGCTGATCCAACTGTTCAAATACAGGGGCATGGCTTCGCTGGCGGGGCCTTTGTCGCGCCTATTGCTGCGGGCGCTGCCGGAGAGCGGGAGCTACGACGCGGTTGTGCCGGTGCCGCTGCATTGGCGGCGGCGGTTTGCGCGGGGCTACAACCAGTCGGCGTTGCTGGCCGGTGAACTGGCGAGGGCGATGAGCGTGCCGATGCGCGAGGCGCTGGGGCGGGTGCGGGCGACGCCGGCGCAATCCGGGCTGACCGGAGCGGTGCGGCGGCGCAACCTGCGCGGCGCGTTTGCGGTCAGGCGGCCGGCCGATGTGGTAGGGATGCGGCTGCTGCTGGTGGACGACGTGCTGACGACCGGGGCGACGCTGAACGCCTGCGCCAAGGAATTGAAGAGCGCGGGGGCGCGCCACATCACGGCGGTAACGCTGGCGCGCGCCGACCGCCGACCATTTTTCCGATCGATTCAGGAGCCCGCGACGTCTCCTCACTATTCGTATAGCAAAGGAGCCTCATGAGAATGGCAAGCCTCGACCGACTCCAGCAGCCGGTGCTGGTGCTCAACGCCAGCTACGAGCCGATCCATGTGTGCGCGGCGCGGCGGGCGCTGGTTCTGGTGCTGAAGGGTGTGGCCAGCGCCGAAGAGCTGTCGCACATCCCGCTGCGTTCGGCGCGGGCTGATCTCATGCTGCCGAGCGTTATCCGGCTGTTGGAGTACCGGCGCATTCCGCACCAGGCGCGGGCGCTGTCGCGGAAGAACATCCTGATGCGCGACCGCTACACGTGCCAGTATTGCCTGCGCGGGGGCTCGTCGGCGCAACTGACGCTGGACCACGTGATTCCGCGCTCGCGGGGCGGGGATTCGACGTGGGAGAACCTGGTGGCCTGCTGCCACCAGTGCAACAACCGGAAGGGCAACCGGACGCCGGAAGAGGCGGGGATGAAGCTGGTGCGCAACCCGCGCCCGTTCAGCCTGCACACGAGCCGGCACCTGATGCGGCTGCTGGCGCGGAGCGAAGACCGCTGGCAGAAGTATCTCTTTTACTGATATCGCGCTGATTGGTCTCATTTCGGACACTCATGGACTGCTGCGCCCGCAGGCGGTGGAGGCGTTGCGGGGGTGTGCGCACATTCTGCACGCGGGGGATATTGGGGCGGTGGAGATCGTGGCCGGGCTGGAGGCGATTGCGCCGGTGGCGGCGATTCGGGGGAATGTCGATACGGGGGCTTGGGCGGAGCGGTATCCGGAAGAGGTGACGATCACGGTGGCGGGGGTGCGGATTCACATTGTGCATGATGTGCAGGCGCTGGCGCTGGATGCGGCGGCCGAGGGGATCGGGATGGTGGTGAGCGGGCATTCGCACAAGGCGGGGCATGTGGTGCGCGAGGGCGTTCACTATGTGAATCCGGGCAGCGCGGGGCCGCGGCGGTTTCGCTTGCCGGTGACGGTGGCACGGGTGGTGACAGGGGCTGCGCCGTGGCGGGTGGAGTTTATCGAACTGGCGGTGTGAAATGCGGGCGCGGGCGCGCTACATTGGGATTCACCATGTCCGCCAAACGCATTGTCGCAACCACAGGGGCTCCGGCCGCCATTGGTCCTTATTCGCAGGCCACGATTCACAATGGCATCGTGTATTTGTCGGGCCAGATCCCGCTGGACCCGGCCACGGGGCAGATGGTGGAGGGCGGGATTGGCGAGCAGACGGCGCGGGTGTTGGATAACCTGCGGGCGGTGTTGGAGGGCGCGGGGGCGACGCTGGATAGCGTGTTGAAGACGACGGTGTTCCTGGCCGATATGGGCGAGTTCGCGGCGATGAACGAGGTGTACGGGCGGTATTTCGCGACCAATCCGCCGGCGCGGGCGACGGTGCAGGCGGCGCGACTGCCACGGGATGCGCGGGTGGAGATTGAGTGTGTGGCGGCGGTGGTCGGCTAGCCCACTTTAGGGTGCTGCTTGTGCCAGCCGGTGCGGGCCTGGTATTCGCGGCCGACGGCGACGAGGGCATTCTCATTGAAGGGCCGCGTGATGAGTGACACGCCGAGGGGGAGATTGGCGGCAAAGCCGCAGGGCATGGTGAGGGCCGGGAGACCGGCGAGGTTCATGGCCGGGACGTGATCGCGGAGGCCGCGTTTCGCGGGTGAGGCCGGCGGCGGGGGAGTGGGAGGCGTGGAGGAGGCGGCGGGGGCTCGGCGCAGAGGGTCGCGGGCGCCGGAGGCGACGGTGGTGCGGGTGGGGGTGATGATCAGATCGACGTCGTAGAACATCTTGCGGATTTCAGCTTGAATGAGCGAGCGGACGCGCATGGCGTTGAGGTAATCGCGGGCGCTGATGTCGAGGTAGGACTTCAAGCCGGCGATCTGGTTTTGGTCGGCGAGTTCGTCGACCTTGCCGGAGGTGATCAGTTCCTCAAAAATGCTGCCGGCTTCGCCGCCGAGGACCATGGAGAGGACGGGGCCGTAGGGGAAGTCGGGCAGTTCGACCTCTTTCCACTGGAATCCCATGCCCTGGAACTCCTTGAGGGCGGCCTGGAGGGGGGCTTTGACGTCGGCGGCGAGGCCGGAGTCCCAATCGGAGGGGGCGAAGCCGATTTTCAAATCAGAGAATTTTCTCGTGTACTGGGGGGCGTAGTAGTAGCTTTTGCCGGAACTGGCGGGGTCGGCGGCGTCCTTGCCGGAGATGGCCTGGAGGACGAGGCCGCAATCCTCAACGGAGCGGCACATGGGGCCGATTTTGTCGAGGGTCCAGGAGAGGGCCATGGCGCCGGCGCGGGAGACGAGGCCGTAGGTGGGGCGGAGGCCGGTGAGTCCGCAGTAGGCGGCGGGGGTGAGGATGGAGCCGGAGGTTTCCGAGCCGATGGCGTAGGTGGTTAAGCCGGCGGCAACGGCGCTGCCGGAGCCGGAGGAGGAGCCGCCGCTCCACTTGGAGGTGTCCCAGGGGTTGAGGCCGGGGCCCTGGAGGGAGGCTGCCGGGTACATGTAGCCGCCGCCACCGGCGAGTTCGACCATGGAGAGTTTGCCGATGAGGACGGCGCCGGCGGAGTCAAGTTTGTGGAGGACGGTTGCGGGTTGATCGAAGACTTGACCGGCGTAGGGCTTGGCGCCCCAGGTGGTGGGGTGGTTGGGATAGGCGAGAAGGTCCTTGGCGCCATAGGGGACGCCCTGGAGGGGGCCGCGGAGGCGGTCCTTCTTGATTTCGCTATCGACGTCCTTGGCTTTCTTGAGGGCCTCTTCGCGGAGGGTGAGGGCGAGGGCGTTATAGCGCGGGGCGTAGCGTTCGAGGCGGTCGCAGAAGGCGCGGGTGAGTTCGACGCAGGAGAATTCCTTGGCACGGAGCTTGGCGTTCAGTTCCGTGATTGAGAGCCAGAATACCGATTCGTCCACGCCGGCCATGAGTGTCCCCTAGAATGCCTTGAATGAGCTGGCCGGTTCGACCGCCATGGGCAGTTTGAATTTTTCCAAAGCAGCGCGGTTGGAGGTGATGTTGCGTTTGGCGGCGTCGAGCAGGCCGGCGGGAGATTCCTGAGCGGCCGGGGCTTGCGCGCTGGCGTTCGCGGTGGCAGCCGCCGCGGCCATGCCCGCGAGGAAGGACCCGGTGAGTTGGCGGCGATTGAGCCTCAGCATTTTTTCATTTTACGGCAGGGTGGGCGTTTCCGTTGAGGGCCTCGAGGGCGGCCTTTTCCATGACGGAGCGAGGGGCCGATTCGCCGGTCCAGGTTTCAAACTGGTGGGCGGCCTGTTCGAGGAACATAGTGAGGCCGGGAATGACTTCCTTTTTCTGCTCGCGGGCGTGTTTCACCAACTGCGTCTCGATGGGGTTGTAGACCATGTCGAAGACGAGGTCGCCGGGGATGGCCCCGTCGAAGAAGCACTCGTTTGTGTGCGGGTACATGCCGAGGGGGGTGGCGTGGATGATGGCGTCGTAGTGGTGGCCGGGGAGTTGGTCCTTCATCATGGGGGTGGCGCCGCAGGCTTTGCTGAGGGCGCGCACGCGGTCAGGATTACGGCCGACGATGGAGACCTTGGCGCCGGCGTCAGTGAGGGCGAAGGCGGCTCCCCGGGCAGCGCCGCCGTTGCCGACGACGAGGATGGAGCTTTTGGGAATGGTGAGTTTCTTTTTGAGCGGGACGATGACGCCGTCGACGTCGGTGTTGGTGCCGCGCCACTTGCCGCCGCGGCGGGTGATGGTGTTGACGGCGCCGATGCGGCGGGCGAGCGGATCGATCCAATCGAGGTAGCGCATCACCTTTTGCTTGTGGGGGATGGTGACGCTGCAGCCCTGGAGGGGCATTTTGAGCGCCATGGTGAAGAAGTCCTTCAACTGGGCGGGGTGGACGAGCAAGGGGAGGTAGACGGCGTCCATGCGGCGGGACTGGAAGGCGCGGTTGTGGACGGCGGGGGAGATGGAGTGGCGGACGGGGTCGGCGACGACGCCATAGACCTTGGCCGACTTGGTGAACTTGTCGACGCGGTAGATGTGGCGGAGGAGGCGTGCGGAGATTTGGCCGGGGGCGGTGCCTTCGGCGGCATTGGGGGCGGCGTAGGTATAGAGTCCGCCCATGGCGGCGGAGAGGACGCGGGTGGGGAGTCCCATTTCGCCCATGGCGAGGAGGACCATGGGGGCTTTGGGATAGGCCTTGGCGAGGGAGAGAACGCGGTAATTGTCAGAGGGCTTGCGGGCGGTGGTGACGAGTTTGAAGCAATCGCCGGGAACCTTCATCATGCGCCGCAGGATGGGGTCGACGGCGGGGGTGCCGCCGTAGTTGTGGAAGGAGACGATGACGAGGGCGTGGCTGCGCAACTGCTCGAGGCGGATGTGGGCAATTTCGGCGGACTCGATCTCAATATCGATGGCCCGTGCTCCGGCGGTGATGGCGGCGTCGAGGATGCGGATCTGTTCTTCGACGCTACCGTTGAAGCGGCCGTGATTCTGGTGGCGGCGGCAGGTGGCCATGACGGTGCAGTCGGGATGATCAGCGAGGAACTTCTTGATGGCGGCGACACCATCGATGGGATTGGCGAGGTAATCGAGGCGGAATTCGAGGAAACTCTCGCCGGAATCGACCTCGGCATGGGCGTGCTGAAGCAATGTGGCCGTATCAGCGAACCCGAGCGCGATACAAACTTTGGGTAATTGGCTCTTATTTGCCATGGCGGAGAAAGCGGTGTTCAGGATATCACGAACCTATCCCTCTCTTAGTCGCCGGGGGCGGGTGATAGCACGCAGCGGTTGTAGAGGGCTGTGGTGGCGGGGAGGCCGCAGAGTGGCGTGCTGAGAAGAGGCGGGGATTGTGGCGAAATGCGGCTGTTGAGTGAGGGGGCGGCGGACGGTCAGATGCTCTCGAGTTCCTCTTCGAGCAACTGGCGCTGGTGGAGGTCGGCGTAGTAGCCGCCGAGGGCGACGAGTTGGTCGTGGGAGCCCTGTTCGGCGAGGCGGCCGTCTTCAATGACGAAGATGCGATCGGCGAGGCGGACGGTGGAGACGCGGTGGGAGATGAGGATGGTGGTGCGGCCGGCCATGATGGCGGCGAGGTTCTGGAGGATGGACTCCTCGGTGACAGTATCGACGCTGGAGAGGGCGTCGTCGAGGATGAGGATGGCGGGGTGGCGGAGGAGGGCGCGGGCGATGGCGGTGCGTTGTTTCTGGCCGCCGGAGAGGGTGATGCCGCGTTCGCCGACGACGGTCTGGAGGCCCTCGGGGAAGCCGTCGAGATCGGGGCCGAGGCCGGCGAGCTGGGCGGCGGTGCGGATCTGGTCGTCGGTGGCGCCAGGGACGCCGAAGGCGATGTTTTCGCCGAGGGTGGCGGAGAAGAGGAAGGTCTCCTGGGGGACGAAGCCGATGAGGGAGCGGAGGGCCTGGGGATCGAATTGGCGGAGATCGACGCCGTCGAGGGTGACGGCGCCTTGGGCGGGGTCGAGCAGGCGGGGGATGAGTTGGACGAGGGTGCTTTTGCCGCTGCCGGTGTGGCCGACGATGGCGACGGTGGCGCCGGCGGGGATGGTGAGATCGACGGCGGCGAGGGCGGTGCGAGCGCCGTAACGCACGGTGACGTTGCGGAAGGCGATGCCCTGTTGGACCTGGGCGGGGATGGGAGCGGGCAGGTCGGGCGTATGGATGGCGGGTTGTTCGTCGCGGAGGGCCTGGAGGCGTTCGAGCGAGGCCGTGCCGCGTTGCATGAGGTTGACGACCCAGCCCAAGGCGATCATGGGCCAGGCGAGCATGCCCATGTAGACGTTGAACATGAGGAAGCTGCCGAGGGTCATTTTGCCTTCGAGCAGGCGGGCGCCGCCGACCCAGAGGACGATGAGGAGGGCCATGCCGATGAGGGTTTCGAGCATGGGCATGAACATGCCTGAGGTGAGGACGAGCTTCATGTTCTGGCGGATGTAGTCGTGGTTGAGGCGCTCGAACTGGCGCAGTTCGCTTTCCTCCTGGATGTAGGCGCGGACGACGCGGACGCCGGCGAGGTTTTCCTGGACGCGGCTGGAGATATCGGAGAAGAGGCTCTGAATGCGCTCGAAGCGCATGTGGATCTGGCGGCCGAACCAGATGACGGCGAGGCTAACGATGGGGGCCGGGAGAAGGGCGACGAGGGTGAGACGCCAATCGACATAGGCCATGATGGCGGCGGCGAGGAGGAAAGTGATGGAGGTTTCGGTCCAGTACATGACGCCGGGGCCGAGCATCATGCGGACGGCGTTGAGGTCGTTGGTGGCGCGGGCCATGATGTCGCCGGTGCGGTAGCGGGCGAAGAAGCCCGCGTCGAGGCGCAGGAGGTGGGCGAAGAGGTCCTGGCGCATCTCGTACTCGATGTCGCGGGAGACGCCGATGACGCGGACGCGCATGACGTACTGAAAGAGGCCTTTGACGGCGGAGAGGCCGAGCATGGCGGCGGTGAACCAGAGGAGTTTGGTGAGGGCGAAGCCCTGGGTGAGGGAGTCGACGCCGGCTTTGATGGCGAGGGGGAGGAGGGCGCCGAAGAGGTCCTTGAGGAGGAGGGCGGCGAGGCCGGCGCCGAGGCCGCGGCGGTGTTTCCAGAGCAGGGGGGAGAGGGTGCGCCAGGCGAGCCGCATGGTTAGAAGCCTAACGGCTCGGTGACCGTTTTCATCCACTCGAAGGCGAAGGTTTTGCGGCCTTCGCGGGATTTCCACCAGCCATCGACGGTGAAAGAGGCGTCAGGGGCGGCGACGACGGTCATCTGGAGATCGCCGATGTACTTGCGGAAGATGCGTCCGGCGCGGCGTGTGTGGAAGTTGCTGGTGACGAGGAGGAAACGCTTCCAGCCTTGGCGGCGAAGTTCAGCGACGACGAGGCGGGCTTCCTC
Organism: Acidobacteriota bacterium; assembly: GCA_017304135.1. Taxonomy (GTDB): domain Bacteria; phylum Acidobacteriota; class Terriglobia; order Bryobacterales; family Bryobacteraceae; genus JAFLBB01. Next base: position 6,702 of record JAFLBB010000092.1, on the reverse strand, counting down.
GTCGGTGGAGTTGCCGTGGATGGGAAAGCGGAGGAAGGCGCTTTCGGGAAAGCCATGTTTGACGGCAAAGGGAACGGCGAGGTCGCACTCGTAGAGGCCATAGTGGGCGAGGGGGCCATCGACGAGGGCGACGGGCACATAGCCGGCTTTGACCAGTTCCCCGCCCCGGAGGACGCGGAGACCGCGCCAATCGCCGGCGAGAACGACGGCGACGTCGGCTTTGGTGGGTTCGCCGGCCTGGACGAGGAAGGCGCCGAGGGCACGGAAGCAGGACTCGCGCAGGACCACGAGCCCGCCGAGCAGCAACACGACGGCCAGCAGGAATTTGGCTCGGAGCGGCATGGAAGGGCGGCTAGCTTTCGTCGCCGCCTCGGGAGTCGAGGTGGCCGACGGCCTTGAGGCGCTGGTAGAGGCGTTCGACTTCGGCCTCGTCCTCAGGGCTGAGGAGAGGGTATTGAGGCGAGTCCATCTTGGCGGGCGGGGGCGTGCGGCCATGTTCGCCCTGGGCGCGTTCGCCCCAGAATTCACGGTGGGGGACGCCATCGAGGAGGGCGGCCGCGGCATGGCGATGGAGGAGGCCGAGGAGGCGGTGGTTGCTTTCGAGGTCGCCGGGGACGATGAGCCAGAGTTTTTCCTCGGTTTCGAGGGTAATGGAGAGGATCAGCGGCTGGACCCAGCCGGTGGTATCGACGCGCTCGATTTCACTCCAGGCGATTTCGCGGCCGCCGACCTTGAGGAGCTTGTCGGAGACCTCAACGGGGGGGCGGAAGGCCATGGTGAAGAGGAGGCCGGCGGTGAAGAGAAAGAGGAACGCAGGGACGTAGCTGGGGGCCCATTTCCACGCGTACCATCCGCAGAGAATGGCGAAGGCCAAGGCCACCACGCCGGCCGCGAGGTAATTGCGAGAAGGGGTGAAGCGCGTCATCCAACCACCGTCACCTCTAGACTACTCCCCCTCGCCCCCCGCGGACAACCGTCTCCGCCACTGGAAGAGGTAATGGAGCCCGCTGCCGGTGGTCCAGGCGGCACAAACTATGAACATGAGGGCGGCCAACCAGGCGATGTCACCCAGGAGCCAATCCAGGAGGTGGGCGTGGTGGACCATGGCGGTGATGGCGGTGCAGATTTGGACGAAGGTGCTGAGCTTGCCCCAGCGGGAGGGGGCGAAGGTTTTGACGCGGCCGGTGGCCAGGGTGAGGCCGGCGAGCAGGAGGATGAAGACGTCGCGGCCGAAGACGATGGCGACGAGCCAGGCAGGGACGGCGCCGGCCCAGCCGAGGCTGGCGTAGATGGTGACGAGGAGGAGTTTGTCGGCGATGGGGTCGAGGATGGCTCCGAAACGCGTGGTGAGATGCCAGCGGCGGGCGACGAAGCCATCGAGAGAGTCAGTGATGGAGACGAGGAGGAAGACCCAGACGGCGGTGGCGAAGCGGCCGTTGACGATGGCGTGGGCGATCCACGGAAAGAGGGCGATGCGGGTGAAGGTGATGACGCTGGGGAGCGCCAGGGCGGCTCTCATGTTGTGATTCGGCTTTGGCCTAGCTCACCAGGGCGTGGGCGACGCGGGTGGCGAGCTGATCGAAACTCAGAATCTCATACAACGAGGGGTCGGACATGATTTTCGACACCAGGGCCACGTGCATGGCGTGTCCGGCGCGTTCGGCGATGACGTGGCCGAGGAGGGGGCGGCCGATGAGGGCGAGGTCGCCGATGAGGTCGAGGGCCTTGTGGCGGCAGGGCTCGTCAGGGAAGCGGAGGCCACCGTGGTTGAGGACCGAGGTGCGGTCGAAGCAGACGGCGGAGTCGAGGGTGGCGCCGCGGATGAGGCCCATGTTGCGCATTTGGTCGAGTTCGTGCTGGAAGCCGAAGGTGCGGGCGGGGGCGATGTCGTTGGCGTAGCGCTCGGGGGTGACCTCCATTTCGAGGGTTTGGCGGCCGACGAGGGGGTGGTCAAAGAAGATGTCGCAGGTGAGCAGGAAGCGGTCACTGGGGAGGATGGTGATGCGTTTGCCGTTGCCTTCGACGCTGACGGGGGTTTTGATGCGGAGGTATTTGCGGCGTTTGCGGTAGGTGCGGAGGCCGGCGGACTGGATCATGTCGACAAACTGGCGGCCGGAGCCGTCGAGGATGGGGACCTCGAGGTTATTGATCTCGACGTAGGCGTTGTCGATGCCCATGGAGTAGAAGACGCTGAGGAGGTGCTCGGTGGTGGAGATGAGGACGCCCTGGCGCATGAGGCTGGTGGCGTAGCTGACCTTGGCCACGTGGCGCCAGAGGGCGGGGATGAGGAAGTGCTCCAAGTCCTTACGGACAAAGACGATGCCGGTGCCGGCGGGGGCTGGGAGGATGCGGATGGAGACGGGGGCTCCGCTGTGGAGTCCAACGCCTGAACATTCGACGGGGCGTTGGACGGTGGTTTCGTAGCGCAAATGTATGACTCCGGTATAGGGGCTGAAGTGGGGGTTCAAAAGGAGTTAGATGTAGCAATTCGGGAACCGATTTGGAACTTGTTGATTTTAATGTAGCGGGGTGGGATGGGGCGTGGTGGGATGGCCACAGGTTGCAGGGGGTAGTGTGGCTGCTGCGCAGGAGTATACCGTTGTTTTACGGAAGAGGAGGGGGGGAGGGTTCGGCATCCGGAGCACGGCGCCGGTAGGAGTTGCTTCAGGCTGGTCCTGCGCATCGCGCAGTAGGGCCCGACCGATGTTCAGGAACCGCGCTTGCTGGTCTACGGTTCTCATAATGAGAAGCAACTTCCCCGGAGTTCCACCCCTCTTCACGACACAAAACAGGGTTCGGACTCATCAAAAACACCAGGCTTCCGTCAAGATATGGACGTACGGTTCCCCACCGGATCGATCATAGTTATCGAGCCGTGCTCCTAAGAGGGCGATTGGACTCAGGATCAGCAGGTCAAGCAGAGCTACACCTAGCCGCCGCCAGAGGCCGACGTAGTCGAATTGATCCCTGAGGTCAACCATCAGACCGGCAGTACAGACCTCCCGGCCTGTCTGCATCCGTGGTGCAGAGGCGACACCGCGGTCGCCGCAGGGCTCGGCAGCGGCAATCCCGGACGCGACTCGCCAGCCGGAAGCAGAGGAGGCTGACTGCCCCCCCCAAAGGCAGGCGCCGCACGCAACGTGAGTTCGCGCGGGCTCTCCGCGACGGGACTCTCTCCCGGTCGCCTGGCCTCGAAGTTCCGGAGACAGGACGGAACGTCCTCGCGCAACTATTGGACCAGGCCAGGAAGAACACCTCGCGAGCCATCTCGATTCGCAGCCCGATTACCGATCCCGTCAACCTTGCGCCATACTACTCCTTGCCAGAGTTGAACTTCATATGATCAGGTCCCATGGCTTGCTGCTGACTATTGTTGTGCTGGCGGGCGAATCTGTTGGCGCGCAAACGGGTAGCGGGGCCGAGCCGATCCGTTATCTGGGCGGCATCTACGTGGACCAGGAGGTGCACGACGGACGGCTTCGACCACCGGTGGGCGCGGCGAGTTACCAGGTGATGCGGGCCAATCGAGCGCATCCCGAACTGGGTGACGGTTTCGGCTGGACCTACGGTCACGCACCGATGCTCGCCTATTGGAACGGAAGGTTCTACCTGGAGTACTTGAGCAACCCTATCGGCGAACATGAACCTCCGGGGCAGACGCTGATTGTGACCTCCACAGACGGGCGAAGGTGGAGCATGCCGGTGGTTGCGTTCCCGCCCTACAAGCCGCCGCAAGGCGTGGAAGTGCCGTTGGCGCCCAAAAGCACCGGCTACATGATGCATCAGCGGATGGGCTTTTATGTGGCGCCCAACGGCCGGCTGCTGGCCTTGGCGTTCTACGGGCATGCGCCCAATCCTTTTCGCACGGGCGGCATCGGCAGGGTGGTTCGCGAGATTTATCGCGACGGCAACATGGGGCCCATCTACTTCGTCCGCTACAACAAGGGAACACCTTGGAACGAAACCAACACGTCATTTCCTCCTTACACGCGTTCCGGCGACCGGGAATTCAAGAGCGCCGTGGAGTCGCTGCTCGGCAATCCGATGATGGTGGAGCAGTGGCGCGATGAAGATCCCGAGGCGTCCGCGATCCGCGGTGATTGTTCGTCGCCTTCGTTCTTTCATCGGCTGGACGGAGTTGTCACGGGTGTCTGTAAAGGAGCCTCCACAACCACGACGCCGGACAACGGAAAAACCTGGACGGATGCCGTGCGCGCGTCCACTCTGATCACCAACAACGCGAAGGTGTGGGGCCAGCGCACTTCCGACGGAGGCTATGCGTTGGTCTACAACCCGGTGCGCTTCGGCAGCCATCGGTGGCCGCTGGCAATCACGACGGGAACGGACGGCATCCTCTTTGACACGCTGAATGTGGTCAACGGAGAGGTTCCGCCGCGGAGATTTCTCGGACGCGCGAAGGACTTCGGGCCGCAGTACATACGGGGAATCGCGGAGGGCAATGGCGATCCTGGCGATCAGGCGCTATGGGTCACCTACAGCGTCAACAAGGAAGACATCTGGGTAAGCCGCATCCCGGTTCCGGTTCGCGACACCGTGAGCGGTCCCATCGATGACAACTTCGACTCATTGAAAGCAGGAGGAGACGTCACCAACTGGAACATCTATAGCCCGAAGTGGGCGCCGGTGGAAGTGGTGGAACGTCCTGGCGGCGGCAAGAGCCTCGAATTGCGTGACAAGGACCCGTACGACTACGCTCGCGCCGTGAGGGTGTTTCCGCAGGTGAAGGCGGCGACATTGCGATTCGAGGTGTTGCCAAATTCTGGCGGGGCCGATCCCTTCGAGGTTGAAGTGCTGGACCGTCATGGCAACCGTCCCGTGAGGATTGTGTTCTCAGCCGACGGCTGGATACGAGCCATGAACGGCTCCACGCAGGCGCAGGCGGCCCGGTATTCAGCGGGCAAATGGAACGTCCTGGAGATCGACCTGGACGCCGGCAAGGGAACCTATGCGCTGCGGATCGATGGAAGTTTAGCGGTTTCGAACGGTGCTTTCGCCGAGGCCGTTCGCAGTATCGAACGCATCTCATTCCGAACAGGGCCCTATCGTAACGAACCGTCGCGCCAACTCGACCGGTACGACCCGCGTCTGAAAGACCTGCCAGGCGCCGACGAACCGGTAGCCGAATCGGTGCATCAAGTGGACAATCTGGCCGTGCGAACAAGATAGCTCCGTCTGAATGCCTCGACGGGAAACTGGAGCATTCAGCAGGGCCAGGCCCGGGACAGTGAGAAGGCTTGGTAAGTGATACGCCGAGGAAGGCGGGGAGGCTATTGAATAAGGCGCCGAATGTCGGCAAGGAAGCCGATGGCATTCTGGGCGACTTCATCCTGCGCAACAACAGAACTCACGCCTTGATCTCCGGCGCACAGCCGCTGCGCCGCGCGCATATGCGGACCGAAAACAACTTCGTGCCCCAGGGATGCCTGTACGATTTGGACCCTCGGGGCGCGCACAACGATCAGATCACAGCCCGCGCTTAGGATAGCGCGGTGGGGCGGAGCGCTTGGGAGGTGGTGGCGAGGCGCGGCGGGTGGGGCGTAGCGACCCTATTATGGTAGGGACATGGCGAGTCCGCGACTATTTTTGATTGACACGTTTGGGTTTCTGTTTCGGGCGTTTCATGCTCGGGCGCGGACGGGGGCGCCGCCGATGCGGACGCAGGCGGGGGTGCCGACCGAGGTGGTCTTCATCTTCAACGCGATGTTGAAGAAGCTGCGGGCGACGCATCAGCCGGAGTACCTGGCGGCGGTGTTTGAGAGCGAGGGGCCGAACTTCCGGACGGAGCAGTTCGCCGAATACAAAGCCAACCGGACGGAGACGCCGCCGGAGTTCATTGCGCAGGTGCCGTATGCGCGGCGGTTGTTGGAGGCGCTGCGGATTCCGGTGTTGGAGTATGACGGGTTCGAAGCGGATGACGTGATCGGGACGTTGTCGCGGCGGGCGGCAGAGGCGGGGTTGGATGTGGTGATCGTGTCGAGCGATAAGGACATGTTGCAGCTTGTGAACGAGCGCGTGTCGATGTTGAATCCGGCGAAGGACGACACGATGTACGACCGGGCGAAGGTGGAGGAGTTCATGGGGGTGCCGCCGGAGCGGGTGGCGGATCTGCTGGCGCTGAAGGGCGACGCGGTGGACAACATTCCGGGGGCTCCGGGGATTGGCGATAAAGGAGCGAAGGATCTGATTTTGAAGTTCGGCCCGGTGGAGGCGTTGCTGGACCGGGCGGCGGAGGTGGAGCGGAAGCAGTATCGGGAGAGTTTGCTGAACAACCGGGCGCAGGTGGAGTTGTCGAAGAAGCTGGCGACGATTGACACGCAGGTGCCGATTGAGTGGTCGCTGGAGGCGGTGGCGGCGCAGGCGGCGGATGGGGCGTCGCTGCGGGCGCTCTATAACGAGCTGGAGATGTTCACGGCGCTGAAGGACCTTGATGCTCAGGAGTCCGCGGGGGCGGGCGCGAGTGGTGGCACGGGTGATGGCGCGGGGGCGGCTCCGGCGCGTGAGCTGGAGACGCGGGCTTTGGAGACGGCGGAGGAGTTGGCGGAGTGGCTGGTGGGGGCGGAGGCTCCGGTGGGGATTGTGGCGGGGTCGATGCAGTTCGGGTTGGCGCGGGAGGGGCGGTGCGCGAGCGCGCCGGAGGGGCTGTTGGCGGAGTTGCCGGAGGGGGTGGTGTTTGCGGCGCAC
>JAFLBB010000091.1:15430-21225 GCA_017304135.1 Acidobacteriota bacterium | reverse complement strand
GTAGCCGCCGATCACCGAGCCATAGGGCATGATGTTCACCGTCGAGTAGTTCTGCTTGAGCCACAGCATCTGCGCCGCGAACGCGGCCAGCGAACCCTGGGCGGCGAGCAGGGCAATGGCGAGCCCGCTCACGGCGGCGACGCCCCCCGCCGCGGCGGCGAGGCCGCGGACATCGCGCAACCAGGCAAACCAGGCAAGCGTGGCCACGATCACCAGCCCCATCGAAGGCGTGCACCAGGCGGCCAGCCCCAGCGCCGCGCCGCAGGCAAGCGGCATCGCGAGCAAGCCGCCGCGGCGCGACTCGGCGGCACAGGCCAGGCCGATGAGGGCGAGGGTCGAAGAGTCCCAACGGTGCTGCGCGGTGAGAAAGGAGGGGTCGGCGATCTGGAAGCCAAAGAACAGCAGCGCTGTGATGACGGCCGTGCGGAACGTCGCCAGCCGCGCCGCAAACCACAACACCAGCCCGCACTGCAGGGCGAAGCCGAGAATGACGGGGATGCGTGCGCTGAGCAGCGAGACGCCGAAGAGCCGGAAGACGGCGGCCTGAATCCAGTAGCTGCCCGGGCTCATGTAGCCGAAGAAATCGATGTAGGGGCGCTGGCCCCCGGCCAGGCGCTGGGCCGGTTCGAGCAGGATGCCTTCATCGTTGGTGGCGACAAAGCGCGAGCCGTGCAGCGAAAAGAGAATGGCGGCCACGGCCAGGGTGAGCAACAGGGCGGCGCGGAGGGCGCGCGAAGGCGGCGGCGTGTCAGCCGACACGGGGCTTCTCCCACACGCCGATCACGGTTTTGCCGAGATGGCCGCCAAAGAGCCCATCGATGCGCCGTGAGACCGGAATCAGACGGCGGTCCCACAGCAGAATCTGGTCGAGCGTGGGCATGGCGGAGCGCAGCAGCAGGCGATTCGCGGCCGAGGCCAGCATGCCCGCCGAGTCGAGATAGAAAATGGCCGTTTCGGTCAGCAGCGTGCCGCGGGCGGCGGCGCGCAGCGAGGCCCGCGTGTAACGGCGGAAATGGCCGATGGCGGCGTCGAACGGCGAGAAGAGGAAGGGCCAGGCCGGCGACAGCACGATCAGGCGGCCGCCCGGACTCAGGTGGCGCGCGGCGCGGTTGAGCTCCTCGGCATCCCCATCGATATGCTCCAGGACGTCGATGTAGAGGATGGTGTCGAAGCGCTGCGCCGTGCCGAGTGACGAGGTGGTGCCGGTGTGGGTTCGGTAGCGCCCTTCGCCGGGGAGCTGAATGCGGGCCAGCAGCGAGGCGTCCGGTTCTAGGCAGGTCCACGAGCGGAAGGGCAGGGAAGCGAAGAGCCCGGTGTTGGCGCCAATGCCGGCCCCCACCTCCAGCACATCTCCCTGCACACAGGGCGTGATGCGCGCGCTCCAATAGCGCTTCCAGTTGACCGCCTGTTCGAAGATGTCGAGCTCCGCGCCCTCATATTGATACCCGGCCACGGGAGCGGCGTGGCTCATCGCCGCACCTCGCTCGGCGCCGCCGTTTGGGACGGCGAGGCGGAATGCAGAGCCGCGGCGAGGCGTTCGAGCGAAGAGGGCTCGTCGGTGTGCGAGACGCCAAGGAGGAAGTGCGTGGCGTCGCGCGGCAGCAGGAAGCCCGGCGTGGCGCGTCGATGGGCGATCAGGAAGACGAAGAAGGCCGTCAGGAGCAGGCTTTGCAGCGTCACGGCCCCCAGGGCGATCAACGCCGAGACAGCCGCCGGCGGCAGCGTCCAGTCCGTGAACAGGCTCACCGCCCCGGCCGTGGCGCCGAGGATGGTGACCACCAGCCCCAGGATGGCCGAGAGCGTCAGCAGCCGGGCGCTGACGCGGTCACTGAACACGGAGATGGCGCTGAGGCCGTGCACCAGAAGGCCGGTGAAGTTCATCTGCGAATTGCCCGCCAGCCGGCTGCCGCGCGCCAGCGACAGCAGCCGCCGGGGGAGGCGGGCCCGCAGCACGGCGGCGGCGTAGTGGTTCCACAGGTCGCTCACGGCCATCAGGCGGGCCACGGCTTCCGGCGGCAAAACGCTGAAATTGCCCACCCGCACCTCGATGCCGGTGAGCGCCAGGTGGAGTAGCCGGTAAACCCGGTAGAAGAATTGGAAGGTGAACGATTCCATGCGTTTGCCCCGCGCGGCGAAGACGCAGTCGCGGCGCCCGGAGCGCTCATATTCAGCCAGCAGGGCAGGGAGGTCGGCCGGGCGGTCCTCGCCGTCGCCGTCCATCACAAGGACCGTCGAGCCGGGGCGGGTTTCGTGGATGTGATAGAGGCCGAGCGCGATGGCGCGCTGGTGGCCGAGGTTGGCGCGCAGGTGGAGAATTTCGATCGGGGCCAGCGCCACCGGCGGCCGCGCCGGCCAACCCGGCGGCAGCGGCAGCGTCGAGGCGTCATCCACCACCAGCACGGAAATCCGCCATCCTAGCCCGGCCGCCACCGGATCCAGTTGACCCAAAAGGAGTTCGAGCGGCTCCCAGTCATTGAAGTTAGGGATCAGGATGACGAGTGAGCCGGTGTGTTCTGCCATGTTCCCCGCTAGGGGATTGATCGGATGCCGGGGCGGAGGGCTTTAGGCGGAGGGTGCTACGGGCAGGCCCTGTGAGCCGCTTCCCCGCCCGATTGCGCGTATCTGCTTAGGCCCCGTCCGCCGGGTGGGCGGAGAGGGCCAATTCAGTTGCCGGCGCAGGGGTTGGGCGGCGGCCAGAGGGAGACAGGATTGATGCAGTTCAGGCGGAGCGCTGCATTTGCGGCGCTGTGGGTTGTGTGGTGTGCGGGGGCGACGGCGGAGGTCAGGCGCGTATCCATCCTCCATACCAACGACCTCCATGCGCGGGTCGTGCCCGACAACCAGGGGCGGGGCGGCTTTGCCTACCTGGCCGGGGCGCTGCGGGCCGAGCGTGCCGGCTGCGGCCACTGCCTGCATCTGAGCGCGGGCGACCTTGTGCAGGGGATGCCCGTCTCGGCCATCTTCCGGGGCGTGCCCGTTTTCGAGATGGCCAACGGCCTCGGCATCGACGCCTTTGCTCTCGGCAACCATGAGTTCGACTACGGCTGGCGGCAGGTGGAGAGCTTCCGCAAAGCGGCCCGGTTCCCGCTGCTGGCGGCCAATGCCGTGCTTCCCGGCGGGCGTACGGTGGGCGACGCGGGATGGGTGATTCTCAAGGTGAATGGCGTGCGCGTGGGTGTAATCGGGGTTGCCATGGGGGACCTGGTGGAGGGATTCCTCACGCCCACGACGGCCGGGCCGGTGACGGCGCTGCCGGTGGTGGAGTCGGTGCGGGCCGCGGCCACGGAACTGCACGGGAAGGCCGATGTGATCGTCGTGGTGGGCCACATCCATCAGCACGAGGGCAGCGCCATTCTGCGCCAGCTGCGGCTAGTGGCCGCGGTGGTGGAGGGCCACAACCATCGGGGGCGGGAGACGATGGAAGAGGTGGATGGGCGCGCGGCGGTGGGGCTGCGCGGCTACGGCACCGAGATCGGGCGGCTGGAGTTGGATGTCGACCTCGCCGCGGGACGGTCGCGCGCTGCCGGCTGGCGGCGGATTCCGGTCACCGTCCAGACCGTGCAGCCGGCGAGGGACGTGGCGCGGGAAGTGGCACGCTGGGAACGCAAGGTGGCCGGGGTGGTCGACCAGCCCGTGGGCGAGGCGCGGCGCGAGTTTGCCCAAGCCGAAGTGCGGGAGTTGATGGAGCGCGCCATGCGCGAGGAGATGGGGGCCGATGTGAGCCACATGAACCTCGGCGGCGTGCGCGACAAACTGCCCAAGGGCGTCATCCGCGAGCGGGAATTGTGGAACATCATGCCCTTCGACAACCAGATGGTGGTGGGGCGCATGAAAGGCCGCCAGATCAACGCCCGGCTCGGCGGCGGCCGGCCGCTCGAAGCGGAGCGCGAATATGTCGTCACGCTCGGCGATTACAGCGTGGAAAACGAGGCCCAGCGGCGTGATCTGGGGGTGGCCGGCGTGCGCTTTGAGAAGACGGAGCGGACGCTCAGGCAGGTGCTGATCGACTGGGTGCGCAAGAAGAAGGTGCTGGAGTAGGCGCCGGGCTGGTATACTGGAAAAGATCGGGCCGTGGCGCAGCCTGGCTAGCGCGCTTGCTTGGGGTGCAAGAGGTCGCGAGTTCAAATCTCGCCGGCCCGACCATCTACCCCCCACACAATCCACCTTCTTCTCCACGTTCCAGGCCCCGCCTGCTGGAGATTCCCGTCGCCGCTACATCGCCTGGCTCGCTTTCCGCGCTTTGGTATGAGACGCAGGGGACGCACGGAACGGGCCGCGGGCCCACCGTTCCCATGCTTGTGTGGGCGAAGCGTTTCCGGCGGAGCTTCCAACGGCGCCTGACGGCGCTCCTGGGTGAGCATGACCCGCCGTGGGCCTCAGGCCCGGTGTGCGAAGTCGTCCTTGGCGCGGGCAAGTGAACGCAGCATGCCGAGGTGGCGGGGCCGGAGGCGGCACAGGGCCCGCAGGAGCGTCCAGAGGCGCCGTGACGCCGGCACCGGCTCGCCGGCCAGTGAGTCGTCCATCGATCGTGAAATCTCCAGGTGGCGCCGCCCGCCGAAGAAGAGCCCGGCGAGGATCTGCCTCAGTTCACCGGGCCGGAAGAGGTAGAGGACCTCACGCTCCATCTGCCCCTCCCGCAGTTGCAGCGTAAACAGGGCCCGCAGTTGGCTGGCCGCGTTGAGATGGCGCGGCGCGGTGCGCTGCCGCCAGCGGGCGACGGCGCCGCACATCGCGCACCCGCCGTCATACTCCGCCAGAATGCCCGCCATTGCCAGCAGGGGAGCGGCCAGTCCACGCCGCGCCGCCTCGTCGAAGGCCTCGTCGAGTGAGCCGGCCTGGTTGAGCTTGTCGCACCACAGCTCCAGGTCGAACAAATCACGCATGATCTTGTCGGGGCTGAAGTGGTTGCGCAGTGCGTGGTGAACGCACAGCAGCAGCCCGTACCGCGGCGAAACGGTGGGGATCTCCTTGCCAAAGAGGCTGGCCGGCATTGACTGCACGAGGATTTCCTGGGGATCGAACCCGTCGCCGAGACGCCAGTGGAGATCGATCGTGTTGCCCCGGGCGTTGTGGAAGGGCAGTTCCTCGTTGCCGCCGAAGCCGGGAGCGCTGCGGACGAACCGCACATAGTCCGCCAGGTCGCAGGGGACGGCGGGGTGGAAGCCAAGCGTACCGAGCAGCGAGGCGGCACGGGTAAGATCCGCTTCCCCGATCAGCACATCCACATCCAGAATGACGCGCTGCTTGGGGTCGGAATAGAGAGTGGCCAGCGAGGCCAACCCCTTAAACGCCAGAGCCGGTAGACTCGCCGCCTGAAACCGCCCTAGCACTTCCACGCCGCGGCGGGCCTCCAGCAACGAGCGTACATATCCATCGGTGAAAAGGCGAGAGGCCAGCGCACGGGCTTCCACAGGGGGCGGAGTGGGCGCCGCCTCCATCCAGTGTTGCAACCGGGGGAGCGCGCCCCAGGAATTCGCCAGGCGGACACACTGCTCCCAGTCGCCGGCGCGCGCAATGGCACCGGCCGGGGCATCGGTTTCCGGCCCGGGAGAGGAAAGGAGCAGCCGGGCAAGAGACTCCCTCAGCATGCGATGATTGAGCCCGGCTTCCGGCGCCTAGGCGGTCAAGGGCTTACCTTTGTGCGAACAGCGGTGGCGTCCTAGCCAACCTGGCCGCTGGTCTGCGCGTAGGCGGGGCGCTCGGACGCCTTCACGATCGCCAGGATGGCCGGGATCATGTAAGCCGCTTTGGCGGCCTTGCGAATCATCTCGCGGCGCTCGGGCTGGACGGGCTGG
>JAFLBB010000091.1:0-15330 GCA_017304135.1 Acidobacteriota bacterium | reverse complement strand
ACTGTGGAAATAGACTATCACGACTGTCAAGCCTCCACGAGACGCAGGACGGCGTCCGCGGTTGCAGCCAGTTCCCCCGACCAGAGCTGGAAACAGCGTGCGCCGGCGGTGAGCGCCGCGATGGCACACACTCCCTCGCCATCGCCCGCGCTACCGGCGAATTGCCCTAGCTTGGCTGGCCGCTGGTCTGCGCGTAGGCGGGGCGCTCGGACGCCTTCACGATCGCCAGGATGGCCGGGATCATGTAAGCCGCTTTGGCGGCCTTGCGAATCATCTCGCGGCGCTCGGGCTGGACGGGCTGGTTGGCTTGAGTCTGTTCGTTCATATAATCCTCCATGGTGAACTGTGGAAATAGACTATCACGACTGTCAAGCCTCCACGAGACGCAGGACGGCGTCCGCGGTTGCAGCCAGTTCCCCCGACCAGAGCTGGAAACAGCGTGCGCCGGCGGTGAGCGCCGCGATGGCACGCACTCCCTCGCCATCGGCAAACTGGCCGCGCCCGGTTTGCAGAAGCAGTTGAGAGGCGGCCTGAGCCTGCGATTGGGAGAGGATGCGCGGCGCCGGCAGCCGCTCCGGTTCGAGGAAGAACACGAAGCGGAGGCGGGCCGGGCGGGGCGCCGTCAGGCCGAGGCGCCGCGGAGTGACAAACTGGTCGTCCATCAGGTCTTCAGGCAGCCGTAGCCCCAAGCCGGCGAGCAGTCGGGCGGAATGTTCGTCAATGTGGAAGCAGCGCGGGTGGGGACGGAGCGAGCCGCTGGCCGGGTCGAGCACGGCCATATCATCGCCGCCCACGCAGAGCCCGCGCGCGGCCAGGGCCAGGCTGAGCGTGGTTTTCCCCGCGCCGGAATTGCCCGACAGCAGCAGGTCGCCCCGCGGCCCGTAGATGACTCCACCGTGCACGACGTGTAGGCCGTGTGGATGGCGCGCGAGGTCCGCCGTGATGGACGCCTCCACCGCCGAGAGCGCATCGCCCAGAGAGCGCTTGTCGCTCGGGGGGGTGCCGGGGACCTCAATCCTCCAGCACGACGCGCCGTCCTGCTCCCGCTGCCGCAGCAGCGAATAGTGGTTCTCGGGCGATCCCGCGGAGGTGTCTTCGCTTCCGGCATAGAGTTCCGCGACGAGTTCAGCGGCGCGGGCGACATTGGTGCGGAAAGAGAAGCGGTATCCGAATAGTGAGTAGCGGTGCTCGTTGGTCATTCCGAAAGGGGCGGGCCGGCCAGGAGATTGTTCTCCGCCAGGTCTTCCAGCAGTTTCAGGCAATCCCGCTCCAGGGTGGCGCGGTCCACGTCGTAGTGGGCCTCCAGGTCGTCCAGAATCGAGGCTACCGTGTGTTCGCCATCGCACAACTCCCAGATGCGCATGGCCGACGGAGAGATCGGGTAGGCCGTCGCGCTGGCGGGGTCGAACAACAGCCCGCTGCCATCGGGCAGTGGCTGCGCTTCAATGGCTTCCAGGCGCTTCGGCCTCGACGTCGCTGCTACCGGCATCACCGTTCTCCTTACGGCTCCTTGCCCGGAACCGAATCACCAGAGTATACCGTCATCCCGCGGCCCCAGGCGCCACCGCTTGTTTCTCCACCCGGTTTCCCTCATGCACGCACGCGCCGCGTGAGCGCCGTCTGCGGCCGAGAAAAACAGAGCAAGCCAGACCGCCGCAATTTTGGTTCCCTCGAATCATCTCATGCACTGGAATCTTCCGGTTTCGGATCAATGGAGATTGCCCCTGAAGCGGGTTGACGGCATCCCAGGGTGCGGGGGGGGGAGAGAGCCAGGCCAGCCGGACCGGTGCATTTTCCTTCCCGCATATTTCCGGCGGGGGACATGCCACCTGGAAACGAGAGCTGTTTTGCTGTTCACAAAGCGAGATGTAACGGAGACACAGCTTCTGCTTGGGGTGCAGGAGGTCGCGAGTTCAAATCTCGCCGGCACGACCATCTACCCCACCCCTATTTTCCCCGCCGCACACCCCGTGGGAGCGGCGGTGTTCCGTCGGCCACGCATGGTCCGCCGGAACAAACACCCGGCGCTCCTTGTCCAATGGAGCATGATTGGACTTCTCGCCTTCCTCCTCCTGCTCTCCGGCGACACCGCCTGGAGCGAATTTAGAACCTGGTTCGAAAAAGAAGGAACCCCCGGCGCCCCGGCCGACGTGCTGGCCACCTACACCGTGAAGCTGAAGGAACGCGGTGTCCCAGGCCCGGAGGCGCAGGCCCGGCTTCAGGAAATTGAAGCCTATGGCAAGCAGCATCCCGACGAGGCGCGGGCTCTGCATTTCAACCGCATCTTCACCTGGAGCGAGGCCCCGTTCTCACGTCAGCCGAGCGAGTTCCTGAAGCGTGTCGCCTCGACGCGAAAGCCTGGCAGTGCGCTCGACATCGCCATGGGCCAGGGGCGCAATTCGATCTGGCTGGCGAAGAACGGCTGGACCGTGAGCGGCTATGACATCTCCGCCGAGGGGATCCGCCAGGCTCACGATGCCGCGGCGGCCGCCGGCGTGAAGCTCGATACCGCCCTCGCCTCGCACGAGACGTACGCCCTCGGCGAAGCAAAATGGGACCTCATCGTGATGTGTTTCGCCTTCACCAAATTGAGCGACACGGCGTACATGAAAACCGTGCGAGAGGCGCTGCGGCCGGGTGGCGTGCTGCTCGTGGAAGGGTTCGGCGGCGGCAAGCCGATGCAGCGCAATATGATCCTGAGCGCATTTCTCGACTACCGCGTGCTCGTGTATGAAGAGCTGCCCGACGTTTCCGACTGGGGCAAAGTGAAAGCCCCGCTGCTGCGCATGGCGCTGGAGAAACCGTGATGCGCCGCAAGCGAACGTGGGCGGTCGCGCTGGCCGCCGTCGCCGCCTGTTGCGCCTGCGCGGCTCCCACGCATGACGAAATCCGGCAGGAATCGGCCCGGCTGCGGAAGGTGATGGAACAGCATCTGCCGGAATACCGCAAGGCAGTGGATGAGGAGAACCGGCTCATCCCGGCCACGCTCCAGTGGTTGCGGGCAGAGGCGGTGACGGCCCCGCGTTCCGCGGCGGCGCCGGCAGCGCGCCAGTGGATGGACCGCTGGGCCAAGGTCTACTTCGTGCCGCGCTACATGCACGAACTCCGCCGCGGCGACGAATACCGCACGGCCCCGGCGCGTGAGGCGCAGAAGCGGATTCTCGCCCATTTGAAGGAGCGCTACTTCGAGCTGCACGACTACCAGCGCTATGCCCAGCATGCATCCGAATCCGGGATGCACAACTCGCCCGCCGGACGGCTTCCGGCGGAGTTAACAGAGTTCCAGCGAAGGCTCGAGGCGCGCGCCCCGGCACGCGATGTGATCACACCGCTGCTGGCAGCCCTGCCGGACTAGCCGCCGGCGCCTACTTTGCCCCGCCCTCAGGGCCTGCCGCCGGCCCGGCGCTGTCAAACGACTGCAGGGCGAGGTAGTTCGGCCCGAAACGCTTGATGTTGTCCAACTGCTTGTCGAAGATGTCGTAGTGGCCTTCCTCGTCGGCGACGAGGGCTTCAAACATCTGCTTGGAAGCCGAGTCGGCATTGGCCGAGCATTCCAGCGCCCACTTGTTGTAGGCCGCCGCGCTCTCTTCTTCCATCCGCGCCGCCCGCGCCACCATCTGTTCGGCATCCCGGATGGACTCCACCTCTCCGGCGAGTCCCATCTTCACGTCCCCTTTGAGAAACAGAATGCGCTCGGCGAGTCGTTCGACGTGCCCCATCTCCTGGACGGCGATGCGCTTGAACAGCATCGCCAGCGGCGCGAAGCCCTGGTCGTCCAGATGGAAATGGAAATACATGTATTGGTGCACGGCTTGCAGCTCGTCGGCAACGGCCTTGTTCAGGAGATCGATGCTGAGTTGCTTGTTCATGACTTCAGCTTAGCAGCGGCGGGGCGGGGCAGCCGCGCAGCGTGTCGAGCGACTCCAGCAGGGTGTCGATTTCGGACTGGTTCTTCAGATAATAGCGGGCGTGGCTGCGCGAGGAGCGGCCGATGCGCACGGCGACGAGGTTGCCGCCCAGGGCAAAGGCATCCTCATCGTTGGTGTCGTCTCCGGCGTACAGAACCCATTCGGCGGCCATGCGGTCGCGCTCGCGGGCCAGGGCCATCCCCTTATGCGGGGCGTCTTCGGCGACGACGTTCACAACACATTTGCCGCCGAAGACCCGCGCTTGGGAAAGGCCGCGGGTGGCCTTCAGGATATGGCGCCTGGAGTGGGGCCTGCGCACGGATTGGCGGTAATGGATGGCCAGGGACGATCCTTTGTCCTCGATCCATACGCCGGCGATGGGGTTCATCCCGGCTTCGAGGGCGGCCTTCCAATCTCGCACCAGCGCGGCCAGGCCGGGGGAGTCATGGCCGGCATCGGCGCCATGGCTTCCAATGGCTCGCTGGATGGGGAGGCCGTTCAGTTTTCCCAGCAGGTCGTGCCGGGCGCGGCCGGAGAGCACGATGCACGGGTAGCAGTCGGCCAGGCGCGCCAGCAGCCGCTGTGTGCGGGTGGTGAGCTCTCCCTGGTCTGGATGCGCCGTGATGGGGGCCAGGGTGCCGTCGAAATCAAACGCGCAAAGAGTGCGCGAGCGGGCCAGCGTTTCCAGCACGGGGCGGCAAGAAGGGGATAGGAGATAGCGCACGTCTAGACCATGGCCGGTTGGCGCGCGGAGAGGCGGCTCGACAGGCGCTCCTGGCTGCGCAAGCGGGCCGCGTCGGCGAGCATGGTTCCGGCCCAGCGGTAGACGTTGAACTGGGCCAGCACGGAGCGCATGGCGAGCATGCGGTCAGCCTGCTCCCCCGGGGGCATGCGAAGAGCCTCGGCCAGGGCCCCGGCGGCGGCTTCCAGGTTATAGGGGTTGACGATGAGGGCCTCGGTGAGTTCGCGCGCGGCGCCGGTGAATTCACTCAACACGAGCACGCCGCGAAGGTCGTTGCGCGAAGCAACGAACTCCTTGGCCACGAGGTTCATGCCGTCGTGCAGGCTGCTCACATAGCAGACGTCGCTGGCGCGGTAGTAGCGGTAGACCTCGGCCGGCTCGTGGTGGGCGCGCAGCAGCACGATCGGGCGGTAGCCCTCTGCCCCAAACCGCTCGTTGACGCGGGCGGCCACCTTTTCCACGGCATCGTTCAACTGGCGGTAACGTTCGATCTTGGTCCGGCTGGGGGCGGCCAGTTGCACAAAGGTGAACCGTCCGCGGTATTCCGGGTGCGTCTCCAGCAGCAGTTCCACGGCCAGCAGACGCTCCTCCACACCCTTGGTGTAGTCGAGGCGGTCGACGCCCACGCCGAGCAGGGCTCCGGGTTTCAGCCCAAGTTCGTGCCACACCTGCTCCCTGCAGTCCCGCGGGGAAGCCGCCGCTTCGGCCCACTTCACAGGCCATTCGAGCGAAATCGGATAGGGGCGCACCAGCGTGCGGTGGCCGCTTTTGGCCACGGCATTGTGCTCGCGGTCAATGCGGGTCTCCAGGTAGCGGTCGGCCGAGTCGATGAGGTTGTTGCAGTGGAGCTGGGTATGGAAGCCGAGGATGCTGCTGCCCAGCAGTCCTTCGATCAGCTCGTCGCGCCAGGGGCAGATGCCCATGCGCTCGGCGTTGGGCCAGGGAACGTGCCAGAACATGATGACGGTGGCGGCCGGCAGCCGTTCGCGGATCAGCGCCGGGACGAGGGCGAGGTGGTAATCCTGGACGAGGATGATGGGGTCCTCGGAATCCACCTCCTCGCAGACGGCGTTGGCGAAGAGGCGGTTCACGGCCTGATACTGCCGCCAGTCCTCGGCGCGGAAGGTGGGCCGGGTGTGGGCGATGTGGCAGAGCGGCCACAGGCCTTCGTTGGCAAAGCCGTAGTAGTAGCCGCTCTCTTGCTCTTCGCTAAGCCAGACGCGGCGGATGTGGTATGACTCCTCGCCGGGCGGGACACGAACGCGGCCGTTCGCATCGACGGTTTCACGGTCCGCTGAGCCGGCGCCGTGGGCGACCCAAACGCCGGAGCATGCCGTCATGACAGGCTCCAGGGCCGTCACCAGCCCGCTGGCGGGGTGGCGGACTTCGATGCCGCCTTGCGTCCGTTCATGCAGATACGGTTCGCGGTTGGAGACGATGACGACGCGCTCGCCATGGAGGTGGCGGTTGAGGGCCTGTTTGAGGCGCCGCGCCGTCCACTGGCCGGGGACGTCGTCGCGCTCGTGCGCCATGCGCTCAACCAGTTCACGCACGTCCTTGAGGAGGGGCTGAAATTCCCGCTTGCCGCCGCGGCCACCGCCGCGCAGGAACGTGCGGAGTTCGGTGTTCCAACCGTAGCGCGCCCAGCGCGCGGCGAACACCGGCAGGAGCAGGGCCAGCAGAGCGAGCAGGCAGAAGGCGGCCAGCAGGAAGCTGCGCGCCTTCTCCTCGCGGATCTGGATGTAGCTGAGATCGTGCAGGAGGATGGAAAAGCCCAATTGGCCGGCCTCACTGCTGACCGGCATCACGCTCACATGGATGCGGCCCGACGGCGGATCGGCCACGGTGCTCCATTCCCGGATGCTGCTGCCGGCGCCCCCGGACCGCAGGCGGGCGCCGATCGCCCAGCATCCGAAATCGGTGGGAAAACCCGGAGTGGCGGCCCGTGGCTGCAGGTCGAGCCCGCAGGCGGCGGCCCCCATCACGCGCTCATCCCGGGCCAGCTCAGCTAGATGTTGACCCAGGCTCGACTGGTTGCTCCAGGCACCGGCCAGGGAGGGCCCGGCGCTGACCAGGACGAGGCGGCTGCGGTCGCCCACATCGCGCTCAAACCAGCCTCGGGCGGTGGTCTCCACCACCCCGGAGGCCACCCAGGTGAGGATAGCCAAACCGAGAATGAGCGCCAAAACCAGCTGTGCCATTCGCGGCAGGAGAATTCCTTGCATCCTTCTATTATGAACGATATTTCATGTTAGAAAGGAAGAAAGGAGCATTGGGCCACCCGCATGAACGCAGCCACACGATCGTACCCGCGACTGGAAGAGATTGGCGTGATTGGGAATTGCCAGTTTTCCGCCCTCGTGGACCACCTCGGCGAAGTCGTCTGGTCGTGCCTGCCTCGATTCGACTCCGAGCCTGTGTTTTCCGCACTTCTCGACGCCGAGAGCGGGGGCCGCTTCCGCATCGGCCCGGCGGACGGGCAGGCCGGAACCCAGCGTTACCGGCAAAGCACGAACATCCTGGAGACGACGTTTCAGACGGCGACTGGCTCATTCCGCGTGGTCGACTTCGCGCCCCGGTTCCTGCAATACGAGCGGGCGTTCCGGCCGACGCAGCTGGTGCGGATCGTGGAGCCGCTGGAGGGTTCGCCGCGAATTGCGGTGGTGTGCGAGCCGAAGCTGGGTTGGTCGAAGCGTGCGCCGGAGGCGGTGGCCGGGTCGCATCACATCCGGTATGAGGGGTTTGCGAGCCCGCTGCGGCTGACCACCGATATGCCGCTTTCCTACCTCGGCGGCCAGGGCTTCACCCTCACCGAGCGGCAGCACTTCATCCTGAGTTGGGGGACCCCGGTGGAGGAGCCGCTGGCGCCCCTGTGCGAACGGTTTCTCCACCAGACCGCGCGCTACTGGCAGAACTGGGTGAAGCACTGCAACATTCCGGCGGTTCATCAGCAGGAGGTGATCCGCTCGGCCCTGGCGCTGAAGCTGCATTGCTTTGAGGACACCGGCGCGGTGGTGGCGGCGATGACGACCTCGATTCCGGAGTCGCCCGGCAGCGGCCGGACGTGGGACTACCGCTACTGCTGGCTGCGCGACGCCAACTATGCATTGAACGCTTTTGGACTGTTGGGCCATTTCGAGGAACGCGAGCAGTTTGTGCGCTATCTGCTGAACATCGCCGGCGAAGCGCCGGGATTGGACCTTTCGCCGCTTTACCGCGTGGATGGCTCGCGCCGCCTGGAGGAGCGCATTCTCGACGAGTGGCCAGGCTATGAAGGTGAGGGGCCGGTGCGGATCGGCAACGCGGCGGCGACCCACCTGCAGCATGACGTGTATGGCGAGATGGTGCTGGCGCTGGCTCCCATCTTCTTTGATGAGCGCATGGAGGCCGAACGCTCACCGGCGGCGCTCCAGTTGGTGGAGCAACTGGCGCGGAAGGCAATCTCATTGGCCGGAAGCCCGGACGCGGGGATTTGGGAATACCGCACCGAGTGGAAGCCGCAGACGTTCTCCAGCCTGATGTGCTGGGCCGGTGCGGACCGCATGGCGCGCATCGCCGATCAGCACGCTCTCCCCGTGGCGGTTGAGTTCCGCGATGCGGCAGCGGCCATCCACGAACAGATTGTCGCCCATAGCTGGAACAGCCGGCGGTCGGCCTTCGTCGGCCACTACGGCGGCGAGGATCTGGACGCCTCCCTGCTGCAGATGGCACGGCTGCGGTTCCTGCCGGCGGACGATGCGCGCCTCGCATCGACCATCAGCGCCATCACCAACGACCTGACGCGGGGCGACTGGCTGTTGCGCTACCAGCTCAACGACGGGTTCGGCACGCCGACGGTGGCGTTTGTCATCTGCACGTTCTGGATGGTGGAAGCCCTGGCCAGCATCGGACGGCGGGGCGAGGCGCGGGCGGTGTTTGCCCGCAGCTTGACGGCGCTTTCGAGGTTGGGGCTGTTCTCGGAAGACTACGATGCCAAGACAAGGCGGATGTGGGGGAACTTCCCGCAGGCCTATTCGCACGTGGGCCTGATTCATGCCGCGTTTGCGGCGTCGCCGGAGTGGCCGGAGGTCTTATGAGGACGGAGCGAAGCTTGGTGCGAACGGGGAGGGTCGAACTCCCATGGGTTTCCCCGCCAGATCCTAAGTCTGGTGCGTCTGCCAATTCCGCCACGTTCGCTCAGGCAGCCTGCGGGCCGCGTCCCGCCTCACCAGAATACCATCGGGGCGGCGGCGCTCTACCTCTCGGCCGCTTCCTGTTCCCAGGCCGTTTGGGCCTCTTCCACGGCCCCCGCCAGGGCCGTCAGTGACGCTCCCGCCGGCGCGCGGTAGGTGATGGTCTGCGCCGCAACCGGCTGCAGATCCATCAGCCGCGGCGTCGTCAGCCCGCAGCCACAGGGGCGCATGTCCACCCAGGCGTGCAGCCGCGTGGCCAGACGCAACACGGTGTGACGCGGATTGGCCAGGCTGGTCAGCAGCAACTCGCCGCTCGGACGGCGCTCCAGAATGACTTCCGCGGGCTCCACATGCAGCCCGTTGTGGGCCTCGCATTCTCGCGCCAGCGGTTCGCCCTGAAAGCCGCGCAACTGCACATATACAGGCACGCCCAGGCTGCGCCACAGGCTCTCCCGCACAGCCGCCGTGAGCAAAGGCGTGCCCACGCCGCATAAGGCCACCACCGCAAATAACGGCGGATCCTGCCGCCATTCCCCTTGTCCGGCCAGTTTCTCCAGCGCATCCACCGGGGCAGCGATCACCTCCGGTGCGAACTTCTGCAACTCGGCCGCCTCCGGTGCCAGAAATAGACGCGCCGCGCCCCCCATGGGTCCCCCCCCCACGTGAAACCAGGGAGCGATCACCGCGACACGGCACTCAGCCGCCCACACCGTGCGCGACTCGCGTACGAGTGGCGCTCCGTTCTCCTTCCCCTTGAACTGGCGGAAATGACTAAAGAAGTAATCCAGTTCCACCTCCGGCAACCGCAGCAGCGCGGTCCGCCGCTCCTCGTCACTGGCGGCGTGCGCGGCCCGGTTCAACTCCCGCCGCCACTTCGCGTAATAGGGAACCGCGCCGGCGGCGCGCAACGTAGCCCGCCAGCGCTCAGCAGCGGGCGAGGCCTGCGTCGAAGCTCCTGGCGGACGCATCCAGCGGGGAAAATAGGACCAAAGACTGTTCATGCCGGCGGTTGTCGGGAACCGCTACGGAGTCAGTGCCTGCCGCGGCCGGTTTATCTCACCCCCGGCGCGCCAGCAGACCTTCCAGGTTGCCGCCGAAAATGGCCCGCGCCCCCGCTTCATCCACTCCCGCCTCCCGCAGCGCCATCACCTGCTCGTCAAAAATCGCGCCCTGCCAGCCGCGCGGAAAAAACGACGAGTCCGTGCCGAACAGCAGCCGCCCCGGTCCGCACACGGCAAGCGCGCGCGCAAACACTGCCGCTAGCGTCATCTCCTGCTCCAGATACCGCCGCCAGTTGTTCGAACTCGACGTGTCGAGATACACGTTCGGGCACAGCCCGGCCACCATCAGCGCCTCGCGCAAATACCCCGCCCCGAAATGAGGAACCACAAACGGCAGCTTCGGATAGGCCAGCGCCAGCCCGTGCACATCGATGGGGTTGGAAAAGCGCATGTCGAACGGCGACGCGAGCCCCAGCTTGGCCCGGATGCCCACGCTCAACACCCCGCAATGGACGAAGACCACCGTGCCGGGGCGGGCCGCGGCGATTTCGATGAGCGCCCGCGCCCGCTCGTCGTGCAGCGAGTAACCCTGCATCGCCGGGAACAGGCACAGGCCCTGCAAGCCCTGCTCGTCGAACGCCCGCTTCACACGCGCCGGCGCGTCGGGCCCCAGCGGATTGGCCATGAAGTAGCCAAAAAAGCGCTCAGGAAAAGCCTCCACGGCGGCCGCCACGCTCGACTCATCCCCCGGAAGGCTGGCGATCAGCGCCGCCCGCTCCACACCGTGGCGTTCCAGTTCCCCGTCCCACACGGCTGCCAACTCCGCGGGGTCCTCCGCTGGAGCGCTCATGGGCAGCGCTTCCAGAACCTCGGCCGTGCCGCGTTTGGCCTGCGCCGCCAGCAGGGAAAAAAAGTTGTGCGAGAAAAAGTGAACGTGCGCGTCGGCAACGCGCAACTCGCCCCACGGCGTGCGCTTCATTCCACCATCGCTGCTTCGCGCGCCGGCGGCGCGGCTTGCGGCGACAGCCCGGCGGCCATGGCCAGATGCGTCAGGCTCGCCACGTTGTTCACGCCGAGCTTCTTCATCATCGTCTTGCGGTAGCTGCGCACGGTCTGCAATCCGAGGTTGAGAACCCCGGCGATGTCCTTGCTCGTCTTGCCTTCGGCCACCATCCGCAACACCTGCAGCTCGCGCGGCGAGAGCCCGTCCAGCGTGTCCGGCAGCTTCGCCGTCTCCATATCGCCGCGCTGGATGCGCGACAGCAGCTTGTCGGAAACCTGCGGGCTCAAGTAGGAGCCGCCCTTGGCCACAGCCCGTAAGGCGTCCACCAGGTCGCCCATCGAGGCTTTCTTCAAGACAAACCCCCGCGCCCCCGCACGGATCGCGCCAATCACGCTCTTGTCGTCCTCGTGCATGGAGAGAATGACAATCTTCGTGTTTGGAGCGCTGCGCAGAATCTCCTCGGTCGCCGCCATCCCGTTCAGGTCCGGCAGTGAAAGATCCATGATCACGACATCGGGCGCTTTGCGGCGGCAGAACTGCACGGCCTCGGTCCCGGACTCCACCTCTCCCACCACGCGGAAATCCTCGGCTCGCTCCAGCATCGCCCGCACACCGTCGCGCACAATGCGGTGGTCCTCGACGAGCAAAACATCACTGGGCATGGGCATGCCACCTTTCCAATCCCGCCACTCCTGTCGGACTCATCTGCTGATCACAAATATTGTACTGCCAGCGCCGGTGTTGCCAAACAAAAAACGGAGATTTGTTCTGGCCGCCCAGTACCGCGCCAGCGTTGGTCCCAGTGCCGCCGAGGCCTCCGCCCGCGTCACGCCGCGGTTGGCCCGAATCGTCAACACCGGCCCGGCCTCCATGGCAACCTCCACGGTGGTCGCGCCCGCCTCCCCGCTGAGATACGCGGTAAGGCATTCGGCGATGCGGAACAGCCCCTGCGCCGTCTCCGCATCTGGACGGTACTCCGTATCGATGCTGAGCGCAAGCGTCCCCGCGAAACGCCGCCCGGCCGCCTCGGCCATTCGCGACAGCGCGTCGGCCAGGCTCAGCCGGCTGGTCAGGTCGGGCGAGGCCAACAGGCTCGCCGCCCGCACGGCCTCGAAGGCGCTATCCAGCGATCGTTCCAGCGAGTCCAGCCGCTCCGCATACTCGGCCGGCAGGTCCATCCGGAGCAACGTGAGTTCGATCCCCGCCGCCGTCAGACTGCCGCCGGTCTGATCATGCAGCAGGCGGGCCAACGCGCCGCGCTCCCGCGCGCGATCACCTTCAAAGGCTTCAAGCCAGTCCGAGAGCCGGTTGCCGGACATCGTCGTTCTAGAGGGCGCTCTTGCGCGCCACGGCCTTCTTCGCCGCCGCGGCGATGTTCACCGCGCGCAGGTTGTACTTGTCCAGCAGTTCGTCCGGACCGCCCGACTCGGCATACACGTTGTTCACGCCGACGAATTCCATCACGCAGGGCGTGGTCTCGGCCACGGTTTGCGCCACCCGCACGCCCAGGCCGCCGTCGATGAGATGCTCCTCGGCCACCACGATGGCCCCGGTTTCCCGCGCTGCCCGTTCCACGGCGGCGTGGTCCAGCGGCTTGATCGAGTAGAGATCCAGCACACGGGCCGAAATGCCTTCGGCCGCCAGAGCCTCGGAGGCGCGAATCGCCTCGGCCACCAGCAAGCCATGCGCGATCAGCGTCACGTCGCTGCCCGCGATCAGCTCATGCGAGCCGCCGATGGGAAACTTAGTCCCCTCGGTGTACACGATCGGCGATTTGGCGCGCGCCGCCCTCACAAACACCGGGCCAATGTGCGCCGCCACCTCGTGGATCACCGCGCGCATGGCCACCTCGTCGCACGGGCTCAGCACCGAAAAGCCCGGCAGCGCGCAGGCCAGCGCCAGGTCCTCAATCGACATCTGCGACGGGCCATCCTCGCCGATCGAAATGCCCGAGTGCGTGCCGACGGCCTTCAGGTTCACGTTGGGATAGGCCGCGGTGACCCGCAACTGCTCAAAGCCCTTGTTCAGCAGGAACGTCGAAAAGCTGGAGACGAAGGGAATCTTGCCCGACGCCGCCAGGCCCGAGCCCACCGCCACCATGTTTGCCTCGGCGATGCCGCAGGAGAAGAAGCGCTCGGGAAACTCCTTGGCGAAGTAGGTGGTCATGGTCGACTTTGACAGGTCGGCGTCGCACACCACGACGTCCTTGTTCACCTTGCCCAGTTCGACGATCGCCCTGCCGAAGGCCTCGCGCGTGGCCGCGCCCATATTGAGTTCGAATTTCGTGCCCGTTGCCATGATCGGTTTCCTTTTCCGTTACGCCAGTTCGGCCAGAGCCTTGGTCAGCTCGTCGTCGGTGGGAGCCACGCCGTGGAATTTCGGATTGTTCTCCATGAAGCTCACGCCCTTGCCCTTCACCGTGTGGGCGATGAGCACCGTCGGCTTGCCCTTCACCGTCTGCGCCTCGTCGTAGGCGGCGTTCACCGCCTCCATGTTGTGGCCGTCGAGCTCGATCACATGCCAGCCAAACGCCCGCCACTTGTCGGCCAGCGGTTCGAGCTCCATGATGTCCTTCACGAAGCCGTCCAACTGGATCTTGTTGTAGTCAACAATGGCGACCACGTTGTCGATCTTGTGATAGGCGGCGAACATCGCCGCTTCCCAAATCTGCCCTTCCTGAATCTCGCCGTCGCCCAGCATCGTGTATGCCCGCGCAGGCGAGCCGTCCAGCCGCGCCGCCAGCGCCATCCCGCAGGCCAGCGAGAGTCCCTGGCCGAGCGAGCCCGTCGAGGCCTCCAGCGCCGGAATGAACCGCCGGTCGGGGTGGCCCTGGTAGATCGAGCCGAACCTGCGCAGTGTGTTCAATTGGTCCACCGGCGTGTAGCCGGCCTCGGCCAGCACGGCATACAGAACCGGGGCGGCGTGCCCTTTGCCGAGAATGAAGCGGTCGCGATCCTTCCACTTCGGGTTCTCCACATCGTGCCGCATGCGGCCGCCAAAATAGAGCGACACAAGCAACTCGACGGCTGACAGCGAGCCGCCGGGGTGGCCGCTCTTGGCGGCGTGGATCATGGTGACGATGTGGCGGCGAATCTGCTTACAGACGGCCTGCAACTCCTGCGCACTGCGCGTTCCGGTAACGGTTGCCATGGTGATTCCTCTCAGGATACCAAGGCAAGGGCGGACCGTTCAGCGGAGAAACTCCGAAGCCCGGCTCAATTCGCGCCGCCGCCGGCCGATAAGCTCTGCGGGAAGAGTGTAGGGTCGCAGCCCGCATGCTGAATTTTTGGAGCGCCAAACCGATCGCCGCCCACCAGGCGGCTGAAACCTTCTTCACCTCGCTCAAACAACTGGTCGAGGTGATGGGACGCTCGGCCATCCCCGCCGATGAGCACGACCACGCCGAACTGCGCGCCGACATGGCCCGCATGGAGGCCCGCATGTCGCTTGAAAATCCTTCCGAGACCCTCGTCGCCGTCGGCTCGGTCGAGCGCGCCATCGAGGAATACAACGCCCGCGTCGGCCGCTCGGTCCGCCAGTATCAAACCGAACTGCGCGGTATGGTCGGCATGCTCACCGAAACCGTCAGCGAATGTACCTCGGCCAGCGAGCGCTCCAAACAGCGCCTCCAGGGCATCGAGCACCGCCTCGATAAGGCCAGCGCCATCGAAGACATCCGCCTGTTGAAACTGCAACTGGCCGAGTGCCTGGAATCCCTGCGCGCCGAGTCAGAGGAACAGCGCAAAGCCTGGGCCGGCCAGATGGAGGCGCTCTCCTCCGGCCTCCACTCCGCCCGCGCCGCCCTTACCTCAGCCGCCGAACCTCACCCCCCCGGAGCCGGCTCCGCCGCCACGCCCAAACCGCTCGATCCGCTCACCGGACTCCCCCGCCGCTCGAAAGCCATGGAGGCCCTCGCCGAAGCCCTTGCAGAACCGGCCAACCAGTATGCCGTCGTCTTCGCCGTGGAGCGCGTCGAATCGGCCAACGCCCGCTATGGCTTCGGCATCGGCGACCAGATGCTCCAGGCCTGGCAACAGCTCCTGCATAGCTGGTTCGGCGACGGTGCGAGAATCTTCCGCTGGGGCGGGCCGGCCTTCCTCATGCTCATTGAACGCGACTCCCCAGCCCACCAGGTGCGCACGGAAATCGCCCAGCGCTGCGCCAACCGCCACGAGAAAATGTTCAACATCGGCAACCGCGCCGTGCTCCTCCTCATCGCCGCCGCGCACATGGTCATCCCCCTCGCCGAATGCGTCTCGGCCGATCTCACCGCGCAGCGCATCGATACCTTCGTGCACGAGCGCGCCGGATAGCAGCCGACCCCCGCTTACACCGCGCCCGCGCTCTCGCCGCGCCCACGCTCCCCCTACGCCAACGCTCGCCGCGCTCGCGCCCGCTGCTTCCGCGTTCGTGCGCACGTCACAGACGTAGCCGAGGAGGCCGGCCTCGGCGCACGACGCGTCGGTGCTGCACGGCACGACGCAGAGGCGCTCCACGGGGTCGC
>JAFLBB010000010.1 GCA_017304135.1 Acidobacteriota bacterium | reverse complement strand
CGCGAAGTGGAGAACCTCGATACGCGTCTCGCCGACATGAAGATGGGCGTCGAATTGCTGCGAGGCCTCATCGGCTAGAGCCGCACGCCCTCTGTCTCAGGCCGCCGGACCGACACGCCGCCGGCGGGAAATCACTCGATGGCGACCGCATCGAGATCGTGGTGGACCAGCGGTAGATGACCGCCACCGTCAACTCATTCGGCCCCAATGTTACTGTAAGTGGCGGAGACCAGTTACTCGTCGGCAGCTCTCCCCGCGCCGGCCTTCAGCCGGATCCGCAACTGCCTTCGGATACGCGCCTCTGGCGGCTCTGCAGGACGTCAGCGGCGGTTGCGGCGGCGCCGTCTACGACGTCGAGATGATTCTCACAGTACTCGCGGCCGGCAAGCAGGTCCTGGGCCGCTAACGATAGGACCAGCCTCAAGGCCCGACCCTGTGGTTGTCTACACTCTTTCTTGACCGAAGCGGGGTGGATATGGTCCCATCCTTAGGAATGATCACCGCGCTCACGCGCGATGTGGGAGGAGTAAGTTGTGACATTTGAACGGTTGAATCCGATGACGGGCGAGGTGGCGTCTACGGCGCGTGCGATGACGGTGGCGGAGGCGGAGGCGGTGGCCGAGCGAGCTGACGCGGCGTTTCCGGCGTGGTCAGCGACAGGGCCGAACGCGCGGCGGGCCTTGCTGACGAAGGCCGCTGACGCATTGCAGGCCAAGGCGCCGGCGTTCGTTGAGGCGATGACGGCTGAGACCGGGGCGACGCCAGGCTGGGCGATGTTCAACGTGAGCCTGGCCGCCGACGTGATTCGGGAGGCAGCCGCTTTGACCACGCAGATCGGCGGCGAAGTGATTCCCTCCGACAGGCCCGGTTGCGTGGCGATGGCCTTGCGCGAACCCGTGGGCGTGATTTTGGGCATCGCCCCATGGAACGGACCGGTGGTTCTCGGGGCGCGTGCCGTGGCGGTGCCGCTGGCTTGCGGGAATACCGTGATTTTGAAGGCGAGCGAGACGTGTCCGCGAACGCATCAGTTGATTGTGGAAGCGTTCGAAGAGGCGGGCTTTCCCGACGGCGTGGTGAACACGGTGACGAATGCGCCGGCCGATGCGGCTGAGGTGGTGGGCGCGCTGATCGATCATCCGGCGGTGCGGCGGATCAACTTTACGGGTTCAACGGCCGTGGGCCGGGTGGTGGCCCAGCGGGCGGCGGCGCATTTGAAGCCGGTGTTGCTCGAACTCGGCGGGAAGGCGCCTTTGTTGGTTCTCGAAGACGCCGATCTGGATGAGGCGGTGAAGGCCGCGGCCTTCGGGGCGTTCATGAACCAGGGCCAGATTTGCATGTCGACGGAGAGGATTATCGTGCTCGACGCCGTGGCCGATGCCTTCGCGGAGAAGTTCCGGGCGAAGGCGGCTTCGATGGCGGTGGGCGACCCGCGGGAAGGGAAGACTCCTCTCGGCGCGGTGGTGGAGCTTCGAACAGCGGCGCGTGTCGCGTCCCTGGTTGATGATGCCCTGTCGAAGGGTGCGGTGCGTTTGACCGGTGGCGAAGCCGAGGGTGTGCTGGTGCCGGCGACCGTGATCGACCGAGTGACGCCCGCCATGCGGTTGTTCCGTGAGGAGAGTTTTGGCCCGGTGGTGGCTGTGGTGCGCGCCTCCGATGAGGCAGAGGCGATCCGGCTCGCGAACGATACTGAGTATGGCTTGGCGGCATCGGTCTTTACTTGCGATACGGCACGCGGCTTGAGAGTGGCGCGGCAGATCAAGACCGGCATCTGCCACGTGAATGGACCGACGGTGCATGATGAGCCGCAGATGCCGTTTGGGGGCGTGAACGGTTCCGGCTACGGGCGATTTGGCGGCAAGGCCGGTATCGATGCATTCACGGAGTTACGTTGGATTACGATCGAGACGCAGCCGGGGCAGTATCCGATTTAAGCAGGAAGGTGATCCTCTACGGCACGGGCGATCCCATCGACGCCCTCGGCGTCCTCGCCCCGCACGTGGTCACCGTCCACGCCAAGGACGGCGACTGGCCGCCCAAGGGAGTCCCCGGCGCACTCGGCACGGAACGTCCCCTCGGCCAGGGCTCCGTGGGCATGGAACGTTTCGTGGCCAAGTTGAAAGAGGTGGGCTACCAGGGACCACTCTGCGTTGAGCGCGAAGTGGAGAACCTCGATACGCGTCTCGCCGACATGAAGATGGGCGTCGAATTGCTGCGAGGCCTCATCGGCTAGAGCCGCACGCCCTCTGTCTCAGGCCGCCGGACCGACACGCCGCCGGCGAACCGGCTGCGTAACGGTTGCTTCCTCGGCCTCGCGCGTGGCCCGGAACAGCGAGGCCAGCGACTCGTTCACTTCGAACTGGCCGCCAGCTTCCAATGCCGCCGAGGGGCCGGGAAGTTGCGCCGTCAGGGCGGCGAACTCCAGGGAGCGCAGCGTCTGTTGGAATTGCAGTTTGGCGCGCGCCAATTTCAGGTCGCTCGTCAGCGTGGCATTCCGCTTCTTCATTCGTTCCAAAGCCGATTTCTGGCGCCCAATCTGCTCCAGCAGGGCCGTCTGCTGCTGGGCCCTGGCCAGATGCCACGTGACAGCGGCTGCTCCCAGGGCGGTGAGAACAGGCAGGAGCGCTTCGATCATACTTCAGACATATATCGGCGCAACCTGAGCCGTCCGTTAGGCGGAAGCCGGAGAACGCCGCGAGCAAATCACAGTGCCCGGCTCGCCGCCTTACGGCAGGCCCGCCTCGCGCAGGAAATCGGCCGCCTCTTCCGGCGGCGTGGGGTTGATATAAAATCCCGTCCCCCATTCGAACCCGGCCACCTTGCTGATCTTCGGAATCAGCTCGATGTGCCAGTGGTAGTGCTCCAGCGGCCCCTCCTGCACTGGTGAGCTGTGCATCACCATGTTGTAGGCGGGCCATTCCAGCACGCGGTCCATCTTGCGCAGCGCGGCCCGCACCACCCAGGCCAGGTTGCGCATCACGGAGCTCTCCGCATTCTCAAAATGCGACTCGTGCCGCCGCGGCACAATCCAGGTTTCGAAGGCAAAGCGCGAGGCGTACGGCGTGATGGCCAGGAAGTGTTCGGTTTCCAACACAACGCGGCGCATGTCGCGCGCCTCCTGCTTCACGATGTCGCAAAACACACAGCGTTCGCGGTAGTCGAAGTGGCGCTTGGCGCCATCCAATTCCTCCTGCACGCGCTTGGGCACCACGGGCAGGCCGATCAGCTGCGAGTGGGTGTGCTCCAGCGAGGCCCCGGCCAGTTCGCCATGATTCTTGAAGATCAGAATGTAGCGCAGCCGCCGGTCCTTGCGCAGGTCCAGGATGCGCTCGCGGAAAGCCCAGAACACCTCCTCGACGTTCTTCTCCTGCAACTCGGCCAGCGTCGATTCGTGCACCGGCGATTCCACGATCACCTCATGCGCCCCGATGCCGTTCATCTTGTCGTAGAGCCCCTCGCCCTCGCGGTCCAGTTGCCCTTCCACGCGCAGCGCGGGGAACTTGTTGGGCACCACACGCACCCGCCACCCAGGGGCGTTGGCGCCCCCCGTGTCGCGGAACGACAGCACCTCGGGCGGAGTCTTCAACTCCTGGCCGGGGCAAAAGGGACACAGGCGGGCTCCCTGGATCTTCACCGGTTCGCGGTGAAAATCCATCGGTCTGCGCGCGCGCTCGGTGGCGATGATCACCCAGCGCCCGGTGACAGGATCTTTTCTCAGCTCAGGCAAGCACCCTCCGAAAGTCGAACTTCTGATTATAGCGATGCGCGTTCGGCCGGCCCCTCCCCGTCGGCCGGTTCCACACCCAACGCCTCTTCCACGCGCCGCTGCCTGGCCCGCGCAATGTGCGGAGCAAACGCTTCCGGGGCCACCCCGCCCAGAAAGAACGCGTCGCGTACATGTTCCACCCGCGCCGACTCCGGCGCGCTCAGCGGTCCCGTCCACACCACCGAAACCGTGTCGAAGCGCAACAGCCTAGGGGCCTCCGTGTGCGACCGGAAAAAGCGCTGCGCCGCATGTGCCAGCATCCATCGCTTCTGTTCGCCGATGGCCCGCTCCGGCGCTCCGAACTCGTCCGTACTCCGTGTCTTCACCTCTACAAATACGAGCACACCCCCCTCGCTGGCGATGATGTCCAGTTCCCCGCGGCCGGTCTTCGGCCGCCAGTTGCGCTCATGGATGCGAAAACCCGCCCGCTCCAGGTAATCGGCCGCCAGGTCCTCGCCCAGCGGGCCCAACGCCTGCGCCCGCGGCAGTTGGCGCAATTTCCCCTGCCGCCACCGCCGCAACCCCGCCGTCAGCAACCAGGCGATCACCTCGCCCTCCGCGACGCTACTTCAGCACTTCGAACTCGAAGTCCATCACCTTGCCGCGAACCACATAGCACAGGTAGTACTCCCAAAATCGCCGGAAGCGCGGAAAGCGGTTCACCAGAAATTCGAAGCCGAGCCATCGCCAGAATGCTAGTAGCTTCACGCGCACGGAAATCTCGCGCAGACGCACCGGCGAATAGTAGCCATAGCCGGCATTGTCGCTCCCGAAGTAGCGAAAGCTGAAGCTGTTCAGGTGCCAGCGGTGCGTCGGGTCGCAGAATGAGCTGAAGTCGGTGTAATGCGGCGTGGAGAGCACAATCCGGCCCCCCGGCCTGGCCAGCCGGTGGAACTCTTCCATCGTGCGGATCACATCAGCCACATGCTCGATCACATGGATCGCCCGCACCTGGTCAAACTGCGAATCGCGGAACGGATAGGGGAAATGATCCAGTTCGCACAGCACATCCGCCCGTGTGCCGGCGATGCGGTCAATGCCGATGGCCCCAGGAAACTTGTTGATGCCGCAGCCGACGTCGAGAATGCGCACTCGCTCCAGGTTACCCTTGCCGGGCGGGGAAGTGCGCCAGGCACTCCTCGAGCGTGTCGGCGAGAAAGTCGGCCTGGTCGCGCGTGATCACCAGCGGCGGCGACAGGCGCAGTGAGTTCTCCCCCGCGCCCAGGATCAGCACGCCGCGCTCAAAACACATCTGTTCGATCCGGTCGCGCCAGTCCTGCGCCCGCTCGCGCGTCTGCTGGTCGCGCACAATCTCGATGCCGGTCATCAGCCCGATGCCGCCAATGCGCCCCACGCAGGGGAAGCGCCGCGGCCAGTCCGCCATGCGCGCCCGCAGGTGAGCCCCGAGGCGCGTGGCGTTGTCGAGCAACTCCTCCTCCAGCAGTTCGATCGTCGCCAGCGACGCCGCCACCGCCACCGGATTGCCGCCAAACGTCGAAGCGTGCGCCCCCGGTTTCCACTGCATCACCTCGGCGCGCGCGATCGTCGCCGAAAGCGGCATGCCGCTGGCAATGCCCTTGGCCGCGGTGAGAATGTCCGGCGACATGCCGTAGTGCTCGGCCGCCCACATCTTGCCCGTGCGTCCCATCCCGCTCTGGATCTCATCGAAAATGAGCAGAATCCCGTGCCGCCGCGCCACAGCCGCCAGTTCGTCAAAGAACTTCTGCGGCGGATTCACATACCCGCCCTCACCCTGCACCGGCTCAACGACAATCCCCGCCACCTCATTCGCCGGCAGAATCGTCTTGAACAGTTGCTCCTCGATCACCTTCACGCACTCCACATGGCACGACTCAGGCTGCCGCCCGTACGCGCAGCGATAGCAGTTCGCATAGGGAATGTGCGTCACCCCCGGCACCAGCGGCCCAAAATGCGCCCGCTGCACAGACTTCGACCCGGTCAACGACAACGCTCCCATCGTGCGCCCATGAAAGCCGCCCAGAAAAGCGATGAACTTATCGCGCCCCGTGTGATACCGCGCCAGCTTCAACGCCGCCTCCACCGCTTCGGTCCCCGAGTTGCCAAAGTACACCCGCCGCGCGCCGCCGCCCGGAGCCAGCGCCGCCAGCTTCTCGGCCAGCGCCACCATGTTCTCGTAATAAAAATCCGTGCCCGACATGTGAATCAGCTTCGCCGCCTGGCGCTGGATGGCTTCGACCACGCGCGGGTGGCAGTGCCCCGTGGCGACCACGGCGATGCCCGCGTTGCAGTCCAAAAAGCGGTTCCCGTCGACGTCGTAAATCAGCGCGCCCTCGCCCCGTTCGGCCACCAGCGGATAGGAACGCGTGTAGCTCGGCGAGAGCACGGCCTCATCGCGCGCAATCAGAGCCGCGGCCTTCGGGCCGGGCAGCGAAGTCACCAGATGCGGCAACTGATGAGTGGCCTGAACCAATGTCTCGGTCATGGCAAATCCTCCTCAGGATCTCGAGTTCGGTTGGGGGGTGAGATGAGAACGCCAGGGACGGCGTCAAGGTAAAGGAGGGAGGGGCCGGATCAGTCGCCGGCAAAGAGCGAGGGCCGAACTGTCGACGGGCGGCACATGCTAGCTTCAGTATAACGTGGCAGGCAAGAAGATCACAGGTTCCGCCGTCATTCCAGCGCCTCCGCAGCGCGAGCTCCGCTTCGCCTGCCAGCCCGGCTGCATCAACTGCTGCAACGTCCAGGGCTACGTCTACCTCACCGAGGACAACCTGCGCGATGCCGCCCGCTATCTGCGCATGACCGCGGCCGAGTTTGAACAGCGCTACGTCTACCGCACCCGCCACCTCCTCCGCCTCCGCAAACCGCGCCACTCACAGTGCCACTTCCTGCGCGGCAACGGCTGCTCCATCCATCCCGCCAAGCCGGCCCAGTGCCGACTCTTCCCCTTCTGGCCCGAACTGGTCAAATCTACCCGCGCCTGGAATGCGGCCGCGCGGAATTGCCCGGGCATCGGGCAGGGCCCCCTGGTCCAAATCGGAGAGGCCCTGGAAATCGCTTCCGAAATGGAACGGGCCTACCCCACCATTTATCCGTAGGCGCGTTGCCCCACGTCCGTCATCGCTCTCTTCCTCGGCCTTTTCTCCTAACCCGGTTCGCCGAGAACTTGGCGTGCCGCCAGCGCCCATGCCAAGGAATTGCCGCTAAAAGCCCTCAAATCCGCGCTTATCCTGCCGATGAGTAAGGGCGCGGAGTTTGGCACGACGGGTGCATTGCCCTGCTCGGTATGCTCGATCGCGTCGCCTCCACCTTAGGGAATTACATGGACCTGCTCAGTGTCCGCCAGAAGATGGTCGCCTCCAATATCGCCAACGCCGCCACGCCCGGCTATAAGACAAAAGACATCGACTTTCAGCGTGAGTTGCAGAGCCAGATGGGTACTGGCGCCACGGCGCCGCCCCAGGTGAGCGAAGTCTCCGGGCTCTCCACACGCAACGACGGCAACAACGTGAGTCTCGACCGCGAAGCAAGGCTGCTCTCGGAGAACGCCCTGCGCTTCAATGTCGCCTCACAGCTTTGGAAAAACAAAATGCGTGTTCTGCGCACGGCGATTCAGGATGGGAGGAACGGATGAGCCTCTTTCAACTGCTCTCGGTGTCGGCCTCCGGCATGGCCGCCCAGCGCACACGCGCCGAGACGATCACCGAAAACCTCGCCAACGCCGAAACCACGCGCACGCCCGAGGGCGGCCCCTACCGCCGCAAGGATGTGGTCTTTGCCAGCGCCTCCCAGTCCTCGCCCTTTGGCTCCGTGTTTCAGCAGGCGCTCGGGCCGCAGGTTGAGGGCGTGGAGGTGAACGAACTGATCACCGACACGCGCGAACCGGAGAAGCGCTACCAGCCCGGCCATCCCGATGCCGACAAGGATGGCTACGTGGCCTTTCCGCGGATTGCTCCCGCCGAGGAGATGGTGAACCTGATGGGCGCCTCGCGCGGCTACCAGGCCAATGTGAACGCCATGCTGGCGGTGCGCGACATGCTGCACCGTTCGCTCGACATGTTGAAGTGAAGAGGCCGCCATGTCCAGTCCCATCGCCGGAATTTCCCCCGCCTCGATCCGCACCATCGAACCCCTCCTCACCGGGGGCGCACAGGCCTCCGCCGGAGGAGGCTCCTCCGCCTTTTCCGACCTGTTTGAGCAGGCCGTGAATCGTGTCAACGACTACCAGCGCACCGCCGACGGCGCCGTGGAGCGTTTTCTTACCGGAGAGGACGAGGACTTGCACCGCGTGGCCATGGCCACGCAACAGGCCGAGGTGTCTTTTGAACTCTTCCTTCAGATGAAGAACAAGGTCATTCAGGCCTACCAGGAGATGATGCGGCTGCAGGTGTGATGGCAGCCGGTGATGCGTCATGGCCTTGCTTGAACAGTTGAAGTCGCTTGTCGCCAGCCTCAGCCTGAAGCAGCGCGTCTCGCTTGTCGTGGCCGCCGTGGCCGTGGTCGCCGCCCTGGTCACCTTTCTGCAATGGCGGGAAAGGGAAGGCTACCAGGTGCTCTACTCCGGCCTCGCCGCCGAGGACGCCGCCCAGGTGGTGGCCCGGTTGAAGGAAGCCGGCGCCGAGTACAAGCTGGAACAGGACGGCGCCCTCATCAAGGTCCGCTCCGAGCGCATTGCCGACCTGCGCCTGCAACTGGCCGCCACGGGCGTGCCCAAAACCGGGCGCATGGGCTTTGAACTGTTCGACCAGAACAACTTCGGCGCCACGCAGTTTGCCGAGCAGGTGAACTATCACCGCGCCCTCGAAGGCGAACTGGAGCGCAGCGTCATGACCATCGCCGAGGTGGAGAGCGCGCGCGTGCACATCACCCCTCCCAAGGACTCGCTCTTCTCCGATGAACAGCGCCCGGCCAAGGCGAGCGTCCTGCTCCGGTTGCGCGGCAACGCCCTGAACAGCAACACAAAGCTCAGCGGGCAGAACGTGCAGGCGATCACGCAACTGGTGGCCAGCGCCGTCGAGGGCCTCGCCCCGGAGATGATCTCCGTGCTGGACTCGCGCGGCAACCTGCTCAACCGCGCCCGTCGCGGCGACCAGAACGACCCCGACCAGCCGAGCGAGATGCTGCTCGACTACCGCCGCACGATTGAGCGCGACCTGATCGGCAAGATCAATACCACGCTCGAACCTCTGCTCGGCCCGGACAAGTTCCGCGCCGGAATCTCGGTGGAGTGCGATCTCTCCACCACCGAACAAAGTGAGGAGGCCTTTGATCCCGCGCGCTCGGTCATGTCCACCTCGCAGCGCACCGAAGACATCGCCGGCGCCAACCAGGCCACGGGAGTTCCCGGCACGGCCTCGAACCTGCCCCGGCCCACCTCGCGCCCCGGCTCGACCGGATCCGGCCTCACGCGCCGCACAGAGAACATCGCCTATCAGTCGAGCCGCCTGGTGAAGAAGACGAAGACGCCGCAAGGCCAGGTGCGCCGCATCTCGGTCTCCGTCCTGCTCGATCACAACGTGCGCTTTGAAGGCGCCGGCGACAAAGCCCGCCGCATCGTCGAGCCCCCGCCGCCGGAACGCCTCAAAGCCACGCGCGACCTCATTGCCGGCGTCGTCGGCCTCCAACCCGAGCGTGGCGACCAGTTGATTGTCGAGGCTCTGCCGTTTGAATCCACGCTCACCTTTGAGCCGCCTCCGGTGCCCGTGCCGGCCGCCCCGCAAGGAGCTCTCCCGGCGGTTACCTTTGTCATCGATTGGGGCAAGGCCAACCCGAAGTTCGCCGCCAGCGTGGGCGGCGGCATCCTGGCGGCGGCCCTGCTCGGCGGTCTCGTCCTCTGGTTCCTCAAGCGCCGTAAGCGCAAGGCCGCTGGCGGGGCATCGGTGGAGAAGGTGAAGGCCATCGCCGGTTCGCCCGAAGCCAAGAAAGCGCCGGGCCAGTCGATTGAAGGCAAGATCCAATCGCAGATTCAGGAAAACCGTGCCCTCAAGGAGCGCCAGGAGCTGGAAATTCTCTCCGGCCTCAAGCTGCCGGAAACCACCACCAAGAAGTCCGAAGTGCTGGCCAAGCACATGAATGAACAGGCGAAGAAGGAACCGGCCGCGTTTGCCCACATCATCCGCACCTGGATGAGCGACGCCGCCAACTAGACTCGGGCCATGATTACCAACAGCGAAAAGCCAACCGCGATGATGCCCGGCCTGAAGAAGGCCGCCATCCTGATTGTCGCCCTGGGTGAGGAGACCGGCGCGATGATCCTCGGCCAGTTGGAGGAGGAGGAGGCCTCGCAACTCACGCGCGAGATCGCGCGCCTGCCTCCGGTCACGCCCGACATCGTCGACGCCATCCTCGAAGAGGGTTACCAGATGACCCTCGCCCACGACTATGTGCTCAAGGGCGGCGTCGAATATGCCAAGAAGATCCTCGTTACCGCCTATGGTCCCGAGCAGGCCAAGAAACTTCTTGACCGCCTGATGAAGGCCCTCGGCAGCGACTCGGCGAGCTTTGACGCCCTGCAAAAGGCCGACCCGCAGCAGTTGGCCAAGTTCATCCACAAGGAACACCCGCAGACCATCGCCCTCATCCTGTCCCACTTGAACCCCTCGCAGGCCGCCGCGCTGCTGGCCAGCCTGCCGGGCGAAATCCGCTCCGACGTCAGCCTGCGCATGGCCCACCTGGAACGCATCTCGCCCGAGGTCATCACACGCATTGCCGGCATCATCGGGCAGAAGTTGAAGGCCCTCGGCGAGTTCAGCCGCGAAAGCTACGGCGGCGTGCGCGCGGTGGCCGAGATGTTCAACCGCCTCGATTCGGGCACCAGCAAGGAAATCCTAGAGGAGATGGAAAAGTCCGACTCGCCGCTGGTGGAAACCGTGCGCCACCTCATGTTCGTCTTCGAAGACCTGCTCTTGATCGACTCGGCGGGCTTAAAGGAAGTGCTCTCGCGCGTCGACCGCAAGCTGCTCACCGTGGCCCTCAAGGGCACCAGCGACCAGCTGCGCCAGAAGTTCATGGACTGCATGTCGCAGCGCGGCGCCGAAATGCTGCGCGAGGACATGGACTCCATGGGCCCGGTGAAGATCAAGGAGGTCGAAGCGGCCCAGCAGCAGATCATCGCCATCGTGCGCCAGCTTGAGGCCGAAGGCGCCGTCAGCCTGAAGGGAACCGTGGGCGAGCAGTATGTCCTCTAAACTCTTCGGCTCGGAAGACGAATCCGGGCTGCAGCCATTGGTGTGGCGGCGCGTCGGCGAGGCCACCGTGGCCGAGGGTCCGCCGAAGGCGCCGCTGCCGGAAAACGCCGCCACCGCGCTGTATGAAGCGCCGCGGTTGCGGGCCCGCATCGCCGAATTGGAACAGCAGATTCCGCAGGCGGCGCAGAAGGCACACCAGGCGGGCTTCCGCGAAGGCGAAGCAGCCGCCGCCGAAGCCGCCAGGCGGGAAATCGAGGCCATCAACCTACGCATGGCGCAGGCCCTCGAGCAGCTGGTGGCCGAGCGCCGGGCGATCCGCAAGCAGCAGGAGGAGGATCTCGTCCACCTCTCGGTGGCCATTGCCCGCCGCGTGCTGCACCGCGAACTGTCGGTCGATCCCGAAGCTCTCGCCGGGATCGTCCGCGCCGTGCTCGACCGCCTCAACTCGCGCGAGGTGCAGCGCCTGCGCGTCCATCCGCTCGATGCCCCCGCCCTGGAAAAGCACCTCGACGCCTGGCAGGCTCCGGTGCGCCTGCAAATCGAGCGCGACTCCTCGCTCGAACGCGGCGCGCTGGTCTTCGACACCGAGCGCGGCTTCGTCGATTCCTCCATCGAAACGCAGTTGCGCGAAATCGACCGCGGCTTCACTGACCTCGTGCGGAGGCTGAATCGATGAGCTCCCCGCAGCGGTTCTGGGATCTCCAGCCCTACCTCCAGTCGCTCGAGGCCGGCGACTTCAGCCTGCAAGGCGGCCGCGTCGCCCAGATGGTCGGCCTGCTGGTGGAAAGCGACGGTCCGCCGGCGGCCATCGGCGATTTCTGCGAGATCCGCACGCGCCAGGGGCGGCCCATCCGTGTGCAGGTGGTCGGCTTCCGCCAGGGCCGCGTCCTGTGCATGCCGCTCGAAGAGATCGACGGCCTGGAAGTCGGCGATTCCATCGTCACGCGGCGCGAAGAGGCCCAGGTCCGCGTCGGCCCGCAACTGCTCGGGCGCGTGCTTGATGGCTTCGGCCAGCCGCTTGACGGTAAGCCGCTCGCCGAGTCCGGCACGCACCGCAATCTCTTCGCCGCACCCCCCGGTCCCCTCGAACGCGAACACATCGACGAACCGCTCGTCACCGGCGTGCGCGCCATCGATTCCCTCCTTCCCGTCGGCAAGGGCCAAAGGATCGGCATCTTCGGCGGTTCGGGCGTCGGCAAAAGTACGCTGCTCGGCGCCATGGCGCGCCACAACTCGGCCGACGTCAGCGTCATCGCCCTGGTCGGCGAGCGCAACCGCGAAGTGCGCGCCTTCCTCGAACACGAACTCGGCGAGGAAGGCCTACGCCGCTCCGTCGTAGTCTGCGCCACCTCTGACCGTCCCGCACCGTTGCGCATTCGCGCCTGTTATCTCGCCCTGGCCATCGCCGAGCACTTCCGCGACGAAGGCAAGGACGTGCTGCTCATCATGGACTCGGTCACGCGCCTGGCCATGGCCCAGCGCGAAATCGGACTGGCCGCCGGTGAGCCGCCCTCCCAGAAGGGCTACACGCCTTCGGTCTTCAACCTCATGCCGAAAATCTTCGAGCGCGGCGGCAAGTTCCGCCAGGGCTCCATCACCGGCCTGTTCACCGTGCTTGTCGAAGGCGACGATTTTAACGAGCCCATCGCCGACGCCGTGCGCGGCATCCTCGACGGCCACATTATCCTCTCCCGTTCGCTCGGCCAGGCCGGGCACTATCCCGCCATCGATGTTCTCCAGTCGGTCAGCCGGCTTGCCAGCGCCATCTCCACTCCCGAACAGAAGCGCGCCGCGCAGCTCATCCGCCAGGCCATGGCCACGTATGACCGCTCGGAGGACCTCATCAACCTCGGCGCGTATGTCTCCGGCTCCAACCCGCAACTCGACCAGGCCATCCAACTCCGCCCGCGCGTGAGCGCCTTCCTGCGCCAGCCGCCCGAGGAGTTCACTCCGCTTGAGGAAACCCTCAAGCGCATGCAGGAGCTGGGCGGGTGAAGAAGTTCCACTTCCCGCTCGAACGCGTGCTCGCCTTCCGCCGCCTGCAGCGCGACCTCGAACGCGCCGCCCTGGAAAAGGCCCAGGGCGAAGTCCGGCGCATCGAGGATCTGGCCGAAGAGGTGCGCCGCGAAGCTGAGTCCACCGCCCGCGATGTCATCAGCCGTTCCGCCGACGAGCCGCTCGATGGCACACAGTTAAGCGGTCTCGACGGCTACCAGCACTACCTCCAGCGCGTCGCCCGCGACGTGGAGAGCCACCGCCAGCGCGCCGAGGCCGCAGCCGCCCAGCAACGCCAGAAACTGGTCGAGGCCGAACGCCGCATGAAGGTGCTCGACCACTTGCAGGACCGCGCCCGCGAGCAGTGGAAGCATGCCCTGGCCAAAGAAGTCGAAGACCTCGCCGCCGAGGCCTTTCTCGCCCGCCGCGTGCGCGAAGGCTCGCCGGGCTAACTCATCGTCAGGGCATACAATGGCCCTGTCATGACACGACGAGATCTCCTGCTGGCCTCCTCCGCTCTGTCCGCCACCGGGCCAACGATTGAGGCGCAAACCCGGCCCCGCCCGAACGTCCTCATCCTCATCGCCGACGACCTCAACGACTATTCCCTCCTGAAATCCTTCCCCGGCGTCAAGACCCCCTACCTGGACAAATTCCAACGCCAGTCGGTCACCTTCACCCGTGCTTACTGCGCCGCGCCTGCCTGCATTCCTTCGCGTGCCGCCACCTTCTCCGGCCTCTATCCCCACACCACCGGCGCCTACCTCAACGACTGCGACCCCTGGAACAAGGCCCCCATCCAAAGCGCCGAGCCCTTTCCCGCCCTCTTCCGACGCGCCGGCTACGCCGCCTTCGGCGCGGGCAAACTCACCCACGCCCGCATCTCCAAGGAACTCGAGCGCGCCATGTGGGACAACGAGCCCTACGGCGGTGGCTTCGGGCCCTTCGTCTCCGACGAGGAACGCGGCCCCGAACACAAAGACCGTTTCTGGTATCCCAAAGCCTGGACCGAACCCGACACCGACTTCCCCGACGTCCGCAACGCCGATGCCGCCATCGACTTTCTGAAGCAGCCCCACGACAAGCCCTTTCTGCTCACGCTTGGCCTCTGGCGCCCCCACACGCCCTTCACCGCCCCCAAGCGCTTCTTCGACCTCTACGACCCGGCCCGTCTCGAAATCCCCGTGCCCGGCTACCGCGACGGCGACATGGACGACATCCCCGCTCTCGGCCGCAAGCTCTCCCTCCTCTGGGGCGAACGCTTCGCCGGCGCGGGGCGGGGAACCGAAGCCGAATGGCGGCGTTTCCTCTACGCCTACTTCGCCTGCACCTCGTTTGCTGACTGGAGCGCCGGCCGCGTCATCGAAGCCCTCGACGCGAGTCCCCATGGGCGCGACACCTGGGTCTTCTTCTTCTCCGACAACGGCTACCACTGCGGTGAAAAGAACCACTGGGAGAAGACAACCCTTTGGGAGAAGTCGGCGCTCACGCCCATCCTCGTTCGCCAACCCGGCGCCGCACAGGCCGGCTCGCGCTGCGCCCGCACCGTGACCCAGGTCGATCTCTATCCGACTCTCCGCGAAATCTGCGATCTGCCCGCTCCCAAGCACACCCTTCAGGGCCGCAGCCTGATGCCCCTGCTGCGCAATCCCTCCGCTCCCTGGTCGCACCCCGCGCTCACCACTTACGGCGAAGGCTACGCCAGCATTCGCGATGAGCGCTACCGCTACATCCGCTACCCCGACGCAACCGAGGAGCTCTACGACCACGCCGCCGACCCCAACGAGTGGAACAACCTAGCCGCCAAACCTGAATCCGCGCCCATCAAGAATCGGCTTGGCTCCCTGATCCCGGCCAAGTTCGCCCCCACCATGGGCGGCCGTCTGGGGTAGGGCCGTCCCGGTTACCCCTGGAACATCGAAATCCCGGCCACCCCCGCCGCCCCGGCCTCGACGCAGGCCGGAGCCAGCCGTGGTGTGACCCCGCCCAGCGCCAGCACTGGGATGCGCACGCTCGCCGTCGCCTCCCGTAGCCGCCCTAGCCCCTTCGGTTCGCCTTCCATCGGCTTGCTCGGCGAAATGAAAATCGGACTGAACACAGCGAAGTCAGCCCCCTGCTCCTCGGCCGCCGCCAACTCCTCCAGCGTGTGGCACGAAACGCCGATCAGAAACCCCTCCGGGGCGATCGTCCGCACCCGCGCCGGCGAGAGCGAATGCGATGGCAGGTGCACGCCGTCAGCCCCGCTGGCGATCGCCACATCGGCCCGCGAATTCACCAGAACGCGCGTCCCATGCGGATTCGGAATGGCGAAGACGCGCTCCAGAAGTTGCAGCAGGGCGCGCGTCGAAAGGTCCTTTTCCCGCACCTGCAGAAACTCGATGCCCTCGGCCAGCCTCTGGCCGATGATCTCCAGCAGCGCCTCTTCGCCGCCCGCCGTGTGGCGGTCCGTAATGTAGTAGCGGATCATTCGCCCTCGGGCTCCCAGTACTGTT
The DNA here is from genome assembly GCA_017304135.1 of Acidobacteriota bacterium. Taxonomy (GTDB): domain Bacteria; phylum Acidobacteriota; class Terriglobia; order Bryobacterales; family Bryobacteraceae; genus JAFLBB01. The sequence continues at coordinate 74,740 of JAFLBB010000010.1, read as the reverse complement.
CTCCGGCGCAGCCACGGCACAACGCCTGGCCGTCCCGCATCACCTCGCGCTGGAAGTTGATCCCCTCGCCGCACCGCGCGCAGCTCACCCGCGGGGCTTTGAAGCCGGGCAGATCCTCGGCCCCCACGCGCACCTTCACCCACTGCCAGGAAAACAGCTCCCCGGCCTCCATCACCGCATAGGCGCGAATCTGCTGTTCGCCCTTACTGGCCGTTTCCGGAAACATCTCCCGCGCCTTCTGTTTCGACGACTCCAGTGCCACCACACGCACCGCGCGCCCACTCTCCAGATCGCAAAACGTCGCCGCCATCTTGCCCCAATCGCGGAATTTCAACGCCCGCTTGCCCAGCCGGCAGCCCGTCACCACCCCAATCGCATCCGTCGCGCAGCGGTCGATCTCGACAAACGTCACCAATCGCTTGCGGTGCGCCCCCGCCGGATCGTCCAGCCCCAGCAGTTCGAGGCCATGCATGGCCATACGCAGGCCCAGAATCTGTCCCGCGCAGATGTGGCCGTGCGCCTGGGCCGCCAGCTCCGTATATTGTTCCAGCGTGAGCATCACTGCCTCCATCCTAAGCGCGCGTTTACAGCGCCCGCAATTCGGCCGCCGGATACTCGATCAGCCACTCGCGCGTGCCCGCCCCTCCGGCAAAGGCATCGCGCGGCACCTCGGCCCTCAGGCCGTTGCTGAACTCCAGCCGCAGCGCGTGCGGCCGCTCGATCATGCGCTCTAGCGTCGCCGGTATCTGGTTCGCCCCCGGCCGCCGCCCATCGCGCGGAACCGCCTCCACCCGCTCCGGCAACACGTAGATCCACACCCTGTCGCCCTTGAACTTCCCTGGCAGATACGGTGCGCTCAGTTCATACTCGCCAAACCGGATCTTGCTCGCGTTCGTGCCCGGATCAAGAGACCTCACCTCGGCTTCAAATAAATCGTAGAGGCCCAGCAGCCGCGCCACCTCGAGCGTCGCCGGCCGCTCCAGCACCGCCTCTGGCGTACCGCTCTGCACAATCCGACCGGCGCTCAGAATGTGCATCTGGTCGCCCAGCGCGAAACACTCGTCCAGGTCATGCGTCACCAGGATGGTCGGAATCTGGAATCCCTCGCGCACCTCGCGGATCACTTCATACAACTCCGCACGCAGCGGCGCATCCAATCCGCGCGCTGGCTCATCGAGCAACAGCAGCCGCGGCGCCGCCAGCAGCGCCCGCGCCACGGAACCCCTTTGCCGCTGCCCGCCGCTCAACTCACCCGGCATGCGCGCCGCGACTTCCTCCAGCCGGAACCGCGCCAGCATCTCCTGCACCTTGCGGTGCCGCTCCAACCGCGGCAATCGCTCCGCCGCAAAGGCCAGGTTGGCCCGCAGGCTCATGTGCGGAAACAGGGCATAGTTCTGGAACACATACCCGCAGTGCCGCGCCTGCGGCGGCAGCGACACCTGGCTCGGCCCGTCATAGAGCAGCTTGTCTTCAAGAAGAATGCGCCCATCGTCCGGCGCCAGAAATCCCGCAATCGCATCCAGCGTCAACGTCTTGCCCGCGCCGCTTGGGCCAAACAGGATCGTCACCCCGGACTGCGCCCTGAACTCCACCTCCAGCGTAAACGCCGCCGAACCCCGCGCCGCCGCGTAGTGCTTCTTCACGCGCACCGCGATCATCGCGCCGCCTGCCCCGGCTGCAGCCGGTTGGCCAGCCACAGAATGCCCAAAGTCAACGCCGACACCGCCAACACCAGCGCTCGTGCCACCTGCCCGTTGTCCGATTCCACCGCGTGATAGATCGCCACCGCCACCGTCTGCGTCCGCCCTGGGATGTTGCCCGCCACCATGATCGTGACCCCGAAGTCGCCCATCGCCCGCGCAAAGGCCAGCGCCACAGCGGCCAATATCGAACGGCTCGCCAGCGGCAGCGTCACCCGCCAGAACAGCCGCCATTCTGACGCCCCCAGCGTCCGCGCCGCCCTCTCATAGTCGTGATCCACACTCTCCAGCGCCGCCCGTGCCGACTTAATCAGCAGCGGCGCCGAATGCAGAATCGCCGCCACCACTGCCGCCTGCCACGTGAACACCAGCGGCCCCCCAAACACCGCCTCCCACACCCGCCCAAACCAACTCCCCCGCCCGATCACCACCAGCAGGTAATAGCCCAACACTGTCGGTGGCAGCACCAGCGGCAGCGTTACCGCCGCGTCCACTACATCTTTGCCGCGAAATGTGCGGTTCGCCAGCAGGTAGGCCAGCCACAGCCCCACCCCTGTCGACAGGATCGTGGAGATTGCCGCCACTCGAAGACTGAGCCAGAAGGGGAACCAGTCGAGGTTCATTTGGGAATCCCCTATTATAGGGGCCAAACTGTTCATATTGGATGCACCCGGATGATAGACTGAGCAGGATGCTGTTGGTTCGCGTGTGTGGGTGGGGGCTGAGCCTCGTAGCGCTGTTCGGTCCGGCCTGTGATGGGCAGGATTCCCCCGCCACACCTGCTCCCCTCGTCACCCCACAGTCTCCTCCGCTCCCCGCCATCGCCCCCCTTACCGTGGCAGAGCGCGCGCAATACAACCTCCGCCGCGCCGCCGGTCCGGAGAGCATCGCTCTGGGAAGCCTCACCAGCGGCATTCAAACCTGGCGCCGGCGGCCCGAAGCCTGGGACCGCACCTGGGAAGGCTTCGGCCAGCGCTTCGGCATGCGAATGACGCGCAGCATTCTCAGCAACGGCATCGACTTCGGCGTCGGCGCCGCCCTCGGCACCGACCCGCGCTACCGCCCCAAGGGCCAAGGCAACTTCGGCTCGCGCGTCAAATACGCCCTCGGCGCTTCGTTCTATCACTACGACCGCGCCGGCCACCGCGTCCCCGCCCTCTCCCGCTTTGCCGGCATCGCCGGCTCCAACATCATCAGCAACCGCTGGATGCCCGAAGGCGACAACACGAAGTGGGACGTGGCCCGGCGCAGCGGCCAGCAGGTGGGCTGGAACATCGGCTGGAATGTGCTCAAAGAGTTCCTCCCCGACATCAAGCGCAAACTGGGAAGATAGTGGCTTGGCCTCACACGACCTCGCCCGCGAAGCCGCCGCGCTCGACGCCATCCAGCTCACCGAGCCCCAGGCGTGCCTCTTTGAACTGATCATCCTCGGCGCCCTCGCCCCGCTCAGCGGATTCGACGGCGATCATCCGCTGCTCACCGCCCGCGCCTATTCTCCCGGCGCGCGTGTCGCCCTTCGCGATGGCTTCAATGTCCGCCTCGGCGTGCTCACCGTTGCCGCCTGCGAAGCCGCCGGCGCGGAGTTCGCCCTGCGCGGTCCGGTCGAGGTCATTGAACGGCCGCGCTGGCGCGGATTCGACTCCCTGCGACTCACGCCGGCCGAGTTGCGCCAACGCACCGGACCCTGCGTGGCCTGGGTGCCCTCGCCCTGGCCTACGCTCGAGGAAGCCTGGCGCGCGGCCGCTCACTCGCGCGAGTCGGGTCTGCCCGTCGTCCTGTTCGTGCCCTCCCACCTGCCGCCGCACGTCTCGCTGGCCGCCCGTGTGCGCGCCTCGCTGGCCGCGGCCGCCGAAATCGGCGCCCAGGTGGTCATCGTTCCCGTCGCCGTTGCCGCACTGCTGCCCGCTGTCCTCGCCGCCTACGGAGCCGGCCAGGTCATCGAGTCCGGCGGCGATTCCCAGCTCGAGGCCGTGGCCGCCATCCGCCACACGGAGCATCCCCCGCGCCGCGAACAGGGCTTCTGCCTCTGGTTCACCGGACTCCCCTCGGCCGGCAAATCCACCGTCGCCGCTGAGGTCGCGACTATGCTCGAAGAGCGCGGCCGCCGCTTCACCTTCCTCGACGGCGATGTCGTCCGCACGCATCTGTCCAAGGGCCTCGGCTTCAGCCGCGACGACCGCGACACCAACATCCTCCGCATCGGCTGGGTCGCCTCTGAGATTGTCCGCCACGGCGGTGTCGCCCTCTGCGCCGCCGTCAGCCCCTACGAGGCCACGCGTGAACGTGTGCGCGCCATGATGGGCGACGGGCAGTTTCTCCTCATTTATGTCGCCACCCCCGCCGAGGTGTGTGAAACGCGCGACGTGAAGGGGTTTTACGCGCAGGCCCGCGCCGGAGCCATCACGGGCTTCACCGGCGTCGACGATCCCTATGAGGCGCCCGCAACGCCGAGTTTACGGCTCGAAACTGGCGAAACCACACCTCGCGACAACGCACGTGCTGTAATGGAATTTCTCGTGCAAGAGGGTTTCCTCTAGCATCACGTGCGATTGGGCAGCACGAGCCTCCGGATCGTTGACATGCCCCGTCGCGCATGCTAATTGTGGGCATCACGAATGGCGGAACCTGAGAACCCGGCCTCGCAACAACCAGACGAACAGAAGCCCGCCGCGGCAGCTTCTGGAGAAGGAACCGGCGCACCGCCGTCCCCAATCGAGCCCGTAGCGGCTCCCACTCACCCCGAAGCCGCTCCTGCTCCGCCCGAAGCCGCCGCACTGCCCGCCGAGCCTGCGAAAGCAGAGCCGCCCGCGGCCGCGCAGGCCAAACCGGCTGCTGAAGCCCCCGCCCCAGCCGCGGAGCCCGTCGCCGCTAAGCCTGCTCCTCCCCCTGCGCAGCCCGCCGAGCCCGCCGAGCCCGCCGCCAAGCCCGCTGCTCAAGCCGCCAATCCTGACGCTCCCGCTGTCAAACCTGACGCCCCTACTGCCAAGCCTGACGCTCCCGCCGCCAAACCCGCACCCGCCGCCAAACCCGCCGCCGCTGCCGCCAAGCCAGCCGCCCCAGCCGCTCCCAAACCGCCCGCCGAAATGGCCGCCGAGCCCTGGGACGACGACCTGACGCGTGCACTGGCCCAACAATTCGGCAACCGGGTTGAGCGATATGCCACTTATTTGGGGCAAAAGTTCCTCGTCGCCGAAATGGCGGCCGTCCGCGACATCATCGAATTCCTGAAATTGGAAGCCGAGTTCGACTACCTGGTTGATCTCACGGCAGTGGACTATCCCAACCGACCCAAACGCTTCGAAGTGGTCTATATCCTCTACAGTTTCGCCCGCAACGAGCGAGTGCGCATCAAGTGTTCGGTTGCCGAATCCGAGCGTCCCCTCTCGGTGGCCTGCGTCCATGCCACCGCCGACTGGATGGAACGCGAAGTCTTCGATATGTTCGGCATTGAATTTGCAGAACATCCCGATCTGAAACGGTTGCTCATGCCCGATGACTGGCAAGGCTTCCCGCTGCGGCGCGATGTGAGCATTCTGGCCATGGACAATCGCTGGGTGAAGGAGAATTTGGGAATCGAGAGCGGACAATAGCCCATGGCGCAGACTTTCCTCGACTCCAACGAGCTGGTCCTGAACATGGGCCCGCAGCATCCCTCGACGCACGGTGTCCTGCGCGTCATCCTCAAGCTCGACGGCGAACGCGTCAATGGCACCGAGTGTGTCGTTGGCTACCTTCACCGTGGCGTGGAGAAGATCGCCGAAAACCGCACTTACCAGATGTTCGCGCCCTACGTGGACCGCATGGACTACGTGGCCTCCATCAGCAACGGCCTCGGCTATGTGCTGGCGGTGGAAAAGCTGATCAACGTCGAGACCACCCCGCGCGCCCAGGTGGTGCGCGTCATCCTCACTGAGTTGAACCGCATCGCCAGCCACCTCCTCTGGCTGGGTACGCACGCCCTCGACGTCGGCGCCATCACGCCGCTCTTCTACACCCTGCGCGAACGCGAAGAGATCCTCAAAATCTTCGAAAACTACTGCGGCGCCCGGCTCACCACGCACGCTTTCCGCATCGGCGGCCTGCAGTATGAGCTCTACGAAGGCTTCGAGCGCGAAGTAATCGCCTTCTGCGACTGGTTCATGCCCAAGGTGGCCGAGTACGAGGAACTGCTCACCAACAACCGCATCTGGCGCGACCGCCTCGTCGGCGTGGGCATCCTGAACGCGGCCGACTGCAAGCGCTACGGCGTCACCGGCCCTGTGCTCCGCGCCGCCGGGGTGAAGTGGGACATCCGCAAGGCGCTGCCCTACTCCGGCTACGAGAAGTACGAGTTCGACATTCCGGTCGGCACGAACGCCGACACGTATGACCGCTACCTGGTGCGCATGGAAGAGATGCGCCAGAGCATCCGCATCGTCCGTCAGGCCGTGGGCGCGATTCCCGAAGGTCCGATCATGGCCAAGGTGCCCAAGGTGCTCAAACCGCCCGTCGGCGAGGCCTACGTTTCCATCGAGGCTCCGAAAGGCGAACTGGGCTATTTCATCGTCAGCGACGGCAGCATCAACCCTTACCGGCTCCGCGTGCGGCCGCCCTCGCTCATCAACCTGCAAGCCCTCGACCAGATGGTGAAGGGCGCACTGGTGGCCGACGTCGTTGCCATCATAGGGACACTGGACATCGTGCTGGGAGAGATCGATCGATGATTCCACTGCTCAAGAAAATCTTCCTCGTCGACCTGTTTCAAGGCCTTTGGGTGACCTTCCGCAACCAGCACCCCAAGCACATCTACACCGAGCAGTACCCCATTCAGCGCCCCAAGGTGGCCGAACGTTACCGAGGCGCCCCGCGCCTGAACATCAACCCCGACAACGGCGAGACGCTCTGTATCTCCTGCGACCTCTGCGCCAAGGCCTGCCCGGAAAACCTCATCGTCGTCACCAGCGTCCGCAACGAGCAGACCAAGCGCAAGGACCTCACCACCTTCACCTACGACACCTCGCGCTGCATGTTCTGCGGCCTCTGCGAGGACGCCTGCCCCGTGGACGCGCTCGAACTCACCCAGGATTTCGAGTTGGCCAGCTACACGCGCGAAGGCCTCATCTGGGACCGGCAAATGCTCGAGGAGGGGCCCAAGCCGACGCAGTACAAGGCCTGATCCACCGCCATGCTCGACACCATCTTCTTCTACGTGTTCGCGCTGCTCACCATCGGCGGCGCCATTGCCACCATCACGCGCCGCAGCGCCATGCACAGCGCGCTTTCGCTCATCGTCTCGCTGCTCGGCGTGGCAGGGCTTTACCTGCTGCAGAAAGCCGAGTTCCTCTTCGCCGTCCAGATTGTCCTCTACATCGGCGGCATCATGGTCCTGTTCCTGTTCGTGATCATGCTCGTCAACCTCGATCAGGCCGCCAAGGAACGGCAGTTCAACCGCCAGTGGCTCCTCGGTCTCGTCGCCTCGGTGCTGGTCGGCGCGCAGATGGTGTGGATGCTCAACAGCGCCGGCGTTCTCAGCCTGCCCGCCGCCGTGCCCGCCCCCGCCGCAACAGGCCCGGGCAACATCGAGGCGCTGGCTGACCTCCTATTCCGTGAATACCTGCTCCCGTTCGAGGTGGCCAGCCTGCTCCTGCTGGTGGCCATCGTCGGTTCGGTGATGATGGCCAAGAAGACTTCCTGAGGCTGCCATGTTGCATCCCATTACCTCCAATCACTACCTGGTGCTCAGCGCCGCGATGCTCATCATCGGCACGCTGGGCGTGCTCACCCGCCGCAACATCGTGATCGTGCTGATGTCGATCGAGCTGATTCTCAACGCGGTCAATATCAACCTCGTCACCATGTCGCACCACTGGCAGAATCTCCACGGCCAGGTCTTCGCCATCTTCGTCATCACCGTGGCTGTCGCCGAGGCGGCCATCGGCCTGGGCATTCTGATTGCCTTGTTCCGCAATAAGGAGACCGTGCAGGCCGACGAAATCGACCTGCTCAAGTGGTAGCAGGGATGAAACCATGAACTTCCTCGATCTCATCTGGCTCATCCCGCTGTTCCCGCTGGCTGGCGCGGCGACGATGCTGCTCATCGGCCGCAAGCTCGATCCGCAGGGCCACTCCGATGTCGCCCTCGCCCCGGCCCTCGCCGCTGAACACGGCGGCGATCACGGCGGAGGGCACGCCCACGCCCACGGCGAGCATCACCACCCGGCCACGCGTCGGCTCATCGCCTTCATCTCCCCCGGCGCCATCCTGCTCTCGCTCTTGTTCTCCCTCGGCGCGGTGGCTCAACTGGCCTCGCTCGCAAAGAAGTCGCACGAAGTGATCCTCTATACCTGGATCACCGGCCTGCCCTTCCACACCGCCACCGGCGCGCTCTCCACCTTCACCGCCGACTGGGGCTTCCTCCTCGATCCGCTCAGCTCGGTGATGATCCTCGTCGTCACCTTCGTCGGCTTCCTCATCCACGTCTACGCCACCGGCTACATGGCCCACGATGGCGGCTACTACCGCTTCTTCGGCTACCTCAACCTGTTCGTCTTCTTCATGCTCACGCTCGTGCTGGCGAACAACTACGCGCTGCTCTTCGCCGGATGGGAAGGCGTGGGCCTGTGCAGCTACCTCCTCATCGGCTTTTACTTCCACAAGAAGTCGGCCGGCGACGCCGGCAACAAGGCTTTCATCGTGAACCGCATCGGCGACGCCGGCTTCCTGCTCGGCATGTTCCTGCTGCTCAGCCTCACCGGTTCCATCCAGTTCACCCGCGTCAATGAGGTTCTCAACAGCGGCGTCTTCCATGCGGAAACCGCCGGTTTCGGCATCCTCAGCCTCACGGCGCTGTTCCTCTTCATCGGCGCCACCGGCAAGTCGGCCCAGGTGCCGCTCTACGTCTGGCTGCCCGACGCCATGGAAGGCCCCACGCCGGTCTCGGCCCTCATCCACGCCGCCACGATGGTCACCGCCGGCGTCTACATGGTGGCTCGCTCAAACGCCCTCTACTCACTCACGCCGGAAACCAGCGCCATCGTGATGGGCGTCGGCGCCTTCACGGCCATCCTCTCGGCCTCCATCGCCCTCGTGCAGAACGACATCAAACGCGTGCTCGCCTACTCCACCGTCTCGCAGCTCGGCTACATGTTCATGGCCGCCGGCGCCGGTGCGTATTGGGTCGCCGTCTTCCATCTCTACACGCACGCCTTCTTCAAGGCCCTCCTCTTCCTTGGTTCCGGTTCAGTGATCCACGCCATGTCGGGCGAGCAGGATATGCGCCACATGGGCGCCCTCAAGGACAAGATCCCCACCACCTTCAAGACGATGTTCGTCGGTTCGGTCGCCATCGCCGGCATCCCCGGCCTGGCCGGCTTCTTCTCCAAGGACGAAATCCTCTGGCAGGTCTTCAGCGCCCCCGGCGGCTCCAAGGCCGTCTACATCGTCGGCCTGATCACCGCTGCCATGACCGCCTTCTACATGTGGCGTCTCATGTTTATGACCTTCTACGGCGAGCCGCGCATGGACGAGGCCACGGCCAAACACATCCACGAATCGCCCGCTTCCATGACCGTGCCGCTCACCATCCTCGCCGCCGGCAGCATCCTCGCCGGCTGGATCGGCGTACCGAAGCTGTGGAGCTTCCTGCCCGAATCGTTCCGCACCTTTGAACACTGGCTCGAACCCGTCTTCATGCGCCACGCCGCCGAAGCCGCCCATGGCGCGCACGATGCCGGACACGGCGACGCCGCGCTCGAATGGGGCCTCATGGGCCTCAGCGTCGCCATCGCCATCGGCGCTATCCTCTTTGCCCGCTCGCTCTACGGCAAGGCCTGGAAGGTCGACCCCATTGAAGCCCTCACCGGACCCATGCACAAAACGCTGCTCAACAAGTGGTACGTCGACGAGATCTACAACTACCTCTTCGTCGACGGCCTCGTGAAAGGCGGCGGCACACTGCTCGGCCGCTTCGACCGCCGCGTGGTCGATGGCGGCGTGAACGGCGCGGGCTGGCTCACGCGCTTCACCTCCACCCTCTCCATGTGGTGGGACCGCTGGATCATCGACGGCGCCGTGCGCCTCGCCGCCCTGCTTGCACAGATCTTCTCCTTCCCCGTGCGGCTCATTCAAACCGGCCAGGTGCAAGCCTACGCGCTGGTCTTCCTGCTCGGCGTCGGGCTCTTTCTCGGATGGAGGTGGATGGCATGAGTCCCCTCAGCCTTGCCTTGTGGACCCCTCTGGCCTGCCTCTTCGTCCTGCTGGCGCTGCCGTCCTCGCAGAAGACCGCCATTAAGCTCTGGGCCAACATCTCGGCCGTGCTCGGGTTGCTCACCATGCTGCCCCTCATCACCGGCTACGACCGATCCAACGGCGGCTTCCAATTCGTGGAACGCGCCGAATGGATTCCTTCGCTCGGCATCCAGTACTACATTGGCATCGACGGCATCAGCCTGCTCCTGATGGTGCTCACCGCCGTCACTGCCGTCGTCGCCACGCTCTCCAGTTGGGAGGCCATCCAGGATCGCTTGAAGCAATACTACGCCATGCTCCTGCTGCTGCAAGTGGGCATGCTCGGAGTCTTCGCCTCGCTCGACTTCATCCTCTTCTACGTGTTCTGGGAACTCGTCCTCGTGCCGATGTACTTCCTCATCGGCGTTTGGGGCGGACCGCGCAAGCTCTATGCGGCCATCAAGTTCTTCCTCTACACACTCGCCGGCAGCGTCCTGATGCTGCTCGGCATCCTCACGCTTTACTCCCAACACTGGACGCAGTTCGGCACACCGACCTTTGAGATCGACGCCCTGCTGCGCCTCACCATGCCCTTCTGGATGCAGCAATGGGTCTTCTGGGCGCTCTTTATCGGCTTTGCCATCAAGGTCCCGATGTTCCCCTTCCACACCTGGCTGCCCGACGCCCACACCGAAGCCCCCACCGCGGGCTCGGTCATCCTCGCCGCCGTCCTCCTCAAGATGGGCACCTACGGCTTCCTGCGCTTCTCGCTGCCGCTGCTCCCCCAAGCATCCATGGACCGCACCATCGTCCAGGTCGTCGTCGGCCTCTCCCTCATCGGCATCCTCTATGGCGCGCTCGTCTGCCTGATGCAGCAGGACTGGAAGCGCCTCGTCGCCTACTCCTCCGTCAGCCACCTTGGCTTCTGCACGCTCGGCATCTTCTCGCTCAACCCCAACGGCATCGCCGGCAGCGTCATCCAGCAGTTGAACCACGGCATCTCCACCGGCATGCTCTTCCTGATCGTCGGCGTCGTCTATGAGCGCCGCCACACGCGTGAGATCAGCGAATACGGCGGCCTGGCCCACCGCATGCCGCTGTTTGCCACCGTCTTCGCCTTTGCCGTGCTCAGCTCGGCCGGCCTGCCGCTGCTCAACGGCTTCGTCGGTGAGTTCACCATCCTGCAAGGCGCATTCGAAGCCAACCGCTGGTGGGCGGCGATGGCTGTACCCGGTGTCGTCATCGGCGCGGCTTATTTGCTGTGGCTCTACCAGCGCACCACCCTCGGCCAGATCACCAACGCCAAGAACAACCACCTGGCCGACCTCTCGTGGCGCGAATTGGCCGTCTTTGCCCCCTTCATCCTCTGGGCCTTCTCCATCGGCCTTTACCCGAAGCCTTACTTTGAGATCATCGAGCGTCCTGTCGCCCGCATCGTCGAGCGCGTCCGTCCCGGTTACTATCAGGACCGCCCGCCCTCGCCAGCGCTCGCCCAGGCGCCGCATGCCGCACCGCACACGGCACAGGGAGGCGCGCGATGAACCAGTTCTACACACCCACTGATCACTTCTCCCTGCTTCCTGCGCTTCTGCTGGCCCTGTTCGGCTGCGCCATCCTGATGCTCGACTTCTTCGTGCTGCCCCATCCGCGGCAGAAGCGCTGGCTCATCTTCTTCGCCCTGCTCGGTGAGTTCTTCGCCGGCCTCGCCCTCTACCGCCAATACCGCTTCCTCGAAGACCAGTCGATCCCCGCCCTGCGCGCCTTCTCCGACGGCCTCATCATCGACGGCTTCTCCATCTTCTTCAACGCCATCTTTGTCGCCGCCGCGGTGCTGGTGGCCATCATCTCCTACCGCTACCTCGAAGTGGAGGGCGAGCATCACGGCGAGTTCTACGGCCTCATCCTCCTGGCCCAGTGCGGCATGTACTTCCTCGCCTCGGGCACCGAACTGGTCACCATCTTCATCGGCATTGAGCTGATGGCCGTCACCTTCTACATCCTCGTTGGCTTCCTGCGCTCTGACCGCCGCTCCAATGAAGCGGCCATGAAATACCTCCTCCTCGGCGCGTTTTCCAGCGGCTTCCTCGCCTATGGCTTCTCGCTGCTCTATGCCATCACCGGTTCGACGCGCCTGCCCAAGATCGCCGCCGAACTCGCCCAGCGCCCCGCCACCGATCCGCTCCTCCTGCTGGCCATCGTCACCACGCTCGTTGGCCTGCTCTTCAAGGTCGGCGCCGCCCCCTTCCACATGTGGGCGCCCGACGCATACGAAGGCGCACCAACGCCCGTCACCGCCTATCTCTCGGTTGCCTCCAAGGCCGCTTCGGTTGCCGTGCTCGTGCGCCTCTTCCTCGGCACGCTGGCCCCGCACCGCATCAATTGGGAACCCATGCTCGCCGTCGCCGTCGTGCTCAGCCTCACCATCGGCAACTTCAGCGCCCTCAGCCAGACGAACCTGAAACGCCTGCTCGCCTTCAGCTCCATCTCGCACGCCGGCTACATCCTGCTCGGCCTCATCGCCGGCAACCGCACCGGGCTCACCGGCATCTGCATCTACCTGTTCGTCTACACCTTCATGAACACCGGCGCCTTCCTCGTGCTCATCTCCCTGCGTCAGAAGGGCATGACCGGCGACGACATCGACGACCTCAACGGCCTCATCCACCGCTCGCCCGGCCACGCTCTGTTGATGGCCCTCTTCCTGCTCTCGCTCGGCGGCATCCCGCCCACGGCCGGCTTCATCGCCAAGTACTACATCTTTCTCTCGCTCGTCGAAACCGGCCACTACGCGCTGGCCATCACCGCCGCCCTCTTCGTCGCCGTGTCCATCTATTACTACTTCCGCATCGTGCGCGCCATGTTCCTCAACGAGGCCGGCCAATTGCTGCCCGCCCTGCCCGGTTGGGGCGCGCGCGTCGGCTTTGCCGTCACCGCCCTTGCCACGCTGGCGATCGGCCTCTATCCGGAACCGATCATCCGCTTCGCCGGAACCTCTCTGCTCAGGTAATCCGCCATGGACATGCTCCAAGCCATCCTCGCCCACCCCTGGTTCACGCCGCTGCTGCTCACGGCGCTCATCATCGGTCTGTTCCCGCTGGTGGCCGGTTACATCGTGCTGGTCGAACGCAAGGTGCTGGCCGACATGCAGGTGCGCCTCGGGCCGATGCGCGTCGGTCCGCACGGTTTGCTGCAACCCATCGCCGACGCCTTGAAGCTGCTCCTCAAGGAAGACATCATCCCCGAGGAATCCGACAAAGCGCTCTTCTGGTTCGCCCCGGTCATCTCCACCTTCACTGCGCTCTCGGCTTTCTGCGTCATCCCCTTCGCCAGCGGCGTGTACGTGGCCGATGTGAACGTCGGCCTGCTCGTCATCTCGGCCATGTCGTCGGTGGGCATTCTCGGCATCGTCCTCGGCGGCTGGGCCTCCAACAGCCACTACTCGCTGCTCGGCGCCCTGCGTAGCGCCGCCCAGTTGGTGAGCTACGAGGTCGCCCTCGCCCTGGCCCTGCTGTCGGGCGTCATGGCCGCCGGCACGCTCAGCATGGCCGGCATCGTCCGCGCCCAGCAGGAGCGCCACATCTGGTTCATCTTCGACAACTACGGCCTGATGCTCATCCCGTTCGTCGTCTATGTCATCTCGGCGGTGGCCGAAACCAACCGCGCCCCGTTTGACCTGCCCGAGGCCGAATCCGAACTCGTCGCCGGCTTCCACACCGAATACAGCGGCTTCCGCTGGGCGCTCTACTTCCTCGCCGAGTACGCCAACATCTTTGTCGTCTCCGCTGTCGCCGTCACGCTCTTTCTCGGCGGCTGGCTGCGGCCGTTCCCCAACGTAAGCTGGCTCGAGCTACCGTTCAACTACGGTTTCCCGGCCCTGTTGTTTCTATTGATTGGCCTCGGCAGCCTGCGCCTGGCACGAAAGCTCACCTGGCGCCCGCACGCCATCGGCATGACGGGCGTCGGCCTGTTCATGATCCTCCTCGCCGGAGTGGTGCTCATCCCGCCCGTCAATGCCGTCGTCTCCAGCCCCTTCTGGTTCCTGATCAAAGTAGGCGGCTTCGTCTATCTCATGATCTGGCTGCGCGGCACATTCCCCCGCTTCCGCTACGACCAGTTGATGAACATCGGCTGGAAAATCATGATCCCCGTGGCGCTTGGAGCCATCCTGCTCAACGCCATCGTCGGCATGCTGCGCATCTCGTAACCTCCGCGCACACTAAGGCCGGCAACAATTCACAGGAAAATTGATTCCACGGGCAAAACCCTTTTCAGGATCGTCCGTCATTAGCTGCTGAGGGGATAACGTCTCCGCACGAGCACCCTTTCCCCAACCATCCAACGTTTCGTGCGGAGACGCCCTCTCAAACGATATCATCTATCACCCTGCCCTCGCAGGGGATTCTTCTTACCTCGCCGCGCCCGGCTTCTTACCTCAGCCACTCGTCCGTCCGTTTCGGAATCGGGATCGCCCGGTTGAGAAACTCCACAACCGGCAGCATGGCCAGAAACCGCTTCGAGATGGTCTTCGCAAACCCCGGCTGCGAAGCCTCTTCCGCCGGCAAGGTAAGGTCGAAGTACCACTGCTTGCGTTTGATCAGTTCGATCGCCGCATGGTCGGCCGGAAAGCCCTTCGGCGGCCGGCTCAGCGCATCGCCATGCAGCTCGCCGCACAGCTCCTTCACCCGCTTCGGTTTCAGCAACGCCTCCAACTCGCGGTGGTTCTCCGATAAATAGGTTCGTAATTGCAGTAGCGTCTTCGGTTCGGCGAAATACACGCCCCCGGCCACCACGATCCCTTCCGGCGCGACGTGGAAATAGAAGGAAGCGGCCGTCAGTTTCCCCATCCCGCGCTTGGGAAACAGGGCTCCGAGATGCGTCTTATAGGGCGTCTTGTCCGGACTGAAACGCGTGTCGCGGTAAATCCTGAAGATGGCTTTCTTGGCGTCGGTGACATAGTCCGGCGCGCCGGCAGCCAGCGCCTGGTTGACGTTGTCCACCACTGCTTCCATGGGTGCGCGCAACTTCTCTTCAAATACCGGCTTATGGGCCTGGAACCACTCGCGGTAATTATTCTTCTTGAGTTGTTTGAGAAAGCGGATGCCTTCAACGGGAATCATGTTGTGAACCTCGGTATACTAGATGATTCTAGCCGTGTCTCGGCCTTCCTCCTACTCGCAATTCGCCCATCATCTCAGTAACCTCGGACTTCAGGTGCGCGAGGACGTACCGCTGCGCGAGTTGACCCGCTTCCAGATTGGAGGCGACGTACGCCTGCTGGCTGAAACCAGCGATGAAAACCTCTTTCTGGAAGGCATGCGAGCCGTGCGTACGCTCGGCTTGCCCTGGCTCGCTCTCGGCGCGGGCACCAACCTGATCGCCTCCGACGACGGATTCCCCGGTGTCATTCTCCGCTTTCGCGGCGCGCGCCTGGAACTGCGCGAAGCCTCGGTTTACGCCGAATCCGGCGCCGAACTGCAGGACCTCGTCGATTTCACCATCTCCGCCGGACTCGAAGGCCTCCATACCATGACGCGCATCCCCGGCTGGGTCGGCGGAGCCGTCTACGGCAATGCCGGCGCCTACGGCAACTCCATCGGCGCGGCCGTGGAAGGCGTGCGCTTTTTTGATGGGCGCGTCCTGCGCGGACTGGATCACGACGGCTGCCGCTTTGGCTACCGCGACAGTATCTTCAAGCACAATAAGGACTGGATCATCCTCTCGGTCACCCTCACCCTGCCCCCTGGCAGCGCCGAGGCCATGCGCCGCCGAGCCGAGGAGATCCGCTCGATCCGCGACGCCAAGTACCCGCCCTCCATGCGCTGCGCCGGCAGTATCTTCAAAAACCTCCTCGTGAGCGAACTCCCCGAACAGCTCTGCGCGGCTCTCCCGCCCGGCGTGGTGATCGAAGGCAAACTGCCCGCCGGATGGCTGCTCGATCAGGTCGGCGCCAAGGGCATGCGGCGCGGCGACATCCAGGTGGCCGCCTATCACGCCAACACCATCTACAACGATGGGGAAGGAAAATCGGAGGACCTCTGCGCGCTCATCAACGACCTCAAAGCGCGCGTGCGCGCGCGCTTCGGCATCCAGTTGGAAGAAGAGGTTCAGTACATCGGCTTCTGAGCGCCGCCCTACATCGCTTTCGCCGTCCACCGCCTACCCCCGCCCGCGGCCGCGCTCAGCTTTCCGAGGATGACCGTCCGGACCGCCCCAGCCAGTGGCGCAACATCTG
Source organism: Acidobacteriota bacterium (assembly GCA_017304135.1). Taxonomy (GTDB): domain Bacteria; phylum Acidobacteriota; class Terriglobia; order Bryobacterales; family Bryobacteraceae; genus JAFLBB01. The sequence goes on along the minus strand of JAFLBB010000010.1, from coordinate 58,603 downwards.
CGCGAAATCCAGCGCGTGTTGATCCCCGTGCAGTTGCTCCACGCTGTACTTCATCTTGCGCCGCCAGTTGGGATATTGATGCGTGGTGGCGGGCAGGTTCTGCTGGTCGACCTCCTTGGTGAGGTCCTCCTGATTCAGCGTCAGCAGCATCGAGGGCGACAGGGCGAGGAAGCCGATGATGGCGTTGTGCAACTCACCGGTCAACTCGGGAAGCAGCGCCGCGTCGCGAGGATAGTCCGGCGGCAGCAGTGCTTCCAGGTGCAGCGCGTCGAGCATATGCTGCTTGTCGGCGATACGTTCGGCGCGCATGCGCTCAGCGGTGCCGTCGTTGGGCAGCAGGCCCGCCCGTTCGCGCGCGTCAATGTCGCGGCCACACCAGTAGCCGGCCAGCGTGGGCAGATCATGCGTCGTCGAACTCACCAGCGCCTGTGGCGGGTATGCGGCGGGAGGAATGAGCTTTCCGCCCTCCTTGCGCTCGAAGTAGAACAGGCGGTAGCTGAGAATGCCGAAGCGTTCCAGCATCTCCCGCATGCGCGGCTCCACGGTGCCCAGATCCTCGCCGACAATGAGCACCTTCTGGCGCACGCTCTCGAGAGCCAGCACGCGCAGCAGGTCCTCCGCGTTGTCGCGCACGTAGGCGCCCGTGCGCGCATCGAAGCCATCGGGAATCCAATACAGGCGAAAGAGGCGCATCACGTGATCGATGCGCAACGCTCCACCGTGCCGCGCGCTGCGGCGGATGGAGTCAGCGTAATGGCGGTAGCCGTCGGCTAAGTGGCGGTCCTTGTTCGGAGGCGGGAAGCTCCAATCCTGGCCATTCGGTGAAAAATCATCGGGCGGCGAACCGACCCGGCAGCCTTCCATGAAGAACTCACGAGCCGACCACAGGTCGGCCCCGCAGCGGTCATTGGCCAGCGGCAAATCGTGGAACAGGCCGATCTCCAGTCCCCGGCTCACGGCATGGGCTTGCGCCGCCTCTGCCTGCTGATCGATCTGCCACTGCACGAATTTGTAGAAGAGCACGCTGCGCAGGTGTGTCTTCTGGTAGTCACGGCACGCCTTGCTGCCCGGTTGGTGATACTCTTCAGGCCACTGCGGCCAGACCCAGACATCGGGATACTTCTTGTGCAGCCACTGATCGAGCGCCGAGAACAGCGCGAACTCCTCCAGCCGCACGCCCTCGGCCGCAACATAGCGCGCGAACGCCAGCCCGCGTTCAGTCTCCCGCACCCAATGCGTTCGGTAGAACTCGCGGAAGGCCAGTAGCAGGAAGAGCCGCTTGAGGCGCGCCACGCGCTCATACTCCACATACTCGCTGCCGTTCAGTGCGCGTATCTCGGCCTGGATGCGTTCGGAGGCGAGCAGCCGCTGTGCCACTGCATTGCTCGCCACCTCGGGAATGGCCGCGATGTCGAGGTACAGGAAATTGCGATAGAAAATGGTGCTCGGCAGATACGGGCTCGTGTTGTACGGCTGCCGGTTGAAGATGGCGTGCAGCGGGTTGAGGGCCACGAAACTGCCGCCGGCGTTCGCCGCCACCCAGTCAATCACGCCACGCAGCGCCGTGAAGTCGCCGCATCCCCACGTCTTCTCCGAGTGGACTCCGTACAAGCTCACCGCCAGGCCGGCCCGTTTTTCCCCACGCTCCAGGAACGGCGGCAGGTAGGCCCGCGAAGGACACACGATCAACCGCGTCGCCATCTGCTGCGAGGTTCCTTCGGCCGACGCCCAGCGCAACCGCAGCGTGTGATAGCCGAGCGGTGCGTCCACCGGGCAGCGCCACTGCCGCTCGCTCTTGCCGTTACGTTCGGTGAGAAGTGCAAGCGAGGTCCACTCAAACCAGCCCTCGTGGACGCCGCCCTCTTCCCATTCCAGTCTCCAGTGCAGGCGAGCTCCGGGGCTCCCTGCGGCCTTCACCGACACGCTCACCGCTCCCTGTTCGACCACGGCCACGGCCGGCGCCAGTTGCTCCCATTCCCGCGCCCGCCGCGCCCGCAACGAGCGCTCGAGAGCCGCTTGGCCAGAGGCGTCCAGGCCCATCACGCCAAGTAATCGCTGCGCCAATTCCGGTGTCAGCTCGTGCTTGTGGCCGAAAATATCCCAAAATTCCGGCTGGATCCCGGTCTCCTGCGCCGCTGTGCGGAGCAGTTCTTGGAAGTTGTGGTCAGTCCCCTCCGGGAGATTCGAATCGAGCATGGGCCGTCTCATCATTGTAAATGGCCGGGCCCATGCTCCGAAACAAAATCGGCCTGTTCGTGAAAATCAACCGCGGTAAACCGCACCACCACGCAGTCGTGAAGAATGCTATGATATGAAAGCGGCCACGTAGCCCATCCCCAGTAATTCTCTCGCCTGCTCCGGAACCGTTTCCGGCCTTCAGTCCGAAAGCAGACCACGCGCTCCCGCTTTCATCCGGCTGACATCACCACTACATCGTATGGGAGCCATCCTATACACTCGGGCCGCAACTTCCACAGGAGAACCATCACCATGACCGCAGACTTCAAACGCGGGAACCGTACGTACTTAATCGCCAGCGACTTTGATCAGACCTTGAGTTTCAACGATTCCGGCTTCGTGCTGAGCGAGATGCTTGGCGCCGAGCGGTTCGCCGAGAAGGTGGAGGGGCTGTCGCGCATCCACCTGGTTCAGCAGGGCGGGGAACTGGCCTACCTGCTGCAGCATGATCCGGAGTATCGCCGCGTACGGCGGGAACATTTGCACGAAGTGGGCAAGCGCATCCGCCTCAAGAAGAACATCCCCGCGCTGTTGCGCATGGTTGAAGGGTTGGAGGGCAATCACTTCCACTTCTATGTGATCTCAGCGGCGCCGGAAGAGGTGATCCAGTCGGCGCTGGAGGGTATCGTGCCGCCCGATCACATCATCGGCACACGCTTCCGCTATCACGCCGAGACGGGCGAGATTGAGTCCATCGTGCGTGTTCCAGCGGGCTACGGCAAAGTGGCCGTGCTGGAGGAACTGGTGCAGCGCCACCAGCTCAGCCACGATCACGTCGTCTATGTCGGCGATGGCAGCTCCGACGTCCACGTGATGATGCACCTGAACAGCCGCGACGGGCTGACCATCGCCGTTTCCGAAGCCAGGTTCATCGCCCAGCTCGCGCGCCGCACCGTGATCAGCGAAGACGCCTTGAGCGTGCTTGTGCCGGTGCTCGAAGAGGTGGCCGGCTGGGATTCACAACGCGTCCGAGCGCTGTTTGCGGCGCACGGCTTCGCGCTGCAGGAATGGAGCAAGGTGCGCACCGATTCGCTCATCATCGCCCGGCAGGAGCCGCGGCCGGAGGCGACGGCCTGAGGCCGCGACCACGATGAAAGAGATCCTCCTGCAATCGATCGGATGGGTGGCCACGGCGGTGTTTGCCTGCTCCTACTTCTTCCGCAAGCCGGCCTCGCTGCGCATTGTGCAGGCCCTTGCCGCGCTGCTGTGGATCGGCTACGGCGTGATGATCCAAGCCGCGCCCGTGATTGTCGCCAATGTGGTTGTGGCGGCGATGGCACTGGCGAGCGTGGTCGCCGAGCGGCGCCGCGATGCCGGGCAGCCCGCCGGGGACTAAGCGGCCTCGCCCGCATCAGACGGATCCGCCGGGGCCTCTGGGCCCCGGTGCGCCGACATGACCAGAGGCCCTTCGGGGGCCTGTCGCGACACCAGTTTGCGTAGGGAAATGGAGAGGGTCACCGGCTCCCGCGTCAGCGCCGAGGTGGCCTCGATGAGAAGAAGGCTGTTCACGGCCTGCGCCTGGCGGCCGTCCCACCAGCGCCGCAGCCGCGCGTCCAAGGCCCCGTGCAACTCGCGTCCTGTACGGATGCAACCGTTCAACGATGGCCGGCCGGCAAGGTCTTCCATACCGGCGGCGAAGTTGACGAACTGATCGATCAGCCACGCCTCATTGGCCAGCAGCGTCTGAATCCGTTTGCCGTTGCGCATCAGGTCGCCGCTCCAACGGGAATGCCAGCGCGGGTGAACCAGTTCAGCAGCAGGATGGTCCAGCGCGGCCAGCGCCGGATACCAGACCTGCAGTTGTTTCTGCAGCCGCCGCGTGGCGTAGGTGAGCGCCTGCAGCCAGCTTGAGTTGTCCACCGGATCGTAGGTATAGTTGCGCCGCGAGCGCGCCAGCAGCGCCGGCAGCGACGCATAGGCGAGCAGCGACACACCCTCCCTCGGCGTGTGAAACAGTTCGCCGTCGCCCATCCAGAGCAGCGGCAGCCAGTTGCGCAACGCCCGCTGGACCGATGCCGAGACCCGCGTCAACGATTTGAAGAACCCATGCGTGCGCTCCGGCCCGAGCCCGTACCAGCCGCTCATCGCATGGCCCGGCAGCGTCACTTCCATCCGCGCCTGGTAGGCCGCGTTGGCCGGAATCGAAGCCATCGGCGATGCGCCCTGATACGACTCCCACAGCGGCTTCAGCAACGCGCGCGCCATGTGGCCCGAGAGCCGGCATTCGTGCGACCAGCTCAGCGGCGGCAGCGGCGCCGCGTCCTGCCGTGCCGCCAGCCAGCCCGAGGCGATGGCCTGAGCGTATCCGCCATCGCCGGCCTCGCCGTCTGCTCCCCGCCACATCTCCGCCCGCGCCGGGGCCATTCGTTTTTCGAGTGCGGGCAAAGCGAGATCGACCACCGGGACCTCGCCCGCAACAGCGGGAAACGCTGCCAGCCTGCGCCCCAGGCGCGCCGCGCCGGCGTCATAAAGATGGGCCCGCAGGCGTTGTTCTTCGCGCTCGGTCAAGCCCAGCCGCAGGCCGTCATCAAGTGGCATGCAAGTGAGCACGGCGTCTCCCGTGACAGGGTCCACGCGCGCTTGCGCGTCCGATAGGGTGGTGGTGAAGGGGGGCAGGCGAAGCGCGCCGCCGCTGCCTTCTTCGAGTGCGGCCAGCCGGAGGCGGAACGGGGTGAGGAATGGGGTGCGGTTCATGGCGAATCCTCTCGCGTTCCGAGTGTAGGACGAGGATTCGGAAAATCGGATCGGCGAGGCCCCCGGCGAGGACTCGAAATCTCGCGCTAAGTGATTGCCAGCTGTCGGCTTGAACCCTGCCGCATATTTTTTTTCGCGTCTTGTGACCGGCTCCGGCCAAGGAACGCGTTCATGTCGCCGAGCGAGGCAAACAGGCCCCGGAAATGAGGTCCGGAACGCACGGGCAGACGGCGCGCCGGACGGAAGTCGCGCGCCGCAAACACACTCGACCGCGCGATCACGGCGATGCCCATCGGCCGGTATTCATGCGTGCCGGCAGCCCAGGCGGTGTCGTCGTCGGTCCACAGTGCGAAGCCCATGTGCTGGTCTCAGGATAGCGGGCCGATTAACTCACCGGCTGCTTGGCCGGCAGAATGCGAGCCAGTTCCCATGCCAGGTCGTTGACACCGCCGACGTCGGCGATCTCAGGAAACCAGATCGCGTAACGAAGAACCTGCCGCCGCGTGCAGTAGACATCCCACGAGGCCGGGCCGGCGATGTCGATCAGCGTGCGCGCATGTTGGATCGCCCGGTCGCGCCCGATTGCACCCGCCTGCGCCGCGGCGGGCGCCCGAGGCGGCTTGCGGCTGGCGGGCAACTCGATCTGGAGCTTGTCGACCAGAGGCGCCAGCAGATAGAGTTCGACAAGATTGCCGAGCGCCCACAGACGGAACTTCTCGTCCTTCCCGCGCAGATCGTTGAGCGAAAGATCGTGGACGAGCTTCCACAGCACGGCGGGCTGGTTGTGCTCCTCGTGTGGGTCAAGCGTAAGCTCGGGGTCGGACAGCGGGCTGTGCAGCCGCCGCAGAATGAGGTCGAGCGAGAGATACTGCAAGATCGCCCACGACTGGCTGCGGTCGGTTTCAAAGACAAGCCAGTAGTGTTGGCGCGACTTGTGCAACATGGACTGCCAGCGCCGGGTCAGTTCGGCGCCGCGATTTGGGCTCTTGTCGGCGAAGTAAAAACAGGCTTGCGCGCAGCGCTTCTCAATGGCGGCGAGTTTGCCGGCCAGCTTCGCAACGTTGTGCGGCTGCCGCGGGAACAGGGCCTCAATGCGCGCGCGCCCTTCGTCCATTCGCCGCGACGCGGTGTCCAGCAGCGCGGTGAGGTCGTCCGTTTTCACGCCGGGCGTGGGCGGCGGCGTGGGGGTGGGGCTGGATCCCGTCGGCGTCCCGCGTTCTTCGTCCACTTTTTCCGTAACCGAGTCGGCGAAGCTGAGGGCCGCTTCCATGCCGCGGATATTCTGGTGGGTCTCGGCTTCAGCCAGCCACTGTTCGAAGTTCTCCGGCAGGGATGCGTAGGCCGAGACGCTGGCCCAGTCGTGCGTATTCGCGTAGAGGGTGTGCAGGCGGCGGCGCAGGGTGTTCAGCGCGATGCGCGGGTCCTTGCCCCACAGCAGGGCCTCATAGAGCAGCAGGACGAATTCGCGCGAGGCATCGACGGAGAGCGGGAACTGGCTGGCGATGACGATCGGAATTTCGGCCTGGTGCAAGGCGTGGGCGACGCTGCCGCCGAGTCCATACACCGTGCCCTGATTGCCGGAATCGCAACTGGCGAGCGTCACCACCAGCGGCCGCGACCCCTGCCGGCCGGGCTGCGATTGCATCGGCCGCAGCGCCGTGGCGAGGCGTTCCCCGCTGACGACATCGGACGTGCCGGGAGCGAGCCGGTTTTCGAGCGCGAGCCCGTAACGGAAGTCGAACCCGTCGCGATACTCCTTGCCGTGGGCGAGAATGTGCACATGCGAATATTGCTCGCCGGCGCAGGCCTGTGCGATGTCGTCGCTGGTTGCGTTGTCCAGATGCGTGATGAGGTGCTTGAGCCGCGACTCCTCGGGCTGCGAGTAATCGGCCCACGGGTCGAGCAACTGGTGAAGAATGCGCAGGTGGCGCGGCACGAGGCCCTGCGGCGCCGAGTTGCCAGGAAAGGCGGAGATGAAGAGCACCCTCGGCTGTTGCGGCCACGTCAGCGTACGTTCGGCGATGCGGCGCACCTCGCGGGTGAGGCACACCGGGTCTTGCAGTTGGAGCAGAAGCGGTTCACCCGCGCCGGGGAAGCCGGGCGGCGAGAGGGCGAGCTCAAAGGGCAGTAAGGCCAGCTCAGAGGCCGACAAAACCATGCGGAAATGCGTGGCGCGGCTGCCTTCCCGCTCGGCGCAGGCGTCGCCCCCGTTCACGTGGTCGCGGTTCATCTCGGCCACCAGGCCCGGCACCTGGCCCAGCAGTTCGCCGAGAACCCGCGCCGTGTCCTTCACCTGGAACGAGCGCGCTTCATCCAGGTTCCCCGTCGGATCGTTGCCGCGCAGCGCGTAGCTCAGCGCGCGGTGGCGGTGCAGGAACTGGTTGTGCTCAAAGGGCATCTGGAGCGTGGTGGCCGGGTGGTTCTCGCAGAGGGCCAGATACTGCGTGAGCGGCGAGAGCAACTGGTTGTTGGGCGGCCCGTGCCGCAACAGCTCAAAGGTGATCTGTTTCAAACGAATCTCCCTGGTTATGATGCCACGCCCGCGCGGCTAGTTCGCCGGGGCCTGGACAAGACCGCTGCCGATGTCGCCCGGCGCGACGCCGGGGGCGATGCCGTTGCTCGTGCCGGAGGCAAGCAGCCGCGCCGTGAGGATCTTCGTGTTGAGCGGCCCGGCGGCGCTGAGTTTCTGCGCCCACAACGCGGCCACGCCGGCCACGCACGGTGTGGCCATGCTTGTGCCGCTCATCGAAACCAGCCCGCCGCCGCGCTTGGCCGAGGTGATGGCCACGCCCGGTCCGGCAATGAGCGCGCCGGTGTTGGAGAACGAAGCTGGCGTGAGGCCATTGGCCGTGCGCCCGAGCGCGGCCACTGAGATCATGCCTTCAGACACCGCGGGCGGGGCGACGGCGATCTTGAAGTCGGGGTCGATGTTGGTGCGGCTTTCGTTGCCGGCGGCGGCAATGAGCAGCGTGGTCTGCATGAAGTCGCTCATCGCCAGCACCATCGCGGCGAGGCGCTCAAACAGCAAAACGTTCATGCGGTAGCCTTCCAGCGCCATCGAGGTGGCCACCTCCTCCGGCATGCCGGCCTGGGTGACGAGCTGTTTCTGGTAGCCGGGAAAGTCCATGCCCAGCGACATCGAGATGACGTTGGCGCCTTCGGTGACGGCCCATTGAATGGCCTGGACAATCTGGTGGCTGCCGCCGCCGCCGGGCCCGAGCACCTTGCCGATGAGGGCTTTCTTCACGCTGCGGGCCACGCCGATGCGCACGCCGGTCACGTCGCGGCCGAAGATGGTGCCGGCGCAATGCGTGCCGTGGCCGTGGTCGTCGCTTGCGTCGGCGCTGCCGGTGAAGCTGCGCTGCACGAGCGTCACTCCTTGAAAGGCCGCATGCGCGGCGTCGATGCCGGTGTCGAGCACGGCCACGACGATGCCGTCTCCAGTGAACGGCGAGTTCAGCGCCCCGACGGCCTCCACGCCCCAATCAACCCCGGCGGCCGTAGGTGCGGCCAGGCCCTCATCGAGCGGCTCGACGAGTTTCATCGGCATCACCGGGGCCACCGCGGCCACCTCTTGCTTCTTGGCTATCCTGGCCGCATCGCCTGCGCTCAGCATCTCCATCTCAACACCGACGCGGGCCGGCGCAGGTGCGGCCGCGGGCAGCCCGCCCGGACCTCCGCTCAGAAAGCCGCCCCCGCTGCCCGGACCGAAGGTCCGCAAAATAACATGTTCACGTTTCATGTGTCCTCCCGATGATGCCGCGGCTTGGCGCCTCACAGCAGGCGCGCCGGGATGGTGCGTGGTTAGGTTAGGGCCCCCAGTGGCCCCGGCGCTTCCCCTCCGGAAGCGCATGGAATCTGGGAGCGAGTCTACGCAAGGGGGCGGGCGGAGTCAAGCAAAGCGGCCGCGGCGCGGCGCCGGGCCTACAGCGGCTTGTAGCAGGAGCGCGTTTCATTGCACTCGTAGTCGTCCACGATGCGCCCATCGGGCCCGGTGCAGGTTTGCGTCTTGTGGCACCAGAAATTACGGTCGCCCGAGTGCGGCACACTGGGGTCCCACTCGGCCTGGATGTAGAGGCCCTTCCAGCGCAGGAGGTCGCAGCGGTCGTCGTTGATGAGGCTCGATCCGGTGGTTTCCATGATGCTGTCCTCCAGAATACGAAACCCCCGGAGGCTCGGGGCCGCCGGGGGTTTCGCGGTTCGGGTGTGTGTGCGTTACGCCTTGCCCGCGGCGGCCAGCAGGGCGCGCTTGACGGCCACGGCCGCCAGTTGCACCTTGTAGCCGTTGTCCGAGAGTGGCTTCGCACCGGCGACGGCGGCTTTGCCCGCGGCCGTGGCCGTCTCTTCGTTGATCGCTTTGCCGGCGAGCGAACTGGCGGCATCGGCGGCAACCACCGGCGTCGGCCCGACGTGGCCGAGTACGATCTTCGCCGTGGCGACGTTGGCGCCCTTCATCGTGAGGACGACGCTCGCCGTGGCCAGCGGCCAGTCGAGCCCTTCCTTGTTGCGCACCTCGTAGGTGGCGTTCTTGGCGCCCTTGGCGGCGGGCACGACGATCTCGGTGACGATCTCATTCGGCTTGAGATCGATCTCGCGGTCGCCGTCGCCGGTGGGCGCTTTGAAGAAGTCGGCCACGGCCACCTCGCGACTGCCCGAGGCGCTGGCGATCTTCACTTTGGCGCCGAGCGCGATCAACGCCGGACCAAAGCTGGAGGCGCTGACAAACTTCGCCGGGCCGCTCGAGAAGATTGAGTGAAACTCATTCTGGCCGCTTTCCACCAGGCTCTTGCCGCCCTTCATCGCCAGCAGGCCGAAGCCGTTGCGGTAATACCAGCAGCGCGGTCGCTGGCACAGGTCGCCCACCACGGTGCCCATGTTGCGCACCTGCGGTGAATCGATGCCGCGCGCGGCGGCCACAAGCGAAGGATACTCGGCGCGCACGGCGGCGCTTTCCATCAACTCATCCACGGTGGCGTTGGCGCCGATGCGCAGCCCGCCGCCTGACTTCGTGATGCCGCCCAGTTCCTTGATGCCCTTGATATTGACCACACGCTTCGGTTCGGCGATGTGGTCCTTCATCAGGCTCAACAGATCGGTGCCGCCGGCGAGAACCGCCGCGTCGGACCAGGAGTTACCCAATAGCCCGAGGGCTTCCTTGAGCGTAGCCGGAGAGGCGTATTCAAAGGCGTTCATTAGGCCAACCTCCTTGTCGTGTTGTGCAGCGCATTCAAAACGTTCTTGGGAGTGAGCGGCAGCACCGGCACGCGCACGCCGATGGCGTTGGCCACGGCGTTGGCGATGCAGGCGATGGTGGGCACCGTGGCCGGCTCGCCGATGCCGATCACGCCGCGCTTGTCATGGTCGGGGGTGATGTCCATGTGGACTTCGATTTCCCCGATATCACCAGCGCCGGCCAGCTTGTAGAACTCCATGTCGGCGTTCAGGAAGCGGCCCGTCATTTCATCCATGACGCGCTCTTCCATCAGCGCCGCGCAGATGCCCATGATGACGCCGCCGTACACCTGGCTGTCGGAGGTCTTCGGGTTGATCACCAGGCCGACGTCCTGTACGGCGACGACTTTGTTGATCTTCACGATGCCGGTCTCGGTGTCCACCGAAACATCGGCCATCTGGCAGCCGCCGACGCCGCCCGTGGTAAGTCCGCCGGGGTTGCGCGGATCGTTGGCGTTTTCCGCGATAATGGCGCTCACGCCCAGTTTGGCGCAGGCCGCTTTCCAGGTCATCGATTTGGCCGCATTGCCCTTCACCTGGATCTTCGAGTCGACCGCTTCCAACTGGTCGGCTGGAACGCCAAGCGCAGGAGCTACCGCGGCGAACAGCTTATCCAGCGCGTCCACCGAAGCCTTCCGCGACGAGGCGCTGACGCCGCCCACCGTGGTCGATCCGCCCGAGGCGCCCGAGGCCGGGTAGTTGTTGTCTCCTAGCTTCAGGGTGATGCCGCCCATCGGCAGCCCAAGCGTTTCGGCCACCACTTGCGTGATGATCGTGCGCGTGCCGGTGCCGAGATCCTGCGAGCCGATTTCGATCAGCACTGAGCCATCGGGGTTGATCGTCGTGCGGCAGCGCGAAGCATGGCCCGCGCCGCCCCAGGTGCCGAGTGCGAGGCCGAGGCCGCGCTTCACGGTTCCCGTGGAGGAGCCGCGCGGCTTCCAGTTCTGTTTCCACGCGATCATCTCGGCGGCTTTCAGAATCTGGGCTTTGTACGTATCCGCGCGCGGCGTCTTGTCGAGGTTCTTCAGGAAGAACTCCATCGGGTCCATCTTCAACTTCGCGGCCAGGTCCTCCATGGCCGCGCAGGTGATGTAGCAGACCTGCGGATGGTTCGGCGCGCGCCAGGCGCGCGAAGCGCCGTTGTTGGTCGACACCGCTGTGTGATTGATGCGGCGGTTGGCCACATTGCGGAAGACGTAGGGCAGCAGGTCGGCGTTCAAACCGCCGCCGGCAAACCCGCCCGTCATCCAGGTGGTGGAATCCCAGCCCGTCATCTCCCCGCTCGCACTGGCCGACAGCTTCACCTTGCCGAACACCGACGGTCTCACGCCGGCGATGGTCAACTCCTCGCGCCGTTCCAGGTAGAGCTTCACAGGCTTGCCGCCGGCCATCTTGGATAGCTTGGCTGCGTGCGCGCCCCACAGGTCCGACTGGAACTTCGAGCCAAAGCCGCCGCCGATGTGGTCCTGATGCGAGTGCACTTGGGTGGCGGGCAGTTCCAGTTGCTTGGCCAGATCGCCGCCGACGGCTGAGATGGCCTGCGTTGAAGGCCAGTATTCGATCTTGTTGGCCGCCCCGTCCCAGGCCACAATCTGGCCATGCGGTTCCAGGCAGCAGTGCGTGATGACGGGAATGCCGTACTCGGCTTCGTGCGTCACCGCGCCCGCAGCGGAGAAGGCGGCCTCCGGATCACCGGTCACCTGTTCGCCCGCGGGCTTGCCGCGTGAACCGGCTTTGGCCAGGTTCTCTTCCCGCACCAGGTGCGGCAATGCCTCGTACTCCACTTTGATCAGCCGCGCGCAATCGCGGGCCTGCTCTTCGGTCTGCGCGGCGACGAAGGCGATTTCCTGCCCCGCCCAGTTCACCTCCGCTCCCGGCGCGGCAACCACGCTCACGGCGGCAAAGCCCGGCGCCTGCTGCGCGGCCGAGGTGTCCACCGACTTCACGCGGGCGTGGGCATGCGGGCTGAACACGCCGACGGCGTGAATGGTGCCCTTCGGCCGCACATCGGAGTTGTACTTAGCCTTGCCCGCGGCCTTCTCCATGCCATCGAGGCGCGTGATGCGCTTGCCCATCACGCGGCGCTGTTCCATCGGGGGATAGCTGTAATTAGGCATTGCTTCCTCCACTCTTGCGCCCACCGGAGGCGCGCAGTTCCTTGGCCGCTTCGAGCACGGCCTTGCGGATGCCGACGTAGGTGCCGCAGCGGCACAGGTTACCGCCGAGTCCAGCTTTCACCTGGTCATAGGTTGGGTTCGGCGTGCGGTCCAGCAGGCCCTTGGAGGCCATCACCATGCCCGGCGTGCAATAGCCGCACTGCAGGGCATCGTTGTTGGAAAACGCGGGAACGATTGGGTGCGGCTTGGCGCCGGCCGTCAGGTTCTCGATGGTCTCAATCTTCTTGCCGACATTGTCAACGGCGAGCGTGGTGCAGCCATATACCGTCTTGCCGTTCACGATCATCGTGCAGGCGCCGCAGGTGCCGCGGTCGCACACACGTTTGGCGCCGGTGATCTCCAGTCGTTCGCGGCAGGCATCGAGCAGCGTCGTGCGCGTCTCGACCTTCACCTTCGTGGCCTTGCCGTTGATGGTCAGGGTGATCTCTGTCTCCCCGGGCCCCATCACCCCTGCGGGCGGGGCGGCTTGTGCGCTTTGCTCCAGAAGTCCACTCCCCACGGCTCCGGCCGTTGCGCTGGCGGTTCCCAGAAAACCGCGGCGCGACACGCCGGACGAGGTTGCGGGCTGGAGTTCGTGGTCAGGCTTTGTTGTAGAACTCACGCCACACTCTCCTTGCATTTGAAAAGAGGTTTTGCCAGAGCAATCGGCTCAATGCTCCTCAGAAAAGACGCTGGTAACGATGAAACTATACCACGGCTTACAGGCGTTCCCAACGGAGCCCGTGGTTACGCGCTACTCGCCAACACAGGCGACCGCCGCAAGCCTTTCTCCGCGACGGCCGCTGCCCGTTCCCGCGCCGGCCCCTGCTATCTTCAACGTGTGGAGATCATCGGCGCACTTTCGCCGGACGTTCGCGCCGTGGCACTTTTGCCCGCCGCCTTCCATCCCCCCACGCGGGCCCATGAGGCGCTGCTGCGGGCGGCGCTCGGCCGCTGCGATGCAGCCATCGCCGTGCTGCCGCGGACCTTCCCGCATAAGGACTACGGCGATGTCGGTCTTGCGGCGCGGCTCGACCTGCTGCGTCCCCTCGTCGGCGGCGCCATCGCCGCGGCCGTCAGTGAAGGCGGGCTGTTTCTCGACATGGCGCGCGAACTGCGGTGCATCGTTCCCGGCGTCGAGGTGTGCCTGCTGTGCGGACGCGATGCGGCCGAGCGCATCGTGAACTGGCCGTACGAGGGACTCCCCCCCATGGCCGAGCAGTTGCTCGAATACCGTCTGCTGGTGGCCGCGCGGCAAGGCGAGTTCGCGGCTCCTCCCCACCTCGCCCACGGCATTGAGCCGCTGGCGCTTTCGGGTGACTTCCACGAGGTCAGCTCCACTCAGGTCCGCCAGCACATGCGCGACGGCAAGCCGTGGGAACACCTCGTGCCCGAGGCCAGCCTGGAGGCGGTGCGGCGCCTCTATTCGCCGTTGTTGGTTTCCAGGAACGCGCGCAGTTTGTGAGAGCGGCTGGGGTGGCGCAGCTTGCGCAGCGCCTTGGCCTCGATCTGCCGGATGCGCTCGCGCGTCACGGCAAACTGCTGGCCCACCTCTTCGAGCGTATGCTCGCTGCCGTCCAGCAGCCCGAAGCGCATCTTCACGATCTTCTCCTCGCGCGGGCTGAGCGTCTTCAACACCTCGGCCGTCTGCTCGCGCAGGTTGAGGTTGATCACGGCCTCCGACGGCGAGACAACGCGTTTATCGACGATGAAGTCGCCCAGATGCGACTCCTCCTCTTCGCCCACCGGCGTTTCCAGCGAGATCGGCTCCTGGGCGATGCGCAGAACGCGCCGTACCTTGCCCACCGGAAGCTCCATGCGTTTGGCCAGCTCTTCGGTGGTGGCCTCGCGGCCCAACTCCTGCTGCATCGAGCGCTGCATGCGCACCAGCTTGTTGATCGTCTCGATCATGTGCACCGGGATGCGGATCGTCCGCGCCTGGTCGGCAATGGCCCGTGTGATCGCCTGGCGCACCCACCATGTGGCGTAGGTGGAGAATTTGTAGCCGCGGCGGTAATCGAACTTGTCCACCGCCTTCATCAGCCCGATATTGCCTTCCTGAATCAGGTCGAGGAACTGCAGCCCGCGGTTGGTGTAGCGCTTGGCGATGGACACCACCAGCCGCAGGTTGGCTTCAATCAACTGCTTCTTGGCGGTTTCGGCCTCCACTTCGCCGCGGTCAATGATGTGCAACGTGCGCCGCAATTCGGCCGCCGAGGCGCCGTAGTCCTGCTCCATGTCCTGCAGGCTCATCAGCGTCTGCTTGTGCGACTTGCGCAAGTCGCGCGACTGGTGGCCCGGGGGGACATACTCTTCCAACTGCCGCTGCGATTTGGCGATCTCCCGCTCCAGCGGACGCAACTGGTCCACCGCCATGCGCACCGTCTGCGCCATCGCGTGGCGCATCTCGCTGGTGAACGGCACCGCGCAGATGCGTTGCGACAGTTTGATGATGGCGCGCGCCAGGCTCATGCGCACGCTGCGATTCTGCTTGGGCTTGGTGCCGCGCGGCACCGCTGGCAGTTTCTGCTGAATCTGCATCGCCTTGCGGTACAGCTTGTCGATTTCCTCAACCGCCTTGAGAAACTCCTGCGTCTGCTCCTCGAAATTCTCGTCCGAAACAGGAGGATCGGGCGATTGCAGAATGTCGCGGATCGGCACCTCTTCGCGCGCTACCTGCTCGCCCAGTTCCAGGATCTGACTCACCACCAGCGGCGACCGCGACAGCGACTTCATCATGCCGCGCTGGCCGCGCTCCACGCGCTTGGCCAGTTCGATTTCGCCCTCGCGCGTGAGCAGCGGCACCGTGCCCATCTCGCGCAGATACATGCGCACCGGGTCGGTGGTCTTGTCGGAGAGATCCTGCGCCAGGTCGAAGGCGTCCAGGTCGTCGGACTCCTCCTCCGGCTCGGCTTTGTCCAGATCGAGCTTGGGATCTTCCAGCGTGTCCACGCTGGCCGTCTCAATGTCAGCGATCAGGTCGTCGAGTTCTCGTTCCCGGCGCCGTTCCTCCGGTCCTAGATCGCCCATTTCGTCGTACATCAGGGTTCCCTTACCGTGGCCTTGGCCCAGCCGCTCCTAGGAGCAATGGACGGGCCCGCCCAACACCTCTGCATTCCACCGATCTCATCACAACGCCCCAAACCTTCCTTCCTATTCAAGCACACCGCACGAGGCCGCACGGGCGGGGGTCAGCCCGCGGAGCGCGCGCTCCGATTCAACTCCTCCATCAACGCCATGGCCTCCTCCAGCCGTCCCTCGCGCTCGGCCTCCCGGATGCGCTGCTTCAACCGCGTGCGCTGCGATTCCTGGCCCGATGCTTCCATACGCGACAAACAGGCCTGCGCCTGGCTCAGGTCCAAATCCTCGTGCTCCATCTCATCGGCAAAAGCGAGCCGCGTCAGCAGGGTGCGGTCGGAATCCGAGAGCCTCGATTCGACGGCGGCGAAGTCCAACGGCTCTCCGGCGGCCAGAATCGCCCGGAAAATCGCCGCCGCCCGCGGAGGCTGCTCCTCCACCAGCACGGCCAGCCGTTCGCACAATTGGTCACGCACCTCGGCTGAGCGCAGCAGGCAGCGCAGCAGCAGACGTTCATTGGCCGGAATGCCCGCTTCCGGCGGTGGCGGCGGCGCCGGCGTGGCGCGCGAAACGGCCATCTTGCGGAACTGGTCCAGCACCAGCGAACGGTCGACACCGAGATAGGCGGCCACGTCCTCGGCGATGGCGGCGCGCTCCAGCTTGTCGGGGATGCGCTGGATGGCGGGAATCAAAAACTGCAGCCCCGCCATGCGGCCTTCGCCCGAAGTCATATCGAACTTCGAACGCGCCCGCCCGGCCAGCCAGTGGAAGTACCGCGGCGCGCGGCGGATCGCCTCCACATACGCCTCCGCGCCATTCGCGTTCACAAACTCATCCGGGTCCAGACCACCCTCCAACTCCAGCACCTTGATACGCATGCTCTCATCCAGCAGCAGTTGGATGGCCCGTTCGGCGGCGGCGATGCCGGCTTTGTCCGGATCGAAGTTCACCACCACGTTTTCCGAATGCCTGTGCAGCATCTGCACCTGGCTCGTCGTGAACGCCGTGCCACATGGGGCAATCGCGTTCTGAAAGCCCGCCCCATGCAACCCGATGACATCCATGTAACCCTCGACGAGGATCGAGTACCCCTTATCGCGAATCGGCTTCCGCGCCCGGTGGAGGTTGTAGAGCACAGAGCTCTTGCGGTAGATGGCCGTCTCCGGCGAGTTCATGTACTTCGGCTCATCGCCCTCGGCCAGCGCGCGTCCGGCAAAGGCGATCAGCTTGCCAGTCTCGCTGTGCAGCGGAAACATGAGGCGGTTGCGGAAACGGTCATAGAACCCCGGGCCATGCTGGCTGGGCAGCGCCAGGCCGCTGTCCTCCATCTGCTGCGGCGAAAAGCCGGCTTTCTCCAGCGCCCGCGTGATGAGGTTATTCCCCGCCGCGTAGCCCAGCCCGAACTCCTCCTGCAATTCTGCGCTCACGCCGCGCCGCGCCACATACGCCCGTGCCTGTTCTCCCGCCTGCGACTGATACGCCGCGCGGTAGGCCTTTTGCGCGATCTCCTGCGCCTCATACGCTCCGGCCCGCTTCTTCGTCTCGGCGTCCGACGGCTCATTGCGCTTGGGCAGCGGGATGCCGTAGCGCTCAGCCAACTGCACGCAAGCTTCCCAAAAGCTCAACGCTTCGATCTCCATCACGAAGTCGATCGCCGAGCCCTTCTTGCCGCACCCGAAGCAGTGGAACCACTGGTGCGTCGGCCGCACGTGGAACGAGGGTGTCTTCTCCGTGTGAAACGGGCACAGGCCTTTATACGAATTCGGGCCCGCCTTCTGCAGCCGCACGTATTCACCCACGACACGAACAATGTCGATCGAGGCTTTCAACTGGCTGGCAAAGTCCATTTATTCGGCGGCGGTCCTGTCGATGGTAAACGCAAGCGGACGGGCGCTGCTTGTGTGAGCCTGGATGCGCACCCTCGCGGCGGGTGCTTTCGCGCCAATCACCGGATAGCGCGTCTCCAGCCCGGCGAGCACGAACACAAAGTCCTCCCCCTCGCGTTCCAACGCCCCGCTGGCCTCCACTTCGATCGTCTGGATGCGCTCGCCGCCCTGCTCAATGAAGTCGCGGATCAACTCCAGCCGCTCCCGGTTGCCCGGCGCCAGCCGAATGACCACCTCACCTTCGGGATCGAGCTTCACCTCTTCCACCCCGCGCGTCTTCTTCAACCGCCCCTCCAGCGAACGCGGGCAATCGACGCACCCCGTCGGCGTGTAGGTGATGCGGATGCGATGGAACTCGGCCCCCAACGGCAGAGCCAGCGCGGCCAACGCAACCAGAGCGGCGAGCAACGGCAGCCGGCGCCTCATGCCTTGCTGACTCCCAGCCCCGGTTTGTCCGGCAGCACAAGCCGGCCATCCACCACCTTCACGCCCGTGAACGGGTCCTCGCGCAGCAGCAGGTTGCCGTCCAGGTCGGCGTAGTCAAGCAGCGGAGCAAGTTGCGCGGCCGCGGTGATGGCCAGCGAACTCGACACCATGCAGCCGGCCATCACCTTCAGCCCCAGCGTGCGCGCCGTCTGGATCATGCGGTACGCCTCCAGAACGCCGCCGCACTTGTCGAGCTTGATGTTCACGCCGTCGCAATAGGGCGCGAGCTTAGCCACATCGGCCGCCTGCAAACAGGCTTCGTCGGCGAAGACGGGGATCTTCACACGTTGCCGCAGCCAGTCCATATCGGCCAGTTGCGCCGCCGGCAGCGGCTGCTCGATCAACTCCACGCCCTGCGTCTCCAGCCATTGGATCTTTTCGAGCGCTTCTTCCTTTGTCTTCCAGCCCTCGTTGGCGTCCACGCGCAGCGGCTTTTTCGTTTCGGCGCGCACGGCGTTGATCGTGGCTTCGTCGCTGTCGAGCCCAACCTTGATCTTCAACACCGGATATGGCGCCGCCTCGCGCACCTTCTCGCGCGTCTTCTCCGGCGTGTCGATGCCGATGGAGAAAGTGGTCAGCGGGCCCTCGGTGGGGTCAAGCCCGAAGAGGCGGTACACAGGCACGCCAAGCCGCTTGCCGTTCCAATCCAGCACGGCGGCGGCCACGGCGGCCTTGGCCGCCCATTCGCCGGGAATGCGCCGGTTCACCTCGCGCAGTGTTTTGTCGAATTGCTCGGGCGGAAAGTCGAGAAAGAAGTTCTGGCCAAGCTTCGTGTTGATGGCCTCGCAGCCGCTCTCAGCCGACTCGTGATAGCGAATAATGGGCGCGCCCTCGCCGTGTGCCTCAACGCCGCCATGATGCAGCGTGTAGAGGATCGTGTCGCGGTAATCGCTGGACGACATCGTGGTCGTCCAGGTGTGGCGCAGGAAGAGGCGCATTGGGCGCGCGATGGGGGCGTTGGGCGCGGCCGATGCGGCGTGGGGCGCGGCCAAGGCAGCCCCGGCGGCTCCCGCCATCGCACCGAAGAAACAGCGGCGGTCGATATCTGCGCGGTCCATACCTGCGATGGTAACGCGCCGCGCGCGTCCCCACCCGCCTACAGCAGCAGTTCAACCGCCTGTTGCGCCACCGAGCGGAAGGCCGCCAGCGACGCCGTGAGCTCGGCAATGCCCGCCTGGGCTTCATTCATGCGGCCCAGTTGCAGCGATTCGTTCACCGCCGGCAGCGTCACCGAACCATAGCCGGTGTAAAGCCCTGGCGCCGACATCTGGTTCTTGTACCACTCGCGCTGCGGCAATCCGCGCGGCCGCGTCAGCGCCTGCTCGGCGCCGATCAGCAGCGCGTTCAAGCGGGCCAGCTTCGCCCCGCTCAGATTCGAGTTCGCCGCCAGAGCCTTCTCATAAGCAGCCGCCAGCGGCGCCAGCTTGTCGAGCTCCGCAATCACCGGCGCAATGTCCAGCTTGTCCTTGGCTCCCGTGATCCACTGCCGCACATTGCGCTCCACGGCCGCGAAGCCTACTGGCACAACCGGCGATTCGCTCGCCCGCAGCAGCGCCGTCGCCGTCACCTGGCTCAGCTTGCGCGAAGCGACAAAGTCCTTATCCATGTGCGCCAGGAACCAGGCCGTCGAATCGTAGATGGAGTGATACGTGCCCGAGCCGCCCGCCCCGCCAAAGCCCATGTTCAGGCTCGCAATGCCGGCGTGATGCACGAAGGCGACATAGTCGGAGCCCGCGCCCAGCGGGCCTAGTTCGCTCTTCTCCGGCCGGTCCTTGGCCTCCAGCGCGTCGCGCATCACCTCGGCGAAAAACGCCTCCAGCGTGCCTGACCCGCCCACGCCAAACCGGCCGCCCGTATTGGCGTCCGTGTTGATGTAGAGCGCGGTCTTCTTCTTTAGCTCGTCGCGATGCTTCTCCACCCATTCCGTGGAACCGAGCAGTCCAAACTCCTCGCCATCCCACAGCGCCAGCTTGATCGTGCGCTTCGGTTTCCAGCCCGTCTTCACCAGTTCGCCCAGCGAGCGCGCCGTCTCCAGCAGCGCCGCCGCGCCGCTTACCGGATCGGCCGCGCCGTTCACCCAGGCGTCGTGATGGTTGCCGTAGATCACCCATTCATCCGGCCGCTCCGAGCCGGCAATGGTGGCGATTACGTTGTAGAGCGGCTTCGTCGTCCAATCGAAATCCACCGCCAGCCGCACCCGCGCCGCGCTCGGCCCAATGTGATAGGTGAGCGGCAGCGCGCCGCGCCACTCCACCGGAGCCACCGGACCTTGCAAGGCTTCGAGAAACGGCCGTGCGTCGGCGTAGCTGATGGGCAGCACCGGGATCTTCATGATCGTCGCCGCCTCGGCACGGTCGAGCTTGCGCGCGCCCTTCTCGCTGGCCCACCCCGGCGACAGCGGATCGCCCACATACACCGGCATGTCCATGATGCTGCCGCGCTGCGCGCTCTCAGCCGGACGCCACGGGCCCTTCGGGAAAGCGTCGCCCTGGAAGTAGCCGTCCTCGTGCGGGTCGGAATAAATGATGCACCCAATCGCCCCGTTCTCCTGCGCCGTCTTGGCTTTCGTGCCGCGCCAGGAACGGCCGTAGCGGGCAATTACGATCTTGCCTTTCACGCTGATGCCGAGCTTGTTCAACTGCTCATAATCGGCCGGAATGCCGAAGTTGACATAGACAAGTTCACTCGTCACGTCGCCCGTCGCTGAGTAAGCGTTGTAAGTGGGCAGTTGGTTGGTGTCGGTCGAATCGGGGTCGTCTTTGAGAAAGGGCTCAAACAGCCGCGCCGTGTAAGGCGCCGGGCCAAGCAACTCCAGCCGCCGCGAAGTGGGGTAGGGAAGCAGCGCTTCAAACTCTTCGATACGCGTCTCCAGCCCCCACGAGCGCATCAGGTTCGCCGCGTACTGCGCAACCTTCTTTGATGCCTCCGAACCCGCGTGGTGCGGGTCGGCGGCCATCGCTTCCAGGTATTGGCGCGCGCGCACCGGGTCAGGCAGGGCGCGGGCCTTGGCTTCGAGCGCATGTTGTTCGGTGACGCGCGCCGCCGGATAGCCGCGTAGCGGAGCGGGGGCTTGCGCAAACAGAGGAAGGGCGAGTGCAGCCGCCAGTGCGGCGCGTGCGGGAAACGTCATGAACCGAGACCTTTCGTGAGGAAGGCTTTGAATGCCTGCGTATCTTTCGTCAGCCCCACCTGGCTGGCGCGCACGGCCTCATTGCCGTCAAGCACGACATAGTGCGGAATGGAGACCGTCTGGTAGCGGCCTTCCTGCAAATTGCGGTTGGTTTCGCTGGCCGCGTCGGTGCCGTCGGTGTAGAGTTCCACCAGCACATACTTGGCCAGTTCGGCGGCGATCTCCGGCTTAGTGAACATATTCGACTTCATCCACTTGCAGTTCGTGCACGCATAGCCGGTGAAGTTCACAAACAGCGGCTTATTCTCGGCCTTGGCACGGGCCAGCGCGCCCGCGTAGTCGTCCTTCATCCAATCGAGCTTCGGGCCGGAGGCGGAGCCAGCAAACGGCGTCGATTTCGCGCTGGGCAGGAAGGCGTCCAACTCACCCAACGGCGCGCCGAACATACCCGGCAACAGGCTCACGCTGAGGATCAGGAACAGCGCGCCAATCAACGAGCGGGAAACGCCCACCGTTTCCTCGGCCTTGATGCCCTCCATGCGCAGGAAGCCCAACAAATAAAGCCCAGGCATCGCCAGCAACACCATCCACGAGGCAAGCACACGTTCCCGCGTGAAGAGGTCCCAGTGCAGCACGACATCGACCGTGGAGATGTACTTCACCGCCGCGGCCAGCACGAGAAAGCCCATCACCACTTTCACCCGCACCAGCCATCCGCCCGAACGCGGCAGGTTCTTCAGATAGCCGGGAAACAGGGCCAGGAAGAAGAACGGCGAGGCCAGCCCGGTGGCGAAGCTCAGCATGCCCAGCGCCGGCTGCAGCTTATCGCCTTGCACCGAGGCCGCCAGCAGCGTCCCCATGAACGGGCCGACACAGGCAAACGAGGTCAGCGCAAAGGTGAGGCCCATCAGCAGCATCGGCAGCAGACCCGCGCCCTGCGAGGCATTGTTCATGCGGTTCACCAGTCCCGACGGCAGCGTGATTTCAAACGCTCCTAGCAGGCTCAGTCCGAACGCGACAAAGACCAGCGTGATGAACCCGTTCACCCACGGGCTCGAACCGATCTGCACCACGCCGAACGGTCCCAGCGCGGCAGTGGCCCCAATGCCCAGCGCCGTGAAGATGAGGATGATACCAAGGCAGAAGACGAGCGCCTTCACCAGTGGGCTCGACGTTGGTGGCGGAGCCGGTTGCCCAGGTCCTGGCACAAGGCTGCCCCCACCGAGAAACGCCGACACCGTGAACGGGATCATCGGAAACACACACGGCGTGAAGATGGAGGCGATGCCAAAGCCGAAGGCCACGGCGAGAAAGCCGAGCATGCTTTGCGGCGGTGCGCTGGTGGGGGCGGGTCCGGTCGATGTCGCCGCGGGCGGTGCGCCCCCAGGCGCGGGCACTGCCGAGTAGCCCGCCGGAATGCTGCGCGCCGTCGCACCGGCCACGGGCTTCGTGCTCAACGCTAAGGTCGCCGTGCGCCTCACCGGGCGCAGGCATGTCGTGTCCGAACAAACCTGATAGCGGCTTGAGGCCGCAAGCTCCAGCGTCTCCGGCAGCGTCGCCGCCAGTTTGGCTTCGATGAGAAACACCACTTCCTTCTCAAAGCTCTGCGACTCGTTATTGAAATTTGGATCGAAGATCTTCTTCGGCTCCGGCTGATGATTGGTGAACGAGGCCACCGCCGCGTTGTCGTCGAGCTTCAACTCAGTCGGAATCGGGCCCGGCGGCGTCGTGGGCGAATAGAGATGCCAGCCTTCGTCGATCGTGGCCTTGAACTGCAGCAGTACGGTTGCCCCCGGGGCCACAGGCTGCGGCTCAGCCGTCAGTTGCCACGAAACAGGGTGTTTGGTTTGAGCGCCGGCGCCGGCGGCGAAGAACAGCAGGAGGGCCAGGAAGGGTGCGGATCTACTCAGCCGATGCGGCCAGTTCGGAAGCGGTCGAGCGGTGCAGTTCATCCTCGATTTTGGCATTCAGTTTCTCCCGCGCAAACTCGGCGGCCACGCGGATGGCGTTCTTCATGGCATTGGTGTTCGACGAGCCATGGCAGATGATGCAGACGCCCTTGACGCCAAGCAGCGGCGCGCCGCCATATTCAGAATAGTCGACGCGGCGTTTGAACTTCCGGAATCCGCCCTTGGCCAAATAGGCGCCAATCTTGCCCAACAACGACGACGTGAGCGACTCGCGCAGCGAGTGCATCACCAGTTCCGCCACGCCTTCGCTGATCTTCAGCGCCACGTTGCCGGTGAACCCGTCGCACACCACCACGTCAACACTTCCTCTATACAGGTCGCGGCCCTCAACATTCCCAATGAAGTTGATCGGCAGCAGTTTCAGCAGGGGAGTGGCTGCTTTGGTGAGTTCGTTGCCCTTGTGCTCTTCTTCGCCGATGGAGAGCAGCCCCACGCGCGGATTGGCCAGATGCAGGATGTTGCGGGCGTAGATCTCGCCCATCACGGCAAATTGCGCCAGCATGCGCGGGGTGGAATCGACATTCGCGCCGACATCCAGCAACACCGCCGGGTTGCCTGTGCTGGTGGGCAGCGTGGTGGCCAACGACGGCCGCTCCACGCCATGGACGATGCCTTGCACCATCTTCGCCGTCGCCATCACGGCGCCGGTGTTGCCCGCTGAAACCAGACCGTCGGCGACGCCATCGCGCACCAGCCGGCTGGCGATGCGGATCGAGGAGTCCTTTTTTGACCGGACCGCTTTAGCGGCCGAGTCCTCCATTGTGATCACTTCCGAGGCGTGGACAATCTCGATCGGCAGGTGCTTCCACCCGCCATGCTTGTCCAACTCCGGACGCACCATCTCCTCACGGCCCACCAATAAAATCTTGACGCCGAAGGCTTGAGAAGCCGCAATGGCTCCCTCGACCTCAATGCGCGGGGCGTTGTCCCCGCCCATGGCGTCGACGGCAATGGTGACCATGGGGGTAGCCGTAGCCGGCTATTCCTGGACTTCGATCACTTCGCGGGTCTTGTACTTGCCGCAATGCGGACAGGCACGGTGAGGCACCATTGCCTGGTGACACTCGGGGCACTCGGCAATAGCGGGCTTCTTCAGAAAATCGTGAGCGCGGCGGGTGGAGGTGCGGCGCTTGGAGTGGCGTCGTTTTGGATTCGGCATGGTGCTACCTGATTGAGATCAAAGTCCTTATTATTGCACGGCCGGAGCCGGCGGTGCGTTCATTTTTGCGCCCGGCTGGGATGGTAGTCCCGCAGGGCGGCCCAGCGTTCTTCGGTGCGCGGTTCGCTGCACTGGCACTGCTGCTCGTTGCGGTTCACACCGCACACCGGGCACATGCCCTGGCAGGTGTCGCGGCAAAGCCGTTGCATGGGCATCAGCAACAGAATCTGCTCGCGCACCGCGTCGGCGAGTTCCAACCCGCCGTTTTCATAAAACCCAACCTCGACGTCGTCCTCTGAGAGGTTCACTTCGGGCTGATCGGGAGCCCGCTCCGCTGGTTCGTACACCAGGTCGAACTTGCAGTTCACCGGGACGCCAAAGCGCTCCAGGCAGCGATCACAGGCACATTCCACTTCGCCCGCCAACTCACCGCGCAACCGGATCTGCTCCAGGGCTTCCCTATATTCGGCTTCGCCGGTCACCCGCAACGGCTGCGATTGCAGCACATCTCCCGGCTTGAGGTCGATCGTGCCCGCCGCCAATTGGAGATCGAACGCAATCGGTTCGAGTTCCAACTCCTTGACGCTAAAGAACATGGTGGATCCGGTGGGCTGTCCGCGCAGGCACACAACTACGGCCTTGCGGATGGCGGCAAAACTCTATTATAGCGGATGAGGCCGGGGCCTGGGGATCGACGGCGTCGCCGGCTGCCGCCCGATCACCCATCCACCCAGGGGTTCACCACTTCAATGCCGCAGTGTTCGAAATCCCCTGTATTCCTCGTCGCTAGCGCCGCACCCCGGGAGCGCGCAATGGCGGCAATCTGGAGATCAAAGCTGCTGCTGGGCCGCCCCATTCGTGAACGGGTCACGGCAATCTCAGGATAGAGACGCGCCGCGTCGGAGTCGAATGGCAGGACGCGCGAGCCGAGGTCGATCTCAAGCAGTGCAGTTGCCGCCGTGATGAGGGAAGCCTTGCGAGCGCCTTCCGGCATCATCGCAAGACCGGCGAAAATCTCGGCCTGAGTGATGGCCGTCGTGTAGAAACTCGCGGCAGGCACTTTCCCCATCCATCGCAGCACCTGTTCACTCGGAACCGGCCGAAGCGCCTCCGACAACACATTCGTGTCGAGGATGATCATGCCGTGAAATCAGGCGCTGGGCGAGCAGGCGACCGGGGCGGGATCTCCAACTCTACCCCGCCCAGCGGCTCAAATCGTCTTCGAATGAGTTCGGCGAGGTTCTCGCAGGAAGGCCCGGGGGTGGACACCGCCACAGTGAGAATCGCACGTGCCTCCTCTTCCATCGAACGGCCGTGGCGCGCGGCCTGTGCCCGCAGGCGCTCCTTCGTGGCGTCGTCCAAGCGCCGGATGGTGATGCTTGCCATAGTTTTATGGTAACCGGTGCAATCAATGATTGCACTTTGCCCGGTGCGCTAGCATACTTCTGGATGACCCTCCTCCGCTGGCTCCTCGGCATCGGGTGCGCGCTCGGACTCGCTCTCTTCGCCCTCATCCTCGTCGTCGGCAAGGGCTTTGAAGGCTTCCGCAGCGGCTCAGGCAGCGAGGACGTGGCCAAGGCCGCACTCACCATCGGTATTCCGGCGCTGCTGCTCGCCATGCTGGTCACCGTGGCCGGCTTCGGCGGTAAGGGGCTGCTCCACGCCACAGCCGCCGCCGTCGTCCTGGCCATCGCCGCTGTCCTCTGGGCCGTCATCCGCACCAACCCCGGCGAAGGCTGCCTCTACGCCGGCTTCCTCGCCCTCTACCTGCTCTATTACACGTTGCGGGTGAGGTAAGGGCGAGCCGCCAGGAGGGGCAGCCCGCCCGCCTCGACGCAGCGCTGAGGGTCTATGCGATCGCCTCAGCCACCTTGTCGAGAACTCCGGCCATCGTCCCCTGGGGACGCGTTTGGCCATAACGTTTGCTCCGTGCCGTCACCCGCGCCGCGGCGGCGGAACTTCCGCTGGAGGAATTTCGTCGATACGCTTTGGCCCGCGGATCGAGTAGCATGGTCCGATCCTCCCGCTTCCGCACCACCAGGGAGCGGCCGGACCCGGTCCGGCGACAGGCTCTGTTCTTCCTCGGCGTAACCTGCCGGTGTAACCTGAAGCACAGTCCCGAAGCCAGTAGAATAGGGAAGGGACGCCGTAACGTCAGCCTGGGCCGGCGACACGGCGGCGCAAACGAGGCATTCGCCTCCCAAGGTTGGGCAAAGCGATGTTCGGTTCGATTTCTCTCCACCAAATTACGCGTGGATCACAAGAGGAACCGGATCAACAATGCTCCTGGAAAAGAAGAGACGGAAGATGGACACACCCGATGTAACAGTGCTCCTGCGCAACTGGAGCGGGGGCGACCAGAACGCGCTGGACCAGTTGACCCCCGTGGTCTACGACGAACTGCGCCGCCTGGCGGCCAGCTACATGCGCCGCGAACGGCAGGACCACACCCTGCAAAGCACCGCCCTCGTCAACGAGGCGTATCTCAAGCTCGTCGACCAGAAAAATGTCGTCTGGCAGAACCGCGCCCACTTCTTCGGCATCGCCGCCCAGATGATCCGCCGCATCCTGGTCGATCACGCCCGCGCCCATAAGGCCGAAAAGCGCGGCGGCGGTGTCGGCGTGCTCTCGCTCGACGAAGCCATCGGCGTGCCCGAAAAGCGCGATGTGGAAATCCTCGCCCTGCACGATGCGCTCACCCGCCTCGGCGAACTCGACGAGCAGCAGGCGCGCATCGTCGAACTGCGCTTCTTCACCGGCTTGTCCATTGAGGAGACCGCCGAAGTGGTCGGTGTCTCGCCGGCCACCGTCAAGCGCGAATGGGCGGCCGCCCGCGCCTGGCTGTTCCGTGAAATCTCACGCAAGGCGGAAGGGGAGGGCTGACACGGCAGGCGGGTTGTGTCGGGGCAGGGATGACGCCGGACCGCTGGCAACGCGTGAAATCGATCCTCGCAGGCGCGCTCGACGTGCCCGCGCCGGAGCGCGACGTGTACCTCAGCGAAGCCTGCGGCACGGAGATGAGCCTGCGCCACGAGGTCGACTCGCTGCTGGCCTCCTACACCGAAGCCGGCGCGTTCCTGAATTCCCAGCAGATGAAGGCCCTGCCCGATCCGCGCGTGGGCGAGCAGATCGGCCCCTACCGCCTCGAGCGCATGCTCGGCCAGGGCGGCATGGGCGCCGTTTATCTGGCCTCGCGCGAGGTCGATGGCTTCACCATGCGCGTGGCCTTGAAGCTCATCCGCGTCAGCGTCCTCAATGAATACGTCCACCGCCGCTTCCGCATGGAGCGGCAGATCCTGGCCCGCCTATCCCATCCCAACATCACGCGCCTCATCGACGGCGGCATCGCCGGCGACGGCGTCCCCTTCCTGGTCACCGAATTCGTCGACGGCATTCCGCTCGACGAGTACGTCCGGACCAAGAGCCCGTCGTTGCAGGAACGCCTGCGCCTCTTCGAGGCCATCTGCTCGGCCGTCGCCTTCGCCCATCGCAACCTCATCGTCCACGGCGACCTCAAGCCGCACAACATCCTGGTGAATGCCGAGGGCCAGCCGAAGCTGCTCGATTTCGGCATCGCCCGGCTAATCGATCCCGAATCCTCCAGCGCCGGTGAAATGACGCTTGAAGCGCTCACCCCCGCCTGGGCCAGCCCCGAACAGTTGCGCGGCGAACCGCTCTCGCCCTCCAGTGACGCCTACTCGCTCGGCCGCCTGATGTATTTCCTGCTCACCGGCCAGCAGCCCTTCGATCTCACCGGCCAGTCGCCGCCGCAAATCCTCACCCTGCTCTCGCTGAAAACGCCGCCCCTGCCCAGCGAGGTCACCGCCAAGGACGACCTTAAGGGCGACCTCGACAACATCGCCCTCAAGGCCATGGAGTTCGAAACCGCGCTGCGCTATCCCTCCGTCGATGCGCTCGCCGAGGACCTCCGCCGCCACCGCGAATCGCTCCCCATCTCGGCCCACCCCACCACGGCCACCTATCGCGTGAAGAAGTTCGTCCGCCGCCACCGTGCGCTCGTGCTCGCCGTCACCGCCGTCACACTCTCGCTGCTCGCCGGCCTCGGCATGACCATCTGGCAGGCCCGCCTCGCACGCGAGAATTATGAGCGTTCCCAGCGCCTCTTTAGCGACGTGCGCAAGCTCGCCAACAGCTTCATCTTCGACATGGACGACGCCGTGGCCCAGTTGCCCAGCTCCACCAGCGTCCGCGCCCGCATGGTGCGCAACGCCATCGGTTACCTCGACCGCCTGGCCAGTGAAAGCTCCGGCGACGCGCAACTGCAAGAAGAACTCGCCGCGGCGTACGAGAAGATCGGCGATGTGCAGGGCCGGCCCTCTTCAGCCAACCTCGGCGACACCGCCGCCGCCCTCGCCAGCTACCGCAAGGCGGAAAAGATCCGCGAGAGCATCTTCGACGAAAGCAGCCCCACCCAGCGCGACGACCTCGCCCGCACCTACCTCCGCATGAGCTCCATCCTCCGCGCCGTCGGCGACTTCCCCGGCGCCCTCGAGTATGACCGCAAGGCCCTCGCCATTCGCCTCGCCCTGCTCGAAGCCGACCCGGAGAACATCGACATGCGGCGTTCGCTGGCGGCCACCTACACCTCGCTCAGCGGTAGCTTCTCGCTCATGGCCCAGTGGGACGGCGTACTCGAAAACCGCAAGAAAGCGTTCGATGCTTACCAGCAGATCGCCCGCCGCGATCCTGACAACGAAAGCGACCAGCGCAGCCTCGCCCTGGCTCACTACCGCATGTCGAGCATTCTCCTCTTCCAGAAAAACTACAAGGACGGCCTCGAACATTCACGGCGTGCCCTGGAATCGATGAGGCCCTCCTTCGCAAGCATCCCGGCAATGTCCAATACCAGGTCGCCGTGGCCCAGGACTATTCGTTCTACGGCAACGGCCTCGTGCAGGCCGGCCAGGTGAAGCAGGGTCTGGAAGAGCTGCAGAAGGGCCGCGAGCGCTACACGCGCCTGGCCGGGTTTGACCCCAACGAAGTGCGCACGCGCACGCTGCTCGCCACCAACGAGATCTTCACCGCCCGCGCCCTGCTGCTCGAAGGCAAATGGCAACTCGCCCTGGGGCTCGTCCAGAAGGCCCTTGCCGTGCGCGTCAAGCTCTCCAAGGAAAACCCGATGAATGCGGGCGCCCGCGGCGAAGTGGCCGAGGCCTTCGGCGCCATGGGCGACGTGCTCGTCAAGGCCGGCAACAAACAGCCCGCCCTCGCCGCCTACCAGGAAGCCATCGCCATCCTCACCGCCCTCGAACGCGAAGGCAGAGCCAACAGCATCAGCCGCCTGGAAATGGAACGCGTGCGCGAAGCGGCACGGAAGCTGGGCAGCTGACCTCCCCGCTCATTTCGGAAAATGCGACTCGTGCCAGCGCATCGAGCGCTCCGTCCAGTCAATGACGTGTTTCACTTCCTTCAGCCCGTGCCCCTCGCGCGGATACCGCACAAACACCGTCTCCACGCCCACATCCTTCAGCGCGATGTAGAACTGCTCGGCCTCCGACACCGGCACGTCGTTGTCGTTCTCCCCATGCACGAGCAGCGTCGGCGTGGCCGCCTTGGCCACGTGCTTCAGCGCCGAGCGCTCCCATAGCGTATCCATCAAATTGCCCTGGTGCGGAAAGACGCCGAAGGTCATCTGCTCATACTGGTTGTAGTAAGTGGTGTAGTTGTAGCTGACTAAGTTGATGATCGCCGCCGTGGGAATCGACGACTTGAACAGCCGCGTCTGCGTGATCAGCCACGCGCTCAACTGCCCGCCGTAGGAGACGCCCTCCACGCCGATGCGGTCGCGATCAATCCACAGGTTGCGCCGCATGGCCGCGCTCACGCCGTAGAGAACATCCTGCGCCTCGTTGCCGTTCTGGTCGCCGAACACGCCATCGGAGAACGCCTGCCCGTAGCCGATCGAGCCGCGGTAGTTCACCATCAGCGTCGCCCAACCTTTGCTCGCATACACCTGATTGCGGAAGTTAAACGCCGGGCCTTGCATGCCGTGCGGCCCGCCATGAATTACCACGATCAGCGGGTGCTTCGAGTTCGCCGTCATGCCCAGCGGGCGCGTCAGAAACGCCTCCACCTCCCACTTATTGTCGTTGCTGATGTACCGGAAGCTCTCCACCGGCGCCACCTCGCGCTCCTTCATCAGCGCTGCGTTCAGGTTCGTCAACTGCTTGTCATCCAGGAACAGCTGCGCCGTGTCGCTGGGACTCGAAAACGCATACGCAAGCCGCCCACCGCGCCCCACCGAAAACGCCCCCACTGTGCCCGGCTTGCGGATCACCGCCTCCGCCGCGCCGCCGCTCAACGGCGCACGATACAGCGCCGTGTTGCCGCGCTCCCGCACCGTAAAGTAAACCGCGTTCCCCTCGGGCGCCCACACCGGTTCGCCCTGCCGGTTGTCCAGCGCAACCAACTCGCGCCGCCCGCTCCCGTCGGCGTTGATCACCCACGTGTGCGTGTCCTCCATCGTCGTCTCCAGATCCGTGAGCCCGCGCTTGCAACCCTGATGCACGATGCTCTTCCCATCCGGCGACCAGCGCGGCCGGTATTCGATGTTCTCCGTCGCCGTCAGCCGCCGCATGCTCCCATCGGCCACCCGCAGCGCAAACAGGTCGTAGTTGAAGAACTGGTCCTCGTTCGGCTCGCGGTTGGAGACGAAGGCGATCTCGCTGCCGTCAGGCGACCAGTCGATCGAGTGCTCATAGTGGTTGCCCGTCGTCAGTGCGCGCACCGCCCCGCCCGCCGCCTCGACGAGAAAAATGTGCAGCCGCTTGTTGTCATTGAAACGCGTGTTGCCCTCATCCGCGTCTGGTTTATACAGATAGCGCGTGATGACGACAGGGTCGCCCGTGGCCTCGGCTGTCTCCGGCCCCGGCACCGCCGAGACAAACGCAATGCGGCGGCCGTCAGGCGACCACGTAAAGCGGTTGCCCATCGAAGGGAGAGGATTGTTCGTGCCATCCAACTCGGCCAAAAACTTCGGCGACAACGCCGGCACCGGCGTCACCATCAGCGCCGATTTCCCATTGTGACGGCCCGAGTAAGCGAGCCGCGTCGAATCGGGCGACCACACCGGCTCGGACGACGAATCCTTTCCCGTCGTGAGCGGCGTAGAGGTATTGGTGGCGATCGTGTGCAGCCAGATCTGCGAATACGGCTTGCCCGGCGTGTCGTTGTTCTCCACCGTGTAAGCGATGAACCGCCCATCAGGCGAAAAAACGGCGGCCCCCACCGAGCGCAGCCGCGTGAGGTCGCCCGCCGTGAATGGCGCGGCGGAGAGGCAAACCGCGAAAATGGTGGCAAGAGAGAAGAATGGCGTGACCTTCGGCATGGGAGGATCATCATTATAACGTTGCCGTGCGCCGCGCCCCACAGCCGCGCACGAAACAGGGCACTACAAATAACGCCACTCGGCCCGGGAATAACCGCCGGGCTTCATGACATGATGTTGTTCTGGGAGGACTGGGTATGTTGATTCGGCAAGCGCCCGAGTATCGTTGGTCGCAGATCACTCCGCGCGAGGTGTATGCCAACCGCCGCCGCTTTCTCGCCGCCGCCACCGGCGGGCTCCTGCTCGCCGCCGTGGATGCCCGCGCGCAGAAGCTGGAAGGTGTCACCAAGGGCTTCGTCACGCAGGGCGAAAAGGTGAACGCGAGAGAAGACGTCACCACCTACAACAATTTCTACGAATACGGCACGGGCAAAGGCGACCCAGTGCGCAACGCCGGCAAGCTCAAAACCAGCCCCTGGGTGGTGAGCGTCGAAGGCCACTGCGCCAAGCCGCGCAAGTTCGATCTCGATGCGCTCATGAAACTGGCCCCGCTCGAAGAGCGCATCTACCGCATGCGTTGCGTCGAGGCCTGGTCGGTGGTCGTGCCCTGGATCGGCTATTCGCTCTCCCACCTCCTCAAGAGCGTCGAGCCCACGGCCAAAGCGAAGTATGTCGCATTCGAGACGCTCCACGACAACACCATGCTGCGCTCGGAGATGGCCGGCATCGAGTTCCCCTACCGCGAAGGCCTGCGCATGGACGAAGCCATGCACCCCCTTACGCTGCTCACCTACGGCATGTACGGCGAGGCCTTGCCTAAACAGAACGGCGCGCCGGTGCGCATGGTGATCCCGTGGAAATACGGCTTCAAGGGCATCAAGTCGATCGTCAAGGTGCGGCTGGTGGAAACCGAACCGGCCTGCTCCTGGAAGATCATCAACGGCCGCGAGTATGGCTTCTACTCCAATGTGAACCCCGAAGTCGATCACCCCCGCTGGAGCCAGTCGAGCGAACGCCGCCTGGGCGAGTTCTTCAAGCGCAAAACGCTCATGTTCAACGGCTACGGCGATCAGGTCGCCTCGCTTTACGCGGGCATGGACCTGAAGAAGTATTACTAAGGTGACTGTCGCCCCGGGGAATTTGAATCATGTTGCGGAGTAAGTGGAGCAAGGCCCTCGTGTGGCTGCTGTGCCTCCTTCCAGCGCTCTGGTTCACGTATGGCGCGTTCACCAACAACCTCGGGCCCAATCCCATTGAAGCCATCACGCGCGGCACCGGCGATTGGACGCTGCGCCTGTTGCTCGTTTCGCTCGCCATCACCCCCGCCCGCCGCCTGCTAGGCGCGCCTGACCTCATCCGCTTCCGCCGCATGCTCGGCCTATGGGCCTTCTTCTACGCCTTCCTCCACCTCATGACCTGGGTCTGGCTCGACAAATTCTTCGACCCTGCCGAAATGTGGGCCGACGTCGCCAAACGTAAGTTCGTCACCGCGGGCATGGCCGGCTTCCTCTGCCTGCTCCCGCTGGCCATCACCTCCACCACGGGCTGGATCCGCCGCCTCGGCAAAAACTGGCAGCGGCTCCACAGGCTGGCTTACCTCGCCGCCGCCGCCGGCGTCGTGCATTACTGGTGGCTCGTGAAGTCCGACATCCGCCTGCCCGCCATGTACGGACTCATCCTCCTCGCGCTCCTCTCCCTGCGGCTTGTGAACAAGCGGCCCCAGCCTGCCTCACGATAGACACGATAGAATCGTCGGCGACCATGGAACGCCGCGATTTCCTCAAGACCAGCCTCCCCGCCGGCATGCTCCCCCAAGCCGCCGCCCAAACACAGCGCCCGGCCACCCAAACTCAACGCTCCCCAGGCGGCCCACCCCAGCGCCCCAACATCCTCTGGCTCTTCGGCGATCAACACCGCGCCCAGGCCCTCGGCTTCAACGGCGACCCCAACGCCGTCACACCGAATCTGGACACCCTCGCACGCGAAGGCGTCGTCCTGCCCAACGCCATCTCCGGCGCGCCGCTCTGCTGCCCTTTTCGCGGAAGCCTCGTCACCGGACTCTACGCCCATAAGTGCGTCCCCGGCCACGAATATCCGCTCCCCGACGGCCAGAAAACCATCGCCGATGTCTTCAACGACAACGGCTATCACACCGGCTACTTCGGCAAGTGGCACCTCAGCGGCTGGCATGAGCGCGACGGCCGCGGCGGTCACCATATCACGCCCCTTTCCAAGCGCGGCGGCTTCAAGACCTGGATCGGCTACGAGAACAACAATAGCCAGTACGACTCCTGGGTTCACGGCGGCGAAGGCCGCGATGCCTTTCACTACCGTCTCCCCGGCTACGAAACCGACGAACTGACCAACTTACTCCTGAAGTACCTCGACGAGCGTAAGCAGAAGAACGAAACCTTCTTCGCCGCCCTGAGCGTCCAGCCACCGCACGATCCCTACGTCGCCCCTCCGGAGTACATGGCCCGCTATAATCCGGCCAAGCTCGAAATGCGCGGCAACGTCCCCAACGTCCGCGAAACCACCGAGCGCGCCCGCCGCGAACTGGCCGGCTACTACGCCATGATCGAAAACTGGGACGCCAACGTTGGCCGCGTCGTCGCCGCCCTGCGCAAAAACGGGCAATGGGAGAACACCCACATCATCTTCTTCAGCGATCACGGCGACATGCACGGCTCACAAGGCATGTACCGCAAGACGAACCCGTTCGAAGAGTCCATCCGCGTGCCGTTCATCATGTGCGGCGGCCAGGCGCGTTATGAAGGTTGGAAGACAGGCCGTCCCGAGACGATGATGAACCACGTCGACATCGCCCCTACCTCGCTCGGTCTCGCCGGCATCAAGCCCCCCGCCTGGATGCAGGGCCGCGACCTCAGCCACGTCCGCATCGACCGCCCCGGCGGCGCGCCCGCAGGCAGCGACCCCGACTCCGCCTACGCCGGCATCGTCGTCCCCACCGGCCACGGCGATTCCATCAACAAAGCCTGGCGCGGCGTCATCACCAAGGACGGCTGGAAATACTGTTGCTTCGACAGCCAGACCTGGCTGCTCTTCAATCTCAACGAGGATCCCCTCGAGCAGATCAACCTCGCCCACAACAACCGCTACCGCGCCGTCCGCAAGAAACTCGCCGACCGCATGCGCCAGTGGGCCGCCGACACCGGCGACAAATTCACCGTGCCCGCCGACTAGCCGCGCTCAAAACTTGTACATCCACTCCACGTAACCGAACCGCCCATCGGAGCCGCGCGGGTAAATGGCCTCGGTCACCCCAAGCGCCTGCATATAGCCGAAATATACAGTAAGTGACGTGTGCGCATTCACTTTGTAATCCACGCTCACATCGTATAAGTTCGCCAGCCCCGACTTACCCTGTGAAGGCCGCCCAATGTAGCCAAAGCTCCACGGCTGGAACACGCCTCCGCCGAGGTACCAGAGATCGTTCGGCGAGGCCAGCGACAGGTTGTGAAACTCGCCCATCACACTCACCACCGGCTTCGGCCGCAGCACCAACTGAGCCATGGCGTCACGGTTGTTGATCATGTCGTAGAACGGGGTGCGTGCGAACGGCCGCGGCGTCGGCATCACCTGAAAGAAGCTGCCGTGCGTCGAGTCGCTCGGGTCGCCGTCGCCCGAGCCATAGTAATAGGCGCCGCGAATCCACGGCTTCCAGGCCACCTTCGCCGGCTGGAAACCCACCTCGGCCAGGAAAGCCCCCGAGCGATGATCCAGCCGCCCCCACCGCCCCGTCTGCGCCGCCCCCCACAGGCTCACATCCACGGCGCCGGCCGCCGTCGGATGCGCATGCAAGTAGTGTCCGCCAAAAGTCGCCAGGCTGATGTTGGCCAGGTCCGCGGCACGCGCCGCCGCCGCCCGATTGTCCGTCTTCACCACGCGCCGCCAGTCGTGATAGTACATGCCGAACAGCCGCAACTCCGCCGCGCCCTTGGCCGGCTTCACCGGCGCCGTGTATGCCGCATAACCAACCGCCGCGCGATTCCACCCCCACCCATCCACCTGAAACACGCCCCGCGTGGGCACCGCCGCCAATACCGTCAAGTTCCCTCCCGGCCGGTTCAGCACATAATGCGCCCCATCAAAACTGCGCCCCACGTGCGACCAGCCAAAGCTCCCCAGTATTCGCTGATTGATGCGATTCGCCTTCAACCACGCCAGCGTGGGGTCCTTGGGAACCACCTCCGAGCCGTCAATGTACTCAAACCGCCCCAGCCGCAGCGACTGCGTCTTATCCCCGCCCAGGTTCTTGAACCGCACAAACGCGTTCTTCGGGAACACCATCGCCGCATTGCGTTTGCGGTCATTGGCCGCGAAGTAGTTCCCCCCCAGCCCCAACACCCCCTGCGGTGCTGCCTGCACGGCGTCATCGGGCAGCCCGAGCAAAATGGGCGCCATGAACTCCAACTGCCAGTCCAAATTCGTCTTGCTCTGTGAAAACCCCAACCGTGCCTGGTTGCCGAGGTATCCGTAGCGCGAAGCTTCCCCCGCGCCAAACCAGTCCCACAATTCCAGCCGCGACCGCACCGAGGCCTGCACCGTTACCTCGCCCCATCTGATGGGTTCCTGGGCAGCCATGGACGCCACCAGGCCAAAAAGGAGTAAACCGTAAGAAATCCGTTGCACGATCATGACTTTGCAGTTGCCGTGCCGCATTCCCCAAACCTTATATAGTGTCTCCATGTGACGGAAGTCACAAACTGGGTTCAAACTGGGGGCGCTGCCTGTCAAGTGGGGCTGCGTGCACCTCATGCCGGCTCCAGGCTGCTGGAAAATCGCCCGGAATCCGCCCGGCCACACAGTGGCGTTTGGAATGCATGGGAAGAGGATGCGCATGAGGAGCCATTCACGTTTCGGATCGACCGGCCTGGTGCTGGTGTTGGGCGTCACCGTCGGGCTCCTGTCCGGCCTCGGCGTCTTCACCTTCGGCTACGCCAAGGGCGGCAGCTACATGACCAACGATCCGCAAGCCTGCGCCAACTGCCACGTCATGCAGGCCCAAATGGCCGGATGGAGGAAGGGCAGCCACCGCGGCGTCGCCGTCTGCAATGACTGCCACACGCCGCCCGGCACGGTCGGCAAGTACGCCACGAAAGCCCTCAACGGCTTCTGGCACTCCTGGGCCTTCACCACCGGACGTTTCCCCGACGAGATCCAGATCACCGGCCGCAACCACCAGGTCACCGAAAGCTCATGCGTGAAGTGTCATGCCGACCTGGTCGACGGCATTCAATCCACCAGAAATCACCGCGCCGGCGTGTCGTGCCTCAGTTGCCACGCCCGGGTTGGGCATCAGTAAGGAGCACAGGATGAGCGAAGTGAAATCAGGATGGGGCAAGGTTCTGCCCGTGACCATCATTGTCACGGCCGCCGTCACCATCGGCATCAGCGCGTTGCTGGTCAACATCGTCGAACGCAAAGAGGAGGGCAAACACACCTTCTTCCGCGTCGTTGAAGTGACCGACGATACCGACGATCCCGCCGTGTGGGGCAAGAACTTCCCCCTCCAATACGACGCCTACAAACGCACCGTCGACATGGAGCGCACCCGCTATGGCGGCTCCGAGGCCATGCCCCACTTGCCCAGCCAGGCTGACCCGCGCTCAGTCGTCACCCAAAGCAAAATCGACGAGGACCCGCGCCTCAAGACCATGTGGGCCGGCTATGCCTTCGGCGTCGACTTCCGCGAAGAGCGCGGCCACGCCTACATGCTCATCGACCAGCGCAACACCCGCCGCGTCACTGAGTTCAAGCAGCCCGGCACCTGCCTCAACTGCCACGCTTCCACCTATGTCGCCATGAAGAAGCTCGGCAACGGCGACCTCTTCGCCGGCTTCGAAAAGATCAACATGATGCCTTACGGGGAAGCCACGAAAAACGTGAAGCACCCCGTGAGCTGCATCGACTGCCACGAGCCGCAAACCATGCAACTGCGCGTCACCCGCCCCGGCTTCCTCGAAGGCATTCGCAACCTCAAGGCCTCGCAAGGCGTGGCCAACTACGACGTCAACACCATGGCCAGCGCCCAGGAGATGCGCAGTTATGTCTGCGGCCAGTGCCACGTCGAGTACTACTTCAAGGGCGACCAGAAACGTCTCACCTACCCCTGGCACAAAGGCCTCAAGGTGGAAAACATCACCGCTTACTACGATGAGGTGCAGCACAAGGACTGGGTCCACCGCGACACCGGCGCCCCCGTGCTCAAGGCCCAGCACCCTGAGTTCGAAATGTGGAGCCAGGGCGTGCACGCCCGCTCCGGCGTCGCCTGCGCCGACTGCCACATGCCCTACAAGCGCGAGGGCGGGCAGAAAATCAGCGACCACCACGTGCGCAGCCCGCTGAACAACATCAACCGCGCCTGCCAGGGCTGCCACCACTTTAGCGAACAGGAAATGAAAGGCCGCGTCGAGGAGATTCAGAACCGTTTCTTCCAAACCCGCAACGTCGCCATGGACGCCCTCGTCGCCCTCATTGCCGACATCCGCGCCGCTCGTGAAAAGGGCGCCACCGACGCTCAGCTCACCCCCGCCTGGGGCTTCCAACGCAAGGCGCAGTTCTACCTCGACTTCGTCGAAGCCGAAAACTCCACCGGCTTCCACGCCCCCGGTGAGTCGCTGCGTGTCCTGGCCGATTCGCTCGACTTCTCCCGCAAAGGGCAGCTCGCCCTTCGCGACCTGAGATAACCAGGCTGAACGGTTCCTTTCTCACGCTCACAGCGTGGGGAAAGAAATGCGAATCCAGGAGGCGGCCGCCACCCGGCCGCCTCCATTCCGCCGCTTCGTTTCCTAAAACAGTAGCAATCATACTGAAACTTGTAGGAAACGGTTTCCACAGTTGCGTATATGCAAGTATTTGAAAGAGTTTTGCATCTGGAACGAAGATTGCTTCATCTAGACGACAAACCCACTCGAAATTGCTGCTCTATGCACAACTATGGGGAAAGGACCAGAATGAAACAGTATTCACATCTCCTCCTGGCGGCATCCCTCCTGGCATCGGCAACGGTTGCTTCGGCGCAGATCACGGGTGATCTGCGTGGGGTCGTGCTGGATGGACAGGGTGGCGCCGTCTCCCAGGCCAAAGTCACCTTGAGAAGCCTCGATACCGGTGAACTCCGCGAAGGCCAGGTGAACTCGGAAGGCACGTTCAACTTTGCCCTTCTGCGAATCGGTTCCTATGAAGTGAAGGCCGAGGCCAGCGGCTTCCGCACTACCACTTCCCAAGCCAGCGTCCGCGCCGGTGAAATCACCAGCTTGCGCTTCGCGCTCGAAGTCGGCCAGGTCACCGAAACCGTCACCGTCACCGACGCCGTGGCACAGTTGGATACCCAAAACGCCCAGATTCAGACCGCCGTGGTCGGCAAAGCTGTGCTCGATATCCCGGTGAACCGCAACCCGAACCTGTTCGCCCTCGTGCTGCCCGGCGTCGCTCCGGTCACCGCGAACAACTCATTCCTCAGCTCGGGCAGCTTCAACTCCAACGGCGGCCGTGGCCGCGGCAACAACATCACCGTCGACGGCATCACCACCACCGACGTGTCGGTCACCGGCACCGGCGGCGCGCTCACCCCGCTCATCTTCAATACCATCGCCGAAGTGAAGGTGATCACCAACAACTTCAGCGCCGAATACGGCCGCAACTCCAGCGCCCAGGTGCTCTACCTCACCAAGAACGGCGGCAACGCCCTGCACGGCGAGCTGTTTGAGTATTTCCAGAACGATAAGCTCAACGCCCGCCCCTTCTTTGATACCACCGGCAAGACCAACATCACCCGCTTCAACCAGTACGGCTTCGTCGTCGGCGGCCCGGTCTACATCCCCAAGGTGGTCGACCTCCGCAACAAGGCCTTCTTCAACGTGGCCTACGAAGGCCAGAAGCAGCGCGGCGCCGGCGCCACGCGCATTGCCCGCGTCCCCACCCCCACTCAGGTCGCCGCCGTCACTGACCCCACGGCCAAGGCCCTCCTCGATCAGTACAAGGTCCCCACCGATCCCACCGGCCAGATCACCACCGCCGCCCCCAACGTCTCCGACGTCTGGAAGGTGAACCTCCGCGGCGACTTCAATCTCACCGCCAAAGACACCCTGTGGGTCCGCTATAACCCCTCCAATCAGGTCAGCGCCTCCACCAGTTTGACCTTTGTCGGCTCCAACCTGCCCGGCTTCGGCGCCAACAACGCCGGCTCCCCGCGCCAGGCCCTCGCCGCCCACACCCACACTTTCTCGCCCACCATGGTCAATGAGTTCCGCTTCGGCTTCGGCCAGAGCGACGCCGGCTTCCCCATCGACACGCCCTATCCGCTCGGCGTCCGCCTCATCTTCCAGGATGCCGGTGTCACCAGCCTCGGCGTCTGGGAAGGCCTTCCTCAGGGCCGCGAGCAGAAAACCTATGAGTTCACCGACAACTTCACCCTCATTAAGGGCGCGCACAACGTCAAGTTCGGCGGCCAGTATTACTACCTGCAGGCCGACAGCGTCTTCGATGCGCTCGTCCGCCCCGTCTTCCAGTTCGCCTCCTTCGCCGCTTTCGGGTCCGGCACGCCCGCCGTCTACCAGCAGCGCCTCGGCGACTCCAACCGCAACAACCGCGTGAACAACGTCTTTGGCTACGTCCAGGACGATTGGAAGGTGAGCCGCAACCTCACCGTCAACCTCGGCCTGCGTATGGAGTTCGCCGGTGGCCCCACCGAAGTGAACGGCCGCATCTCCAACCTCAACCTCAACAACAATGCCGCCTACGGCGCTGCCGGCGGCGGCCCGTTCGGCTTGATGGAGTCGGGCAAGCCTTCCTTCCAAAGCAACTACAACTGGGGCCCCCGCCTCGGCTTCGCTTGGACGCCCTTCGGCGACCAGAAGACCGTCATCCGCGGCGGCTACGGCGTCGCCTACGACTTCATCTTCCTCAACCCCATCACCAACCAGCGCTTCCTGCCGCCGCTCATGATCACCGCCTCGCTCACCGGCGGTGGCATCACCGGTGCCAACAGCTTCGCCGCCCTCGCCGCCGGCACGGCCCAGATCCAGCGTGAGACCCTGTCTCAGGTCGGCAGCCTGTCCCAGACCGTCCGCAACTTCGGCGCCATCTCGCCGGCCATCGACCAGAACCTGCGCAATCCCCAGGTCCACCAGTTCAACGTCGGCATCCAGCGCGAAGTCCTCAGCGGTCTCGTCGTCAAAGCCAACTACGTCGGCACCAAGGGCAACTACCTGTCGCGCTCGCGCGACCTCAATCTCGTGGCCGCCCCCGAGCGCGCCGCCACCAGCGTCGCCGATGAAACCGCCCGTCTGGCCGCCTTCCAGTCCCAGTTCACTCGCCAGAGCGGCGGCGCCACCACCGTCAGCAACCGCATCGACCCCCGCTACAACGGCATCGTTTGGGTCGACAGCTCGGCCAACTCCAACTACCATTCGGCCCAGTTCGAAGTGAGCAAGCGCATGAGCAACCTCACCCTGTCGGCCTCCTACACCTTCGCCAAGTCCATCGACGATGGCAGCGACGTGTTGGGCGTGCTCATCAACGACAGCTCCAACCAGCAGAACCCCCTCAACAACCGCGACAACCGCTCGGTTTCGCAGTTTGACTTGAACCAGCGCCTCGTCCTCACCCATAACTGGGAGCTGCCCTGGCTGCGTGGCTCGAGCAACCGCTTCGTCCGCACCATCGTCGCCGGCTGGGGCTTCTCCGGCATCACCAGCTTCCGCACCGGCTTCCCGGTCACCCTCGACTCCGGCGTCCGCCGCGGCCTTAACCCGCTCACCGTGCTCGGCGGCGGCGGCCAGGTCCGCCCCAATGCCAGCGGGCCCGTGAACATCGATTGGAAGCCCGCCCGCTCGGCCGGCGCTCCCTTCGGCACGGCCAGCCCCGACGGCGTCCAGGCTGTTTCCAGCTACGCCACCAGCCTCGGCCTCTCCCAGCCCCTGCTCGGCAACTTCGGCGGCATGGGCCGCAACGTCCTCCGCCTCAACGGCGAGCGCAACTTCGATTGGAACATCTATAAGAACTTCAACATCACGGAATCGGTCCGCTTCCAGTTCCGTGCCGAGCTCTATAACGTGTTCAACAACACCTCGTTCCAGGACGTCAGCCGCGTCATCACTGCCCCCGACTTCGGGCAGTACACCACCGTCGGCCAGAACGCGCGCTTCATTCAGTTGGGCGCCCGCTTCGTGTTCTAAGGAACCCGCGCAAACCAAAGGCCCTGTCTCCCCCCCGGAGGCAGGGCCTTTTTTCTTTCCCCAGCGCCCCATTCACCCCGCCCCCGCTCCGCCGCGTGTTATCTTGAAAGATTCAGCAGCACCCCTGCAACAACTCCATTTCACTCGTAAAGACCCGGTATGTCAGGACACTCTAAATGGCACACGATTAAGCACAAGAAGGCCGCGCTTGATTCCAAGCGTGGCAAGGTCTTCACCCGCTTGATCAAGGAAATCGTCATCGCCGCGCGCAGCGGCGGCGACCCCGACTCAAACGCCCGCCTGCGCACCGCCATCACGGCCGCCAAAGCCGTTTCCATGCCCGCCGACAACATCAAGCGCGGCATCATGCGCGGCACCGGCGAACTCGAAGGCGGCCAGATCGAAGAGATCATGTACGAAGGCTATGGC
Organism: Acidobacteriota bacterium; assembly: GCA_017304135.1. Taxonomy (GTDB): domain Bacteria; phylum Acidobacteriota; class Terriglobia; order Bryobacterales; family Bryobacteraceae; genus JAFLBB01. The sequence goes on along the minus strand of JAFLBB010000010.1, from coordinate 16,655 downwards.
CCCGGCGGCGCCGCCGTCCTGGTCTCCATCGCCACCGACAACCGCAACCGCACCGCCAGCGAAATCCGTCACGTCTTTGGCAAGCACGGCGGCAACCTCGGCGAGCCCGGCAGCGTCGCCTGGATGTTCAAACGCCGCAGCCAGATCTTCATCAATCAAGAACTGGCCACCGAAGAGAAACTGATGGACGTCTGCCTGGAAGCCGGCGCCGAGGACATCCTCAACGACGGCGAACAGTTCGAAATCCTCTCCCCCGTCGATTGCCACCAGGCCGTCATCGACGCGCTGCAAAAGGCCGGCATCGCTACCGAATCGGCCGAACTTTCCTACGTCGCCGACAACCTCGTCAAGCTCGAAGGCTCCCAGGCCAGGGCCATGCTCAAACTGCACGAAACGCTTGACGACCATGACGACGTGCAGGACGTCTACTCAAACTTCGATATCGACGAGAGCGAACTCGAAGGCATGGAATAACCGGCTGAGGCCAGGGTGCGCATACTGGGCATCGACTGCGGAACCGAACGGACCGGATACGGTGTCATCGACTCCGACGGCCTGCGCCACCTGCTCGTCGCCGCCGGCACGATCCGCACCAACCCGCGCCACCCCATGGCCGAGCGCCTTCTCCGTATCGCCCAAGGCCTGCGTGAGGTCATCGCCGCCCATGCCCCTGAACGCGCCTCGGTAGAGGAGGTCTTCCACGCCGCCAACGCCCAAAGCGCGCTCAAACTCGCCCAGGTGCGCGGCGTCGCCCTGCTCGTCTCGGCCGAAGCGGGCCTGGCGGTGAGTGAGCACTCCGCCCTCGAGGTGAAAAAGAGCGTCGTCGGCCACGGACACGCCGCCAAGGAACAAGTGCAATTCATGATGAAGTCGCTGCTCGGCGAAGCCACCCCCGTCCACTTGCCCGACGCCTGCGACGCGCTCGCCGTCGCCGTCTGTGAAGCCACCCGGGCGCGCTTCGAATCCCTCGGCCTGAACAAAGCGGCGGTGCGCGCATGAAACTCCTCGCCACACTTCTCGTCGTCGCCGCGCTCGCCCCGGCCGCTCCCCGTATCGTCTACTCCAAGTCCTTCCCCGGCAGCACGCCGGCCTTCGTCGAAATCACCCTCGAACAATCCGGCGACGTCCTCTATAAAGAAGCCCCCGACGATCAGCAGCCCCTCAAGTTCAAACTCGCCGAAGCCGACACACAACAGATCTTTGAGCTCGCAGCCAAGCTCGACTACTTCAAACGCGAACTCGAGTCCGGCCTCAAGGTCGCCAAAATGGGCGACAAGACCTATCGTTGGGAAGACGGCGCCACAAAGAACGAAGTGAAGTTCAACTTCACCACCGACCTCGACGGCAAGGCCATTCAGGAATGGTTCGAGAAGATCGCCGAAACCGAACAGCACGTCTTCGCCCTCGAACGCGCCGTGCGCTTCGACAAACTCGGCGTGAACAAGGTGCTGCTGCAGTTCCAGGCCGCCATGGAACGCGGCCGCCTCGTGGCCTCCGATCAGTTCCTGCCCTGGCTTGACCGCGTGGCCAAAAACGACTCCTACCTCAACATGGCCCGCGAACGCGCCGCCGGCCTCGCCGCCACCATCCGCGCCAATGGAAAGGCAGCTGAATGATGCGGCTTCTCATCGCCGCGCTGCTTGCCTGCGCGCTCGTCGTCCCCCTCACAGCCCAGGACGTCCCAGCTAACGAACAGGCTGACCTCCGCGCCGGCTTGAGCGAAGCCGGATCGAGCCAGGTGGAGTTCATCCGCGCCATTGAGCGCCACCTGCAAAAGTACCCGCAAACCATCCAGCGCCCCGAACTCGAGCGCGCCCTCGTCAAGGCGAGCATCGAACTGCGCGACGGGCGCCGCACCGTCCTCTATGGAGAACGCGTGCTCGCCCGCGAAACCACCAACGCCGACCTGCTCGAACGCGTTGCCCGCCAGTTGCTCTCCACCGATGACGCCGCCAACGCCCGCCGCGCCCTCGAATACGCGCAGAAACTGGAAGCCGCCGTCCGCGCCCAGGCCGAACTCTCGCCGGGCACTCCCGGCGCCGCCGCGCAGTGGGAGCAGCGCCAGATCCTGCTCGGCAAAGCCTACGTCTACCAGAGCCGCGCCACCGGCAACCTCGGCAAACCCGCCGAAGCCATCGAACTCGCCCGCAAGAGCTTCGCCGAAGCCCCTTCCGCCGAGTCCGCCCGCGAACTCGCCCGCTGGCTCGACAGGGCAGGGAAGACCGCCGAGGCAGTCCCCCACCTCTGCGAAGCCTTCATGCTCACCAGCGAGCAGACCGAATCCGAAGGCCGCGCCAAGGACCGCGCCCGTCTCGCCGAATGGCAGAAAAAGGCCGGAATCTCCGATTCAGCCCTGGGCGAACACCTGCTCGCCGCCTATGATCGCGTGAAGAAGGCCATCGATGACCGCAAAACCCGCCTTCGCGCCATCGACCCCAACGTCTTCGTCAGCGAGCCCATGGAGTTCACCATCAGCGGTCTCGGTGGCGAAAAGTTCGAGCTCGCCAAGCTCCGCGGCAAGGTCGTCGTCATCGACTTCTGGGCCACCTGGTGCGGCCCCTGCCGCGCCCAGCAGCCCCTCTACGAGGCCGTGAAGCAGCGCTTCGCCTCCAACCCCGATGTCGTCTTCCTCAACCTCAGCACCGACGAGGACCGCTCCCTCGTCAAGCCCTTCCTCGACAAGAACGGCTGGAAGAAAACCGTCTACTTCGACGACGGCCTCGCCTCGCTCCTCCGCGTCAGCTCCATTCCCACCACCGTCGTCTTCAACACCCGAGGCGAGGTCTCCGCGCGCATGAACGGCTACATCATGGAGAAGTTCACTGACATGCTGAGCGACCGCATCCAACAGGCGCTCGCCGAAAAGTAGGTCCGCCATGGCCCCTTACCGCCGCATCATCTGGATCGTCCTCGACAGCGTCGGCATCGGTGAGATGCCCGACGCCGCTGCCTATGGCGACGAAGGCAGCGACACCCTCGGCAACATCGCCCGCCACCGCGGCCTGGCTCTTCCCAACCTCTGCCGCATCGGCCTCGGCAACATCAAGCCCCTGGCCGGCCTCGCTCCCGCCGCCGCCCCCACCGGAGCTTACGGCAAGATCGCCCTCCGCTCTCCCGGCAAGGACACCACCACCGGACACTGGGAGATGGCCGGCATCTTGCTTGACCAACCCCTGCCCATGTATCCGCACGGCTTCCCGCCGGACGTCATGGACGCCTTCGAGCGCGCCATCGGCCGCGGCTGGCTCGCCAACAAGCCCGCCAGCGGCACCGAGATCATCGCTGAGCTCGGCGACGAACACGTCCGCACCGGCAAGCCCATCGTCTACACCTCAGCCGACAGCGTCTTTCAGATCGCCGCCCACGAAGAGGTCATCCCGATCCCCGAGCTCTACCGCATGTGCGAAGCCGCCCGCGCCATCCTTACCGGTCCCCACGAGGTGGGCCGCGTCATCGCCCGCCCCTTCCTCGGCTCCAGCGGCGCCTACACCCGCACCTCCAATCGCAAGGATTTCGCCACGCCCCCGCGCCGCGGCATGCTCCTCGATCAGCTCGCCGCCACCAATCCGAAACCCATTGTTTATAGTGTCGGCAAGATCTACGACGTATTCTTAGGCCGTGGCATCGGACCCCACGTCAAAACCAAAACCAACGCCGACGGCATGGTGAAAACCCTCGAAGCGCTCGACGAACTCAACGGCGAAACCGCCGCCCTGCTCTGGACCAACCTCGTCGATTTCGACATGCTCTACGGCCACCGCAACAACGTCGAAGGCTACGCCACCGCACTCGAAGAGTTCGACGCGTGGCTGCCCGAACTCCTCGCCCGCATGCACCCCGACGACCTCCTCATCCTCACCGCCGACCACGGCTGCGACCCCACCACGCCTTCCACCGACCACAGCCGCGAGTACGTGCCGCTGCTCGCCTGCGGTGCGCGCGTGAAGCCCGGCGCCGCCCTCGGCACACGCGAAACCCTCGCCGACATCGGCCAAACCGTGGCCGGCAACTTCGGCACCAGGATCGAACATGGAACCAGTCTCCTCCCCGCTCTCGCGCCGTAACGCCCTCCGTCTCGGTCTCGGCGTCTTCGCCACCGCTGTCGCAGCCGCCGCCGAAAAGCCCCGCAAGCTTCTCGTCATCTCCGTCGACGGACTCGACCACCGCTACCTCCGTGATGCCGACAGTTTGGGACTCAAAATTCCGAATCTCCGCAAGATCACCCGCGAAGGCGCCTGGGCCGATGGCGTTGCCGGCGTCGTCCCCACCGTCACCTGGCCCTCGCACACCACCCTCATCACCGGCGTCACCTCCGACGTCCACGGCATCCTCAACAACGACCGCCCCAAGGAAGAAGGCGGCGGCCGCTACTGGTTCCGCAAATACCTCAAGGCCACCCCGCTCTACGACGCCGCCCGCGAGGCAGGCATCAAGACGGCGGCCGTCGAATGGCCCGTCACTGTCGACGCCGCCATCGACTTCAACATCCCCGAGGTCTTCGAACGCCGCGGCGCCGGCATGGATATGGAGGCCCACGAAAAGCACGCTACACCGGGCCTCATGGATAGCATCGCCGCCGAGTATCCCTCCTTCCCCCAGGAATGGATGGACGACCGCACGCGCACGCTGGCCACGCTCTATCTCCTGAAGCGCGAAAAGCCCGGCCTCATCCTCCTCCACCTCGTTGATCACGACGAAGAAGCCCACGCCGCCGGCCCCTTCTCCAAGCGCTCCAAAGCCAAGCTCGAATACGTCGACGAACTCATCGGCCAGATGATGCAGGCTTTGCCCAAGGACATGTGCCTCGCCCTCGTCAGCGACCACGGCTTCGAACGCGTCGACCGCCTCGCCGATCCCCGCGAACTCCTCGCCCGCGAAGGACTCACCGGCGAACTCACCCTCCGCGGCACACTCGCCTGGACGAAGGACCCCGCCGTCGCCGCCCTCCTTCGCCGCCACACCGGCGAATCCGCCTACGGCCTCGGCCGCGAAATCCCCTCCGGCGAGATCGACCGCTTATGGCCGACAATGAAAGGGAGCTTCCTCTTTGAGCCGATGGAACACGTGCAGTTCGGCAAGCCGGAACCGCGCGCCGTCAGCGGCGCCCACGGCTACTGGCCGCTCCGCAAGGACTACCGCGCCACGTATGCGCTCTGGGGTCCCGGCGTGAAGCGCGAACGTCTGCCCGAGATCGACATGTTGTCGATCGCCGGACGCCTTGCCGCCGTGTTGGGCATCGAGTTTCCCAAGAAGTAAGCCGCCTGCCGCGCACCCATCGCGCAGGCTATGACAAGTAAGGAGAGTACATGAGCGCACGCAAACCGCTGATGGCCGGCAACTGGAAAATGTTCAAGACCCCGGCCCAGACAGCGGAGTTCTTCGAAAAGTTCCTCCCGCTGGTGTCGGCCTCCACACACGCCGATGTGTTGATCTGCCCGCCCTTCGTCGACCTGGCCGCTGCCGTCAGCGCCACCGCCGGCAGCAACGTCGCCGTCGGTGCGCAGAACTGCTTCTGGGAAACCAAGGAAGGCGCCTTCACCGGCGAGGTCTCCGCTCCCATGATCAAGGCCGCCGGCTGCTCAGCCGTCATCATCGGCCATAGCGAACGCCGCCAGTTCTTCGGCGAAACCGACGCCACGGTCCTAAAGCGCACCCAGGCCGCGCTGGCCTCCGGCCTTCTCCCCGTCGTCTGCGTCGGCGAACGCCTCGAAGAGCGCGAGTCCGGCAAGACTGAAGACGTCCTCCGCACGCAGTTCACCGGCGGCATCGCCCCGCTCTCGGCCGGCGATTTCGCCAAGATCGTCATTGCCTATGAGCCCGTCTGGGCCATCGGCACAGGCAAGGTCGCCACGCCCGAAATGGCCGCCGACGCCCACCGCTGCATACGCTCGCTCGTCGAAGCCAAGTACGGCAAGGACGCCGCTCAGGCCGTCCGCATCCTCTACGGCGGCAGTGTCAAGCCCGACAACGTCAAAGGCCTCATGGCGCAGGTCGATATCGACGGCTCCCTCGTCGGCGGCGCCAGCCTCGACCCGGTCGGCTTCGCGTCCATCGTCAATTTCTAGCCGTCAACTTCTAACCCGAACTCTTAGGCTTGTCCTTTTTCTCCGGTTCCAGCCGCTGCGTGCTTGTCTCATCCACGCGGCGGCGGAACCGCCCCTGCAGCCCCGCCGCCAGCGACACGCTGTCGTCTCCAAATTTCTCCCGCAACCGGTCCGCCGCCGACATCGCCGCCCGCCAGCGATCCTTCGTCCCCTGATCGAGCAGGTTCGCCTGCCCCTCGCTCTCTTCCAGATTCGACGCGTGCACGCCGATCAACCGCACCGGCTTGCGGTTCCAATTCTTCTCAAACAACGCCCGCGCCTCGGCGAAGATCTCCGTGTCCAACTGCGACGCCTGCGCCAGCGTATGCGCCCGCGTGATCGTGTGAAACTCCTCGTCGCGCAGCTTGATCTGCACCGTGCGCGCAAAGAAGCCGTGGTCGCGCAGCCGCCGCCCCACCATCTCGCTCAAATGCGCAATCGTCGCAATCAGCCGCCCCCGCTCCGCCGTGTCCTCATCGAACGTGTGCTCGTGGCTGATCGACTTCGGATCCTCGGCCTCAATGAACGACGAGTCAAACCAGCCGCCCGCATCCAGCCCCTTCGACTTGCCCGCCAGCGCCAGTCCCCACTTGCCAAAGCGCCTCTCTAAAAACTCCTCATCCAGCTTCGCCAGGTCGCCGATCTTGCGGATGCCGCACAGGTGCAGCGCCTCCTCGGTCTTCTTGCCCACCCCAGGAATCTTGCGCACATCGAGCGGCGCCAGAAACCGCGCCTCCGTCCCCGGCACCACCCACAACACGCCGTTCGGCTTGGCTTGATCCGAGCAGATCTTCGACACCAACCTGGACGTCGAAATCCCAATCGAACAGTTCAGCCCCGTCGCCCGCCGCACACGCTCATGCAACTTGTGTCCCGCTGCCAGCGGCGGACCATGCAGCCGCCCCGTCCCCGTCACATCCAGATACGCCTCATCGATCGACGCCATATTCACCAGCGGTGTGAACGCCCGCAGTTCCTGCTCCACCTTCCGCGAATACTCCGCATACCGCTCCCGGTGCCCGTTCAGGAAGATCGCATGCGGGCACTTCTGATACGCCGTCCGCAGCGGCATCGCAGAATGCACCCCAAATTTCCGCGCCTCATACGACGCCGCCGATACCACCCCCCGCGCATTCGCCGGACCACCCACCACCACCGCCTTCCCCTTCAACGACGGATCGAACACCTCCTCCACCGACACGAAGAACGCGTCCATGTCGACATGGAAGATAGTCTGCATCGCCGTTCCTTCGCCCCAGCCTCCATGTTACTCAACTGCGCCCCGCGAGCGGATGTGAAATCGTTACTGCATTGTGACGATTTAATGTCAATTTGGTTAACAAGCCTCCACCTCCATGATATGCTTCCCCCCACTATCAAAGGGAGGTTCGCATGAACCGCTTCATTTTGGGTGTTCTCACGGTCCTGCTCTTCGGCAGCACAGCCAATGCGCAGGTCCTCTACGGTTCCCTCGTTGGCAACGTCAAGGATGCCTCCGACTCCGCCATTCCCGACGCCGAAATCACCGTCCTGCAAACCGCAACCGGCTTCACCCGTACCGCTCGCAGCAATGAATCCGGTCAGTTTCTCATTCCTACCGTCCCCGGCGGCGTCTACGAAATCACCGTCAAGAAAACCGGTTTCACCACCTTTTCCACGAAGAACGTAACGGTCTCCGCAAACGCCGCCACGCGCGTCGATGCCACGCTCGCCGTGGGAACCGTTGCCGAATCCGTCAACGTCTCCGCCGCCCCGCCCGTGCTGCAAACCGACCGCGCCGAAGTCCGCGCCGAGATCACCTCCAAGCAATTGGAGAGCGCCCCGCTGCCGCCCGGCCGCAACTACACGCAGATGTTCAAGACCCTGCCCGGCTTCTCTTCGCCGCGCAACGGCAACGGACCTTCCGTCGATCCCTCGCGTGCCGCCCTCTATAACGTCAACGGCACCTCGCGCAGTTCCAACGCCGTCCGTATCGAAGGCGCCGGCGTCAATCAGATCTGGCTCCCCCACCTGCCCGGCTACACCCCCGCGCTGGAATCCATCGAAGCCGTCAACATCACCTCCAACTCCTTTGACGCGGAAACCGGACTCGCCGGCGGCGCCGCCATCAACGTCCAGATCAAGAGCGGCAGCAACGACCTCCACGGTTCGCTCTTTGAGTACCACAACAGCAACGCCACCAAGGCCAAGCCCTTCTTCCTGCCCGCCGGACAAAACAAACCGAAGGCCATCTTCAACCAGGCCGGCGGAACCCTCGGCGGCGCCATCATCAAAAACAAGCTCTTCTACTTCGGCAGCTACGAGCAGGTGTGGGACCGCCAGTTCGCCTCGCGCCTGGAAACCCTCCCCCGAGCCGACATCCGCGGCGGCAACATGTCCGCCTCGCCCACTCTCATCTACGACCCCCTCACCGGCAACGCCAACGGCACCGCCCGCACCGCATTTCCCAATCAGCAGATCCCCCAGTCGCGCATGGATCCGGTGGCTCTCAAGATCCAGAACATGCTGCTGCAACCGAACAACCCCAGCCTCCTCACCGCCAACTACTTTGCCCAGGGCGACTACTTCTTCAACTCCAAAAAGTTCGACGGCAAAATCAACTTCAACCCCACCACCAAGCTCACCATGTTCGGTCGCGGCGGCATTCAGGATCACGATTTCGAAAGCGCCGGCGTCTTAGGTGAATTGCTCGGCGTACCCTACTTCAGCGCTGCCTCCGTCGCCGGACCCACCTATGGCACCACCGGCAACGCCGCCTTCGGCGCCACCTACGTCCTCACCCCCAACTTCATCCTCGACGGCAACTTCGGCTACACCGCCTACGACGCCAACTCGGTCGAAGGAGTGCTCGGCAAGAACCTCGGCCAGGAACTCCTCGGCATCCCCGGCACCAACGGCACACGCTTCTTCGAAAGCGGCTTCCCGCGCTTCGTCGTCTCCAGTTACCTCACCATGGGTGCGCAGGGCAACTCAACGCGCCCCTTCTTCAATCGCGACCCGCGCTTCAACTGGGTCGGCAACGCAAGCTGGACGCGCGGTTCCCACAGCGTCCGCTTCGGCTTCGACAGCTCTCACCAGCAGATCAACCACACGCAAGCTGAATTCGTCGGCGCGCTGCACGGACCTGCCGGCGGCTTCACCTTCTCCGGCGGCCCCACCACACTCAGCGGCGGCCCGGCCACCAACCAGTTCAACTCCTGGGCCTCCTTCCTGCTCGGCGCCCCCAGCGCCCTCGGCCGAACACTCCAGGTCCCGGAGGAATACAACGTCCGCACCTGGATGCACAGCCTCTATATCCGCGACCAGTGGCAAGCCACGCGCCGCGTCACCGTCTCGCTCGGCACACGCTGGGAATATTTCCCCATGCCCACCCGCGCCGGCCGCGGCCTCGAACGCTACAACGCCGACACCAACAAGATGGAGGTCTGCGGCGTCGGCAACATTCCCACCGATTGCGGCGTCGCGCAAAGCAAACGCCTCTTCGCCCCCCGCCTCGGCATCGCCTGGCGCGCCACCGACAACTTCATCGTCCGCGCCGGCTACGGCATCACCATCGATCCCTACAGCCTCGCCCGCCCCATGCGCACCAACTTCCCCATGCTCGTCGTGCTCAACGTGAACGGCGCCAACTCCTTCACCCCCGCCGGACGCCTGCGCGACGGCATCCCCACCATCGCCGAGCCCAATCTCGGCAGCGGCATCGTCGACATCGGCAACCAGGTGGCCGCCAACTCTCTCGGCACGAAATTCGAACGCGGCTATGTCCAAAGCTGGAACTTCACCCTCCAGAAGTCCGTCTTCTGGGGCTTCGTCGCTCAGGCTGGTTATGTTGCCACACGGCAAAACAACCAGATTGGCTTCCGCGAACTGAACTACGCCCCCGTTGGCGGCGGTCAGGCCGGTCGCATCCTCGCCCGCAAATTCGGCCGCACCGCTGAAACCCGCGAAGCCGCTCCCATCGGAAACTCCCATTACGACAGCCTGCAAACCTCCCTCGAACGCCGCTTCTCGGGTGGCCTCCAACTCGGCATCTCCTACACCTGGTCAAAGTCCATCGGCATCTGCTGCAGTGACAACAGCGACGGGCTCGCCGCGATTCAGATTCCCGAATACTACAGCCTCAACAGATCCGTCAGCAACTTCCACCAGCCCCACAACCTGATCATCAACTCCACCTGGGCCCTGCCCTTCGGCAAAGGCCGCCAATGGGCCACCTCCGGCATCGCCTCCAAACTCGCCGGCGGCTGGCAGATCAACGGCATCTTCACCGCCGCCACCGGCACGCCGTTCTACGTCAGCGCCAGCAGCACCTCGCTCAATGCCGTCGGCAGCTCGCAGCGCGCCGATCAGGTCAAGGACAAGGTCGAGATCCTCGGCGGCGCCGGCCGCGGCCTCTCCTACTTCGATCCCTTCGCCTACCGCCCCATCACCGATGCCCGCTTCGGCACCGCCGGCTTCAATTCGCTGCTCGGCCCCGGCATCGTCAACATTGACGCCGGCCTCTTCCGCGAGTTCGCCATCACCGAGCGCTGGAGGATGCAGTTTCGCGCCGAGGCGTTCAACTTCACCAACACGCCTCACTTCGCCAACCCCGGCACCAACGTCTCCAACCTTCAACTCAATCCCGACGGTTCCATCCGCAACCTCGGCGGGTACACCGAAATCACAGGACTGCAAAGCACCGGCCGCGATGGCATCGACGAACGCGTCTTCCGCTTCGGCCTCCGCCTGAGCTTCTAGCGCCCGCGGCGGGCCACGCCCCCGGCGTTACAATACCGGCTATGGACTCCCAAACTCACTGGGAAAACGTGTATGCCACCAAAGCCGCCCACGAGGTGAGCTGGTTCCGCCCTCATCTGGAAACCTCGCTCACCCTCATCGAGCGCGCCGCGCCCCTTCTCGACGCCGGCATCATTGACGTCGGCGGCGGCGCTTCGACCCTCGTCGACGACCTGCTTGCTCGCGGTTACTCCGACATCACCGTTCTCGATATCTCGAGCAAAGCCATCGCCGCTACCCAGGCCCGCCTGGGCGCCGACGCCGAGCGCGTCTGCTGGATCGCCTCCGACGTCAACACCGTCGCCTTCCCCGCACGCGCCTTCGACGTCTGGCACGACCGCGCCGTCTTCCACTTCCTCACCGATCCCGCCCAGCGCGAAGCCTACGTCCGTCAGGTCGCCCGCGCCGTCAAACCCGGCGGCCACGTCATCGTCAGCACCTTCGGCCCCGATGGCCCGCTCAAGTGCAGCGGCCTCGAAGTGCGGCGCTACGATGCTGCTTCCCTCCACGGCGAATTCGGCGCCCGCTTCCGCCTCCTCGAAAGCCGCCACGAGATCCACGACACCCCCTGGGGCTCCCAGCAGCAATTCCTTTACTGCTTCTGCGCCGTGGAATCGCACTAGCAATGCCCGATCGCGATCCCTGCCCGCTCCTGCGGCATCCCCTCCACGAGCCCTCCGCCTTCACCCCCGAGCGCTTGATGGAAGACGTCCGCCAATCGCGCGGCCTCCAGCCAGGCACGATCCCCGATATTTGCATCCTCGAATTCGACGGCGACCTCACGGACTGGCTCGTCCGCGAAGGCAAGGCCACCCCCTGCCCGCAGTGGGCCTGCTTCCACACCACCCTGTGGGAAATCAACCTCGCCGGCCAGCGCTGCGGCATCATCGCCCGCACCATCGGCGGACCCTACGCCGTCCTCATCGCCGAACAACTCCACGCCGCCGGAGTCCGCTTCCTCACCGGACTCACCTCCGCCGGACGCATCTCACCCAACCTGCCCCTGCCCTGTCTCGTCGTCGCCGATTCCGCGATTCGCGACGAGGGCACCTCCTATCACTACCTCGCCCCCCAAGCCGAAGCCCGCTGCGACGCCGCCGTCGTGCGCTGCCTGCAACGCGAACTGGCCGCCACCAATTGGCCAGTCCACGCCGGCCCCGTGTGGACCACCGATGCGCCCTACCGCGAAACCCCCTCGCAGCTCCAGGACCACGCCCGCCAGGGCGTCCTCGCCGTCGAAATGCAGGCCGCCTCTCTCTTCGCCTTCGGCATCGCCCGCCAAGCCGCCGTCGCCACCGTCGCCGTCCTCAGCAACGCCACCGATCACGATGGCTCGCAGTTCGACACCGGCACCATGCACGATGGCCTGCGCTTCCTCGAAGCCATCGCCCGCGCCGGTCGCGCCTATCTCGACGGCGAACACGCCTAGCCACACGACCATTCAGATTGCGGCGGCGCGACGGACCGCGAGGGCAGCGAATGGCCGGCAACCCAGCTGGCGCTCAGTTTTCCATTGCAGGCCATCGCTCCACGTTGTACACTGAACCATATGGTTCAGTGTGTCCAGGCCAATTTCGATGCCTCGTTTGGCGCACTTTCTGACGCCACCCGGCGCGGTGTTCTGGAGCAACTCGGGCGTGCGGACGCTTCGATCACGGCGCTTGCCCAGAGGTTCCACATGACCCTCACGGGCATGAAGAAGCATGTCGGCGTCCTGGAGCAGGCGGGGCTCGTCACCACGGAGAAGGTCGGACGCGTGCGTACCTGCAGGCTCGGCCTGCGCGGCCTGCAAGAAGAGGCGGAGTGGATCGAAAAGTACCGCCAGCTCTGGAGCGCACGCTTTGACGAGTTGGACAACGTTGTTGAGGAATTGAAACGAAAGGAAAGAGCCGATGGACGAAAGAAGAGAAAGTGAAGCCGCCGCAACGAAGAACCACACGACGGTGGAACGGAGGTCCGAGCGCGAACTCGTCGTTACACGAACCGTCAACGGTCCGGCGCGCCTCGTGTTCGAGGCGTGGACCAAGGCAGAACTGTTCCGGCAGTGGTGGGTGCCAAAGTCGTATGGTCTGAACCTGCTTTCCTGCGAGATGGATGTTCGTGTGGGAGGCGGGTACCGTTTGGTCTTTAGCCACCAGGGTTCGACCATGGAGTTCTTCGGCAAGTACCTGGAAGTGACACCCCATTCTCGTCTCGTTTGGACGAACGAGGAAGGCGATGGCGGCATGACCGTCACCACGGTGACCTTCGAGGAAAACGCCGGCAGAACGTTGGTAGTGGTGCACGATCTCTATCCCTCGAAGGAAGCGCTTGACGCCAACTCCGGATCGACGGGCGCGCTGCCTGAGGCGCTTGACCAACTCGACGAACTTCTCGCCAGCCTGGGCTCAACAGCGACAGAATGACGCAGCCAACCATTCAAACGACGAACCGGCGGCGCGGACCGCGGTCGCAATTGCCGTCTTGCGGGGGCCTGCGTGGCCGGTCATGCCATTGAACCGGTCGTAACCACCACCGCTACCACATGGTCGCGGTGTTCGAAGACAACGTGGTGTTGGGGTGGGATGCCAAGGCCCGTCAATTCACTGGGCAAATTAGGAAATTGTCCATCCGCGAATCGAGGAGGTTCGATAGAGTATCAGATGTCCGCACGTCCAACCACCGCGAATCGAGCAAGCAGGTCCTACTGCCCGTCCAAACCCAAACTGAACAGCATTCCACCCAGTCCGCGCGTTTCCCCACGATCGAAGCACACCGCCACCGCGCCCCGCAGCCCAGCGCCGCGTGAACTCTCCCGGCCAGCAAGCCCCCCGCGAACCCACTACCATGTCAGTTGTGCGACTGCTTCCCGCCTGGCTCCGCGCCCCCGCCCTATCACTTGCCCTCACCCTCGCCCTCACCGCCACATCCTTCGCCGCGCCCGTCCGCCTCATCTTCGACACCGATATGGGCAACGACGTTGACGACGCCCTCGCCCTTGCCGTCATCCACGCCCTCGAATCGCGTGGCGAAGCGAAGCTGCTCGCCGTCACCCTCACCAAGGACAACCGCTACGCCGCCCCTTACGTCGATCTCGTCAATCACTTCTACGGACGCGGCTCCGTGCCCATCGGCGTCGTGAAGAACGGCCCCACGCCTAAAGACGCGCCGATGATCCAGGTCCCCTCCGAGCGCCGTGACGAGCACGGTCTGCTCCTCTATCCGCGCCGCATCACGAACGGCGCCGACGCCCCCGAAGCCGCGCCGCTCTTGCTCAAAATCCTCGCCGCCCAGCCCGACGCCTCCGTCGTCATCGTTCAGGTCGGCTTCTCCACGAACCTCGCCAAGCTCCTCACCCTCCCCGGCGCGCGCGACCTCATCGCCAAAAAGGTCCGCCTCCTCTCCACCATGGCCGGCCACTTTCCCGCACCCGGCGTCGAACGCAAAGCCGAGTACAACGTCAAAATCGACCTCCCCGCCTCCACCGCTCTCTTCCGCGACTGGCCCACTCCCATCGTCGCGTCCGGCTGGGAGATCGGCGACGCCATCCGCTATCCCGCCGCCAGCATCGAGCAGGACTACAACTACGCGCCCCACCACCCCGTCGTCGATGCCTACCGCCACTACATGAAGATGCCCTACGACCGCCCCACCTGGGATCTCACCTCTGTCCTCTACGCCGTCCGCCCCACACGCGGCTACTTCGGCCTCTCCTCCCCCGGCCGCATCGAAGTCGACGCCGAAGGCAAAACCACCTTCACACCCGCCCCCTCCGGCCGCCACCAATACCTCACCCTCACCCCCGAACAACGAGCCAAGACGCTCGAAGCGCTCATACAGTTGGCGAGCCAACCGCCCGATTCACTCGTGAGACGCTAATGCGATTCACCTGCCTGCTGGCCTGCGCCCTGCCACTGTGCGCCGCCAGTTACGATACGGACTTGGCGCGCGCCTTCGGCTCCCAGGCGGGCTCAGCCGTCGTGTTGGATGTCGCCACGGGCCGCATCCTCGGCGGTTTCCAGCTCGACAAAGCCCGCACCCGCAAAGCCGCCCCCGGCTCCACGCTGAAGCCCTTCACCTGGCTCGCCTGGAGTGGGGAACACAAAGGCGCGGCCATCCCCCGCATGGTCTGCCGCCGCAAGCTCACCGCCGCCGGCCACACCCTCGACTGCGCCCACCCCGACGCCGCCATCCCCCTCGGCCCCTCGGAAGCCCTCGCCTACTCCTGCAACTCTTTCTTTGACCAGCTCCGCTTCGCTCCGCCTCCTTCGTTCCTCCAGCGCTACGGCTTCACCGCCTACGCCGCGCAGAACCTCACCCTCGGCGCGATTGGCGAAGAGGGCCTCAAGGTCACTCCCCTCGAACTCGCCAAAGCCTACCGCCAACTCGCCCTCCAGGCCGCCAAACGCACTCTCGACGGCCACGTCGCCAACGGCCTCGCCGGCTCCGTCCAATACGGCTCCGGCCAGCTCGCCGGCATCAAGGGCCTCGCCGTCGCCGGCAAAACCGGAACCACCGCCGGACCCTCCCGCACCTACACCCACGCCTGGTTCGCCGGCTGGGCCCCCGCCGACAAGCCTGAAATCGTCGTCGTCGTCTTCCTCGAACAAGGCCGTGGCGCATCCAACGCCGCCCCCCTCGCCGGCGCGGCGTTCCAAGCTCTGCGCGGTGCTGCCCCCGAATCCGCCGTCTCCACCGCCCGCTCCCTCGGCGGCAACACCGTCCGCATCTCTCTCTACTCCGAACTCAAGCCCGAATCCCTCACCGTCAACGGCAAGACCTTCACCGCCGCCGCCCTCACCAAGCCCCTTCGCTACACGCGCCCCACACTCGCCGCCCCCGGCACCAAGCCCGTCCCCATCCCCGCCACCGTCGAGATCAGCGCCCGCGCCGGCCGCGTCCACACCGTCGCCGAAATGCGCCTCGAAGACTACGTCTACTACACCCTCTCCGGCGAAGCCCACTCCATGCGCCAGCGCGAAGCCCTCCGCGCCATGGCCATCGCCGCCCGCACCTTCGCCGTCAAAAACCGAGGCCGCCACTCCGGGCAAGGTTTCGACTACTGCGACACCACCCACTGCCAGGACATCCGCTTCGCCGAACCCCCGCGCGCCATCGCCCAAGCCGTTGAAGACACCGAAGCCGAACTCGTCTGGTTTGAAGGCCGCCCCGCCGAGGTCTTCTATCACCAGCACTGCGGCGGCGTCACCGCCTCCGCCAAAGCCGTCTGGGGAGCCGCCGCGCCCTACCTCATCTCCCAAACCGACGACGCCTGCATCGCCCGCAAACGCGGGGCCTGGTCCACGCGCGTCCCCAAGTCCGCCGCCGCCCGCGCCCTCGGCCTCTCGTCGCTCGACTCCCTCCGCGTCGCCGCCCGCGAACACTCCGGCCGCGCCAACTTCCTCCAAACCGCCTCCGCCCGCATCGAAGCGAGTGACTTCCGCTTCCTCCTCAGCCGCGCCTTCGGCTGGACCACCGTCCCCAGCACGCTCTTCCAACTCACCGATGAAGGCGACACCCTCCGCCTCCAGGGCTACGGCTCCGGCCACGGCGTCGGCATGTGCCAAACCGGCGCCGAAGCCCGCGCCGAACGCGGCGCCACCGCCCGCCAAATCCTCTCTTTTTACTTCCCCGGCACACGCACCGGCGTCTCCGCCCAAGGCATCGCCTGGTCCGTCTTAGGGGGCGAACGCGTCGAGCTCTGGTCCACCAAACCCGCCGAAGACAAGCCCCTCGTCGCCCTTGCTGACCGCGCCCTCCTCCGCGCCGAAGGCCTCACCGGCACGCCCCTCGCCCAACGCCCCCGCCTCCGCG